>NZ_JNGB01000010.1:0-60451 GCF_001029355.1 Robinsoniella sp. RHS
GGGATTAATAACCTCCTCCTCCGGCACCATATCCAGAAAGTATTTAAAAGACATATCATACCTGGAACGCTCTACGACATCAACATCCGATAGATCATAAATTGCTTTTAACAGCAGATATTTAAACATGCGGATAGGTGGAACTGCATTACGTCCGTTATCAAGACAATATTTATCAATTAACTCTTCATAAATAAATCCGAAGTTTACGAGTTCTTTTATCTGTCGGAGAAGATTATTCCTGGGAACCACCAATTCATATATTTTCATGTAGGAACTTAATACTAATTTTTGTTGTTGATCTACCATAAAAACACCGCCTTTATTTGATACATACATTATATCAAAAATAGACGGTAATATCTACTTTTTCAGTGGCCTCGAGAAAACCCCTAAAATGAAATTTTAAATTCCATCCCCACATTTGTGGGTGGAATTTACTCCTGCACAGTAAAGGTTTACTCTTTCATATATAAATGATATGGTTATCTTTCTTTCTGACAGCAGTAGAAAGAAGGATATCTATGAGTAAATATATTCCAGGAAACCAGAAGCACCTTTCCCTTGAAGACCGCATTTATATCGAAAATGAACTGAACAAAGGGGAATCATTTAAGAACATTGCCCGCTTTCTTTGCAAGGATCCAACGACCATTTCCAAAGAAGTAAAGGCTCACCGTCTATCAGACTGGTATCACAAAGGCACCTTCTATAATGCCCGTAACTTTTGTGTGAAACGTTTCCATTGTAAAAAAACGAATGCCTGCGGCAAGATCATCCTTTGTGGTGTAAAATGTACCTCCTGTCCTACCTGCAATCAGACATGCAGCGATTTTGTAAAGGAACAGTGCAAACGATTAGATAAAGCTCCCTATGGCTGCACAAAGAGGATCAATCATTGCACGATAGCCCATAAATATAGATACGATGCACGTTTTGCTGATAGAAAATACAGGGAAAAACTTTCCCGCTCCAGATCTGGTGTGAACATGACAAAACATGAAATGCACAAAAAGGATAGAATTATATCTCCCTTAATCGAACAGGGACAATCCCCCTACCAGATCATTACGAACCATCCCGAACTGGATATGTCTGTCCGATCCTTATATACCTATCTTGATCAGGGTCTGTTTACAGCCAGAAATATTGATTTGAAACGTAAGCCGGGGTTTAAACCTCGGAAATGCCACAAAACACAGATCACTAACAGAACTGTATTTGAAAACAGATTATACAGCGACTTTTGCGGGCTGCAATTATCCTCTTTTGTTGAAATGGATACGGTTCACTCGTCCAGAGAATCCAGCAAGACCCTGTTGACCTTCTTCTTTACCAAGGACAAGCTCTTTCTTGCCTTTCTCCTGAATCGTTGCACAAAAGGGGCTGTGCGGATCATCTTCGACCGCTTAGAAAAGCGGATGGGAACTTATGAATTTTTCTCTGTCTTCGAGCATATCTTGACCGACAGGGGCTCAGAGTTCGGAGATCCTGTCGCTCTGGAAACAGGAATAGACGATTTCCAGCGAGCCAGCATCTACTATTGTGATCCCATGCGTAGTGGACAGAAGGGTGGACTGGAACAGGCACACACGATGCTTCGCATGGTGCTCCCCAAAGGGACCAGTTTTGAATTTCTGACTCAGTGGGATGTAAATCTGATTGTGAATCACATCAACTCGACTCCACGAGAAAGTCTGAACGGCAGAACACCCTATGATGCTGCAGTAGAGACACTTGGAGAAGAAGCCTTAAACGCATTTCAGCTTAAGCGCATTGAGCCTGATCAGGTCAATCTAACACCTAAGCTGATTCGCATTAACCGTTAACAACCACCTAGAAATCTGCTGTCGGACTAGAAATTAAACTTTCACATTTTTTCAATGTGACCGGTGGAATTTAGTCTAGCACACTACCTTCCAGTGGTCTGTTTTTCATGTCCTGAAATCAACTTTTTTCTAAGAAGTTGCTCTTATTATAACAGAAATATGCGTTTTCGGCCTATAAAACTCCAAGAAAATCAGTAACTTTTAAATAGGTGTGGAATTTACTTCTGCACTGGAATTTACTTTTTCAAGTTAGCCCTCGAGAAAACCAGCTTTGTATCAATAAACTGCATCCCGGAAAGAGAAGGGGGCGGACCATGGCAGGCGTTTGGAAGGCGTATAGCAGATCTGAGCATTTACTTACCTTGCCGGAGTGTTTTTTGGCGGATAGTATTCGACTGGCTCCCATCGGATACTAAGCGGGCAGTGAGCTGCGAAATGCATCAGGATTTCGGAGCGAATGCCCGCGTGCCGCCAAAAAGCGCTCTGGGAAGGTTAGAAAATGCCAGTTCTGCGGTAAGCCTTCCAAACGCCTGCCATGGTCCGTCCCCTTCCTCAGCTAAACCCCAATTTAAGATAAAATTGTTCTCTGTAGTACTAGAACGTTCAGCTACGGAGAAATATATTCAAACATTTCTACCTCTTAACTTTAAACGTCAAAATCTCATAAGGCGCAATCTCTATCTGAAAGCTCTTTTCATTTACAGCTTCCAGTCTTTCTTCTTCCTCAAGCAGATTGCATCTGTAAATCTCACGCATTTCCTGTGGAAATTCCACTGTCACTTTTGTTCTCCGATTGTAGCATTCATACATGCGGACTACCACATCATCACTGTCTTGTGCAGGTTTTACGACTTCTACTATGACATTTTCTGCTGATACGGACACAGTGCTGTACTCCTTCGCCAGGTTTCCGCCTTCCAGCTTCTTTACATTTGCGGTCATGGGCTGGTTCAGCTGATATGCCTGTCTGGGTACATTTCCCTGACGCCAGCCATCTTGATGAGGATATAGGGAATATGTAAATAAGTGCTCTTCCTGATCGGCCTGTGGATTGGGATATATACCGGATTTAATCAGGGTAAATCCTACCGTTCCATCCTGTACATGGACTCCGTATTTACAATCATTCAAGAAGCCGATACCGTATCCGTCTTCCGAAATATCCATCCATTTCTGATAGCAGACTTCAAATCTTGCCTGATCCCAGGAAGTATTTTTTACCAGATCCCGTTTTATATTTCCATACTGGATTTCAAAGGTTCCTTCTTTGCTGTGTATTTCTACAGGGAACAGTGCTTTCAGCAAGGTCTGGCTCTCCTTCCAGTCCACTCTGGTCTTCATATCAATTCTCTTTGTGTGGGAATACAGGTAAATCGTCTGTTCAATAACAGAATCCTGATACTTCCATTCCAGTTCAATCGCATATCGCAGGGGACCTTTTTCACTGACTTCCATACGGATCAAATGATCCACTTCCCAGCTTCTCTCCTGATAGTAGTCATAGATATTCCAACCGTCAAAATCATGGGGTTTGTCCTCATATGCCATAAGTACATTTGCCCGGTGTCCTATCTGCAATAATTCCCGCCCTTCTTCTTTGTCATAAATAGAGGTAAACTGCCCTTTATCATTGAAGCAAAGGTGATACCACTTTGTTTCCACTTCACCATTTACCAGGGCGAACTCTGTAAATAGATTTGCCTGTGCCGCATTTTGCTCCGTAATATCTTGTTTCAATACCTGCGACGACTTTTTATCTTCTGCCATCTCTTCATCAACCGGTTCAAACACACAGTACCCCTTCGCAGGTACATCCGCTGCCAGGAATATCCTGGAACCGTCACTGTTTTCCTGGATGACAGACACGGTACCGCCAGTCTTAAAACTGCTTACTTTCCGGCTTACCGGTTCCGGTATCTCCAGAATGTCTGTATTTTGAAAACTATTCGGATTAAACACAGCGACGATTCCCCTGTCTCCTGCAATCTGATCTGTCATTGTCTGAAGCAGTTTTTCTTCCAGGGCCAGGAGTTTATCACCGAGGATTTCATATTCCCGCCTGGAATCCTCATATACTTCCGCAACGGAAGAACCGGGGAGAATATCGTGAAATTGATTCCTCATTAGAATTTCCCAGCATTCAAGGAGCGTTTCCCTGTCATTTGGAATGGAAAGCAGTGTATTTGCCATAACAGACCATAACTCACTTCTGCCCAGCAGAAATTCTGATTTCCGGTTAGACCTTTTATTTCTTCCCATGGAAGTATAGACACCTCTGTGGTATTCCAGGTACAGTTCGCCATACCACTGGGGCATCCTCTTTTTCCCTTTTACTTCCTGCTCCAGCTCCCGGAAGAACTCTATTGCGGAGGACTGTCTGGTTCTGGGGCATCCGGGAATTCCAAGAGCAAGCCTTCTCTGGGTTTCCAGCATTTCCTGCGTAGGCCCGCCGCCTCCATCCCCGTATCCATAAGACAGCAGTATCTGGCTGTTCAGCTCCTTTTGCTGATACCTCTGCCATGCTCCCTTTATCTGGGCAGGTGTAACATAGCCGTTATAATTTGTTGTAAAGGCAGAGTAATGTTCATTATTTGTTCTCACACTGCGGGTAGGCGAAGAATAGTCCCTGGCACAGATAAAATGTGTCAGCACCTTCGTTCCGTCAATCCCTTCCCAGTAAAACGTATCGTAAGGAATCTGGTTCGTCTCATTCCAGCTTATTTTCGTAGTCATAAAATAATCCAGTCCGCACTTTCTCATGATCTGCGGTAAGGAGGCGGAGTATCCGAATACATCCGGCAGCCACAGTATATGATTTTTCTTTCCGAACTCTTTTTCAAAAAAGCGAATGCCGTACAGACACTGCCGTACAAGGGATTCTCCGTTAGGTATATTACAGTCTGGTTCTACAAACATTCCGCCTTCTACTTCCCATCTGCCCTCTGCCACTCTTTGGCAGATTTTTTCATATACATCGGGAGCATCTTCCTTTACATACTGATAAAGCTGAGGCTGGCTGGACATAAATATATATTCAGGATACCGGTCCATCAGTTCCAGTACCGTAGAGAAACTTCTGACTGCCTTATCCCGGGTCACATCCAGCGTCCAGAGCCAGGCAATATCGATATGGGTATGTCCGACACAATGAACCACCGGGCTTACCCCACCGTTACAGCTGTGATACAGTTCCTCCATAATGCAGGCTTTAGCTGCTTTAATACCTTTGTGAAAATCCGAAGAATGGGGTTTTCTGAGATCCAGATGCCCACATGCTGATTCCAGGGCAGCGATAAGCTTCCGATAGTTTTCCTCGTCTTTTTCCAGAAGGCACGCCACCTGATATGCAACCCGCAGGTCATAGTACAGTTCTTCAACTTCTTTATCCACCTCACGGATTTCTCCACGAAGTAATATTGGCCTGTTCTGGTATTTCGTATAGCTTCTTAATTCCAGATCAAACACTTCCTCTTTCCGTCCATTTTCCGTTAAAACTGCCGTTCTGTGGTTCACATCCATCCCCTGAATCCGTTTCTGATTAACAAATAACTGAAACTGGGGATTTACGGCATCCCATTCTCCTTCTCTTCCGGTAGAGAGACAAAACTCCACATATTTTCCCTCAAAACAAGCCGGCAGAATAATTTTATGCCGAAGAACAGAATGAACACCATCTTCCCATTTCTTATCCACATCAAAATTCTCCAGCAGCACCGTATTGCAATACCGCATGACATTCAAATCTTCCAGTAATTTCCCCAATCGTTCTTCTCTGAAATCCATATATTTCCTCCTCATATTTATAAGTTTTTGCCAATGCCACATAAAGTAAAGAAACCCATCACCTGATCTGCAATGGCTTCCTTTACTCTTTTAATTTAGTAATAACATTTTCTCATTGTCATTACTCTTCAATTTCTATCACCGAAAACAATTTCAGCTCCGGCAGATAAATGGTCGTTCTGCCATCCTCTCTGGTGATTTTAAGTTCGGTATTCTTTTCTGCAATTGTTGCTTTGCTGATCTCTCCCGGTATCTTAATTTCAATATGAAACATCGGTGCTACCGGGGAAGTTTCCTGCTCATTAATCGCTGCATAATAGCGCTTATTATCTTTCTTCCACCCCAGTATTTCTACAAAGGATGGTGCGTTAGACTCAAATTCCAGGTCTTTGCACAGACTCTTTAAGATCCTGCCAACTGCGCGGCGGCTCATGTATGGTCTGGAATTCTCGATTGGAGCGGCAAACCAGAGAATTTGTCCCTCTCCAACTTTTTTCCTCACTGCCACAGGCCTGTCGGTATAGATTCCCGGAGGGTTGGAGTGAATGGATGAAAATTCACATTTACCGGTCATGGTATAAGGCAGAGTCAGCGTAGCCAGTGTCTCATAATCTCCTTTGAAATCCAGAATTTCCATTTTACTCTGTACATTCATTGGAGATTTCTTTGCAAATTCTCCAAAATATTCCTTTCCTGCTTCCGTAGAACTCATATATGTAACGTTGTGTTCCGTCAGTCCCTGATATTCTGCTTCCAGAAGCTCCAGTAAACGCTCATGTCCCACATGCCCGCTGAGATAAATGTTTCCGCCTCCGCGCACATACTCTTCGATATCCTCCATTTCCTCATCATGGATGACTGCCGCATCACAGATTACAAGGGCATCGCTTTCCAGCCCCTTTAACTTTTTGCTGGGGATAACGTCAAACGGAAGATTTTCTTCCCGCAGGATCCTGCCCATGTTGATATGGGTATCCATAAAACTTTTATTGCATTTTTCTCCTGTTACCGGATTACCGTTATCACTCCAGCTGCATTTTGACCTGCTTGGGAACCATACACTGATATTGGTAAGCATATCACCGCTCACATATTTTTCATAGTGGCGGCTTTCATCAAATACATTCTTAACCGGACCGGTATAGACTTCCTCACACAGTGTTCCGTCGGGGTTCGCACCATCACAGATGGAAAATGCCCCATTATGTGCCAGTGCTATGATGGTATGCAGCATAAACTCTTCTTCCGTCTTTGTGGTAGTATGATAGCTCAGTCCCGGATCACATCTGGAAGAAATAAATACAAACGGAAGAGCTTTGCTCAGATTGCGGTAATATTTACACATATACGTCTGCTGCATAAATCCTCCGTATAAGTCACCACCTACATAATCACTTGCCTCTGCCACCAGATCGGTGTGGGCATATTCCCATGGATCAGCCATCATGGACAGATTGTGTTCGATAGTAACCTGCGGTTTGAAAGATTTAATAACATTCGTTGAAAATGCTGCAAAATCACCCATCCACTCTTCACGGATACTCTGCCACTCCCGGAATGCCGGATCACCCCAGTCAATTACTCTGGGCATTTCTCTTCCCGTCTGCTCAAAATATTTCCTGCGGCAGCTTGGGCAGTAACATACTTCCGGGAAAAACGGCATATCCAGAAAAATTGTCTCAAAATCATACATTTCCGTCATTTCAGTCAGACAAGCTTTCACATAAGCTCTGTATTCCTCATTATTGGGGCATACAATACCATATCTGCCTTTTCTGCTCATGAAATCACTTGCCGGATCTGCTTCTTCTCTGGATGTTTTACCGTATCCATTTATCATACGCCATTCCGGGTGATTTTCATATGCCCAATTATCAAAAATTTGAGAAAAATATGCTTTTACGGCAATGTTGCGGCTATGGCATAATTCAATCATCTCTCCTACATAATCTCTGCCTCTTAGCCCTTTGTGCATCCTCCCGATTTTGGTGGGGTAATGTGCCAGCCCCGTATGCGGCCTGCATTTTACTACAATCTGCTGTGCGCCTGCATTTTTCAGCAGTTCTACTAACCCTTTCGGGTCCACATTGGACATAAATTCATCATTCCAGTCATCAATATGCATATCTAAAAAAATCCTTCTGTAATTACCTTCAAACCACATAAAAACCTCCTGTTATTTCATAATTTTTTTAAACTCAACCTTTCACTGCTCCTACCGTCATACCTTTCATAATCTGCTTAGAAAAAATCAGATATATAATCAATATCGGCAGAATGGAAACCAGCAGCGCTGCCATATAAAGCGGGTAATTAATATTATGTTCTGAGTTAAACATACGAATTCCAATTGATATTGTTCTTAATTTTTCATTATTCAATAAAACCAGCGCAAAGGGAAATTCATTCCATGCATTCATAAAAGAAGTAATAATCAGTATGGCAACTGTCGGAGAGCACATGGGGAAAACAATACGGCTCAGCAGGTGAAACGTGCTGCATCCCTCCATATAAGCTGCTTCATCCAGTTCTACGGGAATCGACTTGATATAATTTTCTGTCAGCATAACTGCGAAGGGCATGGAAAACGCCAGGTAAGGCAGGGTCAGCGTCCAGGGCTTGTCCAGCATACCCAGCGTTTTAAACTGTAAGAACACCGGGATCAGCAGCGACAGCATAGGAATTACCATTCCAGAAACAAACAACAGGTAAATTGCCTTTTTAAAGCGGAAATTATATCTGGATATGAAATACCCGGTTACCAGCGCACATACCACTGTTAAAACTACATTTATCACTCCTAATATGGCGGAATTCATAAAGCAATTCAGAAACCCGCTGGATTGTATGGCATCGATAAAGTTCTGTACATACAGACTGCGGGTCAGGCTGATGCTGTCCTGCATAAATTCATTGCTGGTCTTTAATGCTGAATTAATCATCCACAAAATCGGAAAAATGCAGGAAACTGAAAACAGCATGAATATGATATTGACGATCAGTTTCAATATTTTTACGGGAATATTTTTAATGTTCATATGATTTTCCCTCCATTAGCCGCTGTATTCCTATCGTTAATCCCATGGAAACCACCAGAATGACCACTGCCATCGCACTTGCATATCCCATTTTCATCTGCACAAAAGAGGTATTGTAATTATACAGCGACAATACACTGGTGGCTCTTCCAGGTCCTCCTCCTGTCATTACCATAATATGGTCAAATGCCTTGAAAGATCCGGCAAAACAAATCATCAGACAGATTTTCAGTGTATCCCATATCAATGGGATAGTAATATAGATACTTTTTTTGAATCCGGTTGCCCCGTCTATCTCAGCCACTTCCATAATATCCTTTGGAATAGTAGCAACTGCTCCCATAAGCAGTACCAGATAATATCCGATAAACTGCCAGATTACCGGTACTGCTACAGAGAACATGGCGATCTTAGGATCATCCAGCCAGGGTTTAATCCACTGTTCCAACCCAATAGACCTTAATATATGATTCAGAATACCAAAATCGTTGTTGTAAATCAGCTGCCACATAAGACCAATGACAACCGCCGCAATAATACTTGGAAAATACATAACTCTGCGGTGTAATTCTACAAATTTAACCCACTTCATGGTAAAGAACAGGGTAAAGAGAAACGCAATTCCTACCTGTCCAATCACCATAAGAAATGTAAATAAAATCGTATTTCGGAAAGACAGCCAGAATGTATCATCTTTAAATAGCGCAATATAATTTTCAAAACCAATAAATTTCTTTGCCGGACCTCCTGACCATTCAAAAAAGCTATAACCAAATGCGAACAGAGTAGGAATAATGATGATAAAAATATAGACGCCGACCGGAATGCTTAAGTAAGCCGCTAACTTTATGCCTGAGGGCATCAACGGATTCCTATATTTTCTTTTTTTCACATTGCCACCTCCAACTATTTTTTCGCACTTTCATGAGCTTCCTGTAATTTTGCAGCCAGTTCTTCTGCATTGATTGCTCCAATGGACATTTCCTGGTACCCTACATAACTGGCATCCATATATGCCGTTGATAACTGAACTTCCGGGCATCCCACAATTTTGTCGTGTGAATTATACATTTCCAGAAATTCTGCAAAAAACGGATTCAATTTACTTTCATCATAATCAATATTCTTAGCTGTTGCTAAAGAACCGCCTTCAATCAGAAGCGTCTGGATTTCCGGCGCGGACATTTCTTTCAAGAAATTAATTGCTGCTGCCTTCTGTGCATCCGTAACATTGGCACTGATGCTGATTCCCCAGCCCTGACCTCCGACGATCTGGTTTTTCAGGTCTTCTTTCCCTTTTACCGTCGGGAAGATTGTCATATCGGTAGTATCCAGTATTTCCTGAGGCGCTTCACTGATTAAATTGGATACGGACCAGGATCCTTCTATGTACATGGCTGCTTTCTTGTCATAATACAGCTGTCTTGCCTGATTTGGGTCCAGACTGTTTACATTTTCATTAAACAGACCCATCTGCATCAGCTCTTCCATATATTTAATCGCTGCTACTGAATCGGGATCCTCAAAAGAAGCACCATCATAATTTTTTACTTTGTCATACCAGTCACTTTCATTGAATTTCATCAGAATACCAGGCATTACCTGGGAAGCAATTGCATATTTTCCTTTATTTCCAGTAGCCAGCGGAATATATCCTTTCTCCTTTAACTTCTGAACAGCATCTTTAAATTCCACTTCATCTGCCGGGAAACTATCCATCCCGCACTCTTTAAAAATTTCTGTATTATAATAAATAACATGATTTGCGATACTGCACCTTGGAACTCCCAAAATCTGTTCTCCAAAAGTATAATCTCCAAACATACCGTCTGCAAAAGTATCTGCCCATTCCGACTCTTCTTTTAAAATCGGTGCCAAATCCAAGATCTGTCCATTTTCATAGAAAGAACTCATCATGGAAGGCAGCAGCATAGCTAAATCGGGAATTTCATTGGCGGCTGCCAGTGTTTTGATTTTCGTCTCATATCCCGCTTCCTGCCCTACAATTTCCTCTTTCAAGTCCACATCCGGATATTTTGCCTTAAAATTTTCTACAACCTGATGCATCATAATTGATTCAATATCCCCGTTTTTGATGCCTTCTTCCGTCCCCATATGCATGATGGTCAGTGATACCTTTTCTCCCGAAGAAGAGCCCCCTGTTTCACCTTTGCTTTCCTGAGTTCCCTGGGTACTTCCAGTATCCTTAGATGTATCGCCTCCCTGGCCTCCGCATCCCGCTAAAGTTCCACCAAGCAACGTCGCTGCCAATACAACCGCTAAGATTCTTTTTCTTCTCTCCATAATACCTCTCCTTATCCTTTTCTGTTTGTTTTTTACATCCTTAGTATAACGAATGAAACCCACTCCAAAAAACCATATAATCTATGAAAACATCCAATATTCTATTCTTTTATACGTTTAAAGCACATAAAATACCTATTTTTCTATTCCTTTGTCTATATTATACAATCACTTTTTCAATTAAGCAAAAAGATATGATCAGGTTTACAAATTTTTTAACCGTGGGTAGCTCAATTGTCAGAAAAGTATCATGTCATACTCATTAAGATTGACAAGTAAATTTTAAAGTGATAATATTTACTATATATAGGAAAAAGAAAGAGGTGAATCCATTGGATTCTGAAAATAAAGTTTATTATGAGTAAGCGACGGGAGGTTGAGTCTATGAAGAAAAAATATGTATTTCTCAATATCATAACTGTTTTATTTCCAATAATATTTTCTGGGCTTATTCCTATTTTTATATTGGATAAACTGGATCGATTAGCCCAAATGACCTATAATCCCTATCCAAGATATTTGGCGAATAGCATTAGCGGGATTATATTAGGATTATTGTTAGCTTTATTGTTCTTTCAGTATATTTCAAAAGCAAGTCATTTAGTTGTGGGATTCCTGATTGCTTTTATAGTGTCCTTGTTACAGGAAATTAATTTATACACCCTTATCGTTACATTCAATGGAAGTACAGGCTCGCCAACATTGATTCATATGTTTTTAGGTATGTACTTATTTTTACTTATATATTCAATATATAAAAAGAAACAGGAAACCAGATAGGGGTTCCTATACCCCATCAGAATTGTGCCCGTGCCGGGTACATATTAAAATACCGTCAGCCAATCGGCTGACGGTATACAAAAATTCAAATTATTAAAGATTTAGCTTACAGAAAGTTCGCAACATTTCCGGAATTCTCCCTCTACTCCTCATACTCCACTAACGGCTGTATCACCCTGGCTATTGTCCCTCCACACGGCGCCTCCTGAAAGAATAGCCCATAATTCTCCCCAAACTGCAGTTTAATCCTCTGGGCAATACTGCGGATAGCCATGCCCTTCTTTTCTTCACTCTTGATATCCGCCAGCATCTTCTTCATTTCTTCCATATCTGCCGTTTCACCGTCATCCTCTACTTCAAAGTAAAGCCTGTCATCCCGCTGGTAAATCCGGATATAGATATTGCCCTCTCTTCCGGTGGGCAGAACTCCATGCTGGATGGCATTTTCCACCAGCGGCTGTATTACAAACCTCATAGTCGCCCATTTTTTCACTCCCTCCTGGATCTCAATATGGAATTGGATCTGGTCTGACACGCGCAGTTCCTGAATGACAATGTAATTTTCCATATAGCGCACTTCTGTTTCCACAGAAATAAGCCGGTGTCCCGAATTCAGGGTCAGTCGGTATAAATCTGCAATAGCCAGTACCACTTTTCCTGTCTTCTCCGCTTTTTCCAGCCTGCTCATCCAATATGCCGTATCCAGATTATTATATAGAAAATGAGGATCTACCTGTGCCTGCAGTGCATTTAACTCAGCCTCGGTCTGCAGCACTTTTCCTGTCAGCACTTCATTGACCAGTTCATTCATGCGTTTTGTCATTGCATTGAACTGCCTGCTCAAAATCCCAATCTCGTCATTGCTCTCAAATTCCAGCTGAACGTTGTAATTATCTTCCTTTACTTCCACAATCTTATTCGTCAGCAGCCTCAGCGGCCTTAAAATACTTCTTGCAAAAATAAACGTAATCCAGAAACATAACATCGTACTGACTGCAATTCCCAACAGTAAAAGACTGCGTATCTTACGGTTTTCTGCCAATAATTTAGTAATATCAATACCACTCATAAGGGTCCATCCGGTATCCGATATATCAATTCCATAAACTAAAGTATTCTTTCCACTGTTAATAAAGGGCATCTTTTTAGCACTGCGCACATCCTTTATGTCAGATTCCACCATCTCTGTTTCCCCTGCATTTAGTAATATTTCCCCCTGGGAATCAACCAATGCAATATAACCAGGATACGTGTCTATATACTCCTGAAACTGTTTCTCCGTTTTTGAGACAGGAATATTAATCCACTGTGTTCCCAGTGTTTCTTTCAAATTCTCTGTATTTTGGATGCTCCTCAACAAAGTCAGGTATTCTGCATTCCCATTTTGATCCCTTTCCCCGGTTCCCGTCCATAGAATTTTCCCTTTCATCGCTTCAAGCTGCTTCTCTTGTTCTTCTCCCAGATCATAGGAAGTAAGCCCTCCGGCACTTAAGATCAGACCATTCTTCCCCTGTATAAAAATAGATTTCACAAAATGATTCTGTCCGGTATAAAACATCAGGCTTTTTGCCACCTGGTTCTGGTGGCGTACCCGCTCCTGTTCTGTCATGGATTCAGCCAGCAAGGTGGCACGTACGTCTTGATTTTGAATGATAAAAAGAGACAGGCTGTGGGCATAATCCGTCACATATGTTATATTTTCAGAGATATTATTGAGTATATAGAGAGAGGCCGCCTCCTGCTTCTCCCTCACAATTTCCAATGCCTTTTGATATAAAAGTGTTCCTATGATGGCCATTGGAATCATTGACATGGCAATTGCCAGTAAAAACACCTTAATATTCAAGCTTACAAACCTGGATTTTATCTTCTTCAAGTTATTTTTCCATCCTCTCGCAAGTCAATGTGATTTCTATATTCTTTTGGTGAGTATCCGGTATACTTCTTAAATACCAGGTTGAAATATTTGTAATTCTGGTAGCCTGACTTTTCCGAAACCTGATATATTTTTAAATCCAGATTTTTTAGCAGCTCTTTTGCCATATCGATCCGGAACTGGTTCAGATAATCGCTGAAATTCATTCCGGTCTGGGATTTAAATACCTGGCTGAAGTGATTTGGCGTGATATAAAGTTCCGCTACGATCTGGCTGATGCGGATTTCGTCCATATAATGTTTAGCTATGTACTGCATAGATTTCTGTATAATCAAATTATATTTCGCACCTTCTGTAGAATTTAACACCTGTACAGTTTCCCGGCATAGATTCAATATATACCGCTTTAAAGCCGAAAAGCTTCCGATGCCTTCCATCTCCCTTAAGCAGTCCCTGCTCTCCCCCGTCACTTCCAAAGGATTGATGGACATCTCTTCTAAATTAGAAGCCACAATCATCCAGATACGCACACATGCTGTTTTCACCTTTTCAAATTCTGTTTGTTTCTGATAGGCTTCTTCAAAAATGTTCTGAACAATCTCAAGCATTCTGTCCCCATCATACTGAAGCATCGCCTGTACCAGTTCATTTTCTTTCTTCTGGATATTCAGATAAGTTTTCCTCTCTTTTCCCATACTCTCATGATAGTGAATCATATACTCTCCCGGCATATAAGGTCTGCACCGCAGCGCCTGCAGTGCCTCCCGGTAAGATTGCCTTATCTCTTCTATCTTATCTTTACGATCTCCCAGAGATACCGTAATATAGAATCCCAACTCACCCTTTATTTGCTGATAAAGCCTGCTCAAAGCTTCTCTGTCCGCCTTTTCTTCCTGTCCCTGCTCCATCAGGATCACCACAAAATGCGTGCCATTGTCCCGGAACACCGTCTCCTGAGACGACAGTCCCAATATATTTCTTATGGACTCCTCTATGGATTCTTCCAGGCAGCGCCTTTCCTCCACAGAATGCTGTGTCAAAAGGAAAAAATCATCCACCGAAATCAGTAAAACCCGATAACAGGGACCTGCAAACTCAAGGCCCAGCTTTGAAAGCTGCCCTGTCACCTCTTCCCTTCTCGCCTGATCCGTCAATTTCTCACTGATCAAAGCATTCAGCAGCCTGCTGCGCACATAATCGTAATTTTCTTCCACAAAAGTCTGCTGAAAAATTTCCCGTTCCTGACGCGCCTTTTCTTTTTCTATTTCTTTTTTTAATTTTACAACTGTCTCCAGCAATTCATCGGCGTCAATTGGTTTCAGTAGATATTCAAAAACTCCAATCTGCAATGCCTGTTTCGCATAAGAGAAATCATCATAACCACTTAGAATTACAATTTTCATCCACGGGTAAGCACTGCGGATTCTCTTGGATAAGGACAGCCCATCTTCTCTCGGCATCCGAATATCCGTCAAAATAATTTCCGGCTGTAATTCTTTTACTAACTCAAACCCGCTGACTCCATTAGCTGCCTCACCGCAGATCTGAAATCCTTCCTTTTCCCAATCCAGGGAAAGAATAATGCCTTTTCGTACAATAAAATCATCTTCCACAACCAGTATCTTCATAATTTTTAATCCTTTCGGTCCGCTCAGAAACAGACTCCCCGGTTAGTCCACAGTCTCCATTGTAACGTTCCGGATGCTTTCCATCTCTGCATGTTCATATAAATTTACTATAAAACAATCATTTCATATTTGCAATATAAACATCCTTTTCCATGCCACTCTTATCTTTTGTGCTGCACTTCTTACCACGGCTATTGACGAACGGTTTATTCTTCATTATACTTTAAGAAATAAAAACACCACAAAGCGTGTTAAAGGCGGTGAATCTTATCATGATCGGAATCTATTTTAGCGGCACAGGCAATACCAGACATTGCGTAGAAAAATTTACAAAAGCATATGACCCTGAAGCAATCGTTTATTCGATTGAAGACATTCGGCTGCCAGAACTAATCCGCAGTGAAACAGAGATTGTATTTGGATATCCCACACAATACAGCAGCATGCCAAAAATACTGCGCGATTTTATGATCCAAAATCAGGAGCTATGGCAGGGAAAAAAAGTTTTCATTCTGACAACCATGAGAATGTTCAGTGGAGACGGAGCAGGTGTATTGGCAAGACTGCTGGAAACTTTTGGTGCAGCGGTAACCGGCGGTTTACACTTAAAAATGCCAGACAGTATCAGTGATGAAAAAGTTCTGAAAACTACATTAGAAAAGAACAGACAGCTTGTCACAGAATCAGAAGAAAAAATAAAGAAGGCAGTACAAAAATTACAGATGGGCAAACCTCCGCAAGAGGGATTAGGTGCTTTCAGCCATCTTGCCGGGTTGTTTGGTCAAAGGCTGTATTTTTACAATAAAACAAAACGATATACAGACAAGCTAACCATACATTCCAAAAAATGTATCGGATGCGGTAAATGTGTTAAGTTATGCCCTATGAAAAACATCGTTATGGAAAATGGCATTGCCAAATCGGGAGATCAGTGTACTATGTGCTATCGCTGCATTAATCATTGTCCAAAACAGGCAATTACATTATTAGGTCATCGTGTATATGAACAAGGCTGGATAGAAAAATATCTGCAAAAATAAAATACGGAGGAAAGTCTATATGCATACCTTACTCATTTTAAATCTGATCATGCTATTCATAATAAATTTGATTGATTCATGGTACGTGCGAATTTAAGTTACAGTTGTCAATTTTTCAATTTCTGATTTACCTTTACTAACTTGAGAATCCAAAAAAGCATATCTCCAAATAATATTAGTATGAAAGCCGGCAGAAACAGTGATGGTAATTCAATCACTAATTCTGTTTTCATTGTAAGATATCAACCTCTCCAGAAAAGTTATGATGCATAGGTACATTTTCTGGTATATTCGTCCAATTCACTATCAGATATATGGCTGTCCCTATTATCATAATAAGACACAACATATTTATAGCAATATCAAATTTACTATTCTTTATCTTCAACCCATCGCCTCCATAACTTCAAAATTATAGGTATATTCTACCATTTATCAATACCATTAGCAACGATATTATGTACTTACAAAAATACACAAAAAACTATTGACCTTCTCGTCGCGTCAACTTGTATGATAACTATAGATCAGATAGAAAAGGAGCAATAATATGGAAATCAAGAATATACGATCAGATGTAATTTACAAGAAAATGATATCTGTCCCTATGGAAAAAAAGAACGACATATATCGTTATGAAATGATGAAACCCTTTGAGAAAAAATGGGCTTGTTACTGCGTACCGCTCAAGGCGAAGCAGGAAAATGGTTATGACGTAATTATGGCAAGTAATATGTTAGGATATCTGAATCCTTCAGAAATAGATAAGAGCCAGGAAGAAAGCGTTCAGCTGCTGTCTGATGACGCATTTTGGAAAAGCTGCCAGCACTCCATAGAAGACGCACTTGGCCGGTTTGAACATGCCGGTATTGAATTACCGGTTCAGAAATATTTATATACTATTCTGCTTGCAGATCCCCAGAGTCCATATACCATACTTAGCGATGGCTATTCCGGCGACGGCGGCATACCTGGATACATTTTTGGTGCAATTACACCAAACGAATACACCATTGGGCGTATACCGGCTGCCCTCGCTCATGAGTGCAACCATAATGTGCGGTTTCAATTTGAGAAATGGCATGATGATATATCCCTGGCAGGTATGATGGTCACGGAGGGTTTGGCTGAAAACTATGCCACCTTCATCTACGGAGAAGAAAAACTGGGGCCCTGGGTCAGTAAAATAGATATGGACACTCTGGACAACTATATAAAACCACTCATCCGAGATGCCCTGGACGTGAAAGGAATGGATAACTTAACATCATATCTCTATGGGGATGAAATTGCAAAAATGCAGGGTTATTTTCCTGTGGGTCTGCCCTTTTGTGCCGGCTATGCATGTGGGTATTATATGATTAAGCATTATTTAGAAAAGACGTGTAAAACCATTATTGAAGCAACACTTATCCCTACCGATGAAATACTCAGAGAAATAGAGGATTTTTGGGAAGATTAAGGAATGTCAATTGTTATCAGGGCACAGGATTCCATTGTCCTGTACCAGCTTTGTATCAATAAACTGGATCCCATTGGATACTAAGCGGGCACTGAGCTGCGAAATGCATCAGGATTTCACAGCGAATGCCCGCATGCCCCAAAAAGCGCTCACCCCTTCTCTTTCCGAGCACCTAATTCTTTCAACAGTTATTCTAAAGTTTCTCGTATGAAACCAGTTCATCCACCGGGATACGTGTTTGGCTGTGCCGATTGGGATCCCCTTCTTCTTGGGCAGAATATCCAATCACCAGTATATTAATCGGCTCCAGGTTGGAAGGAATATGAAATTCTTCACGCAGGATATCCGGTTTAAAATAGCAAACCCAGACACTTCCCAGTCCAAGTTCAGTCGCCTGAAGCATCATATGGTCTGTCAGAATTGAAGCATCAATATCCCCTGTCTGCTTTTTATCAAATGGGCGAACCCATGCTTTATTGTGATCTGCACACACAATAATCGCCAACGGTGCATGAAATACATTTGCTGCCTTTTCAATCTTTGCCATACCTTCCGCTTCCTGAACAACCAGCAAATGAACAGGCTGAAGATTTGCCGCAGTCGGCGCTGCATGTGCTGCTTCCAGAATCTGATCCAGCTTTTCTTTTTCTACCTTCTGTTCTGTATAAGAACGCACAGAAGACCTTTTTTTCGCAATCTCAAGAAAACTCATAATTACCTCCTTTAATCAGGGTGTTAAATTGTAGTAAATAGTATCTGCCTGCAGGCAAAGGTTGATATATTTACCAACTTCAGCTATAATTATAGCATTAATATTCATTAGAACAAGTATGCACTTTTATGGTATATAGTACCCAAAAAGATAGTGTAAAAAATACAGAGGTGAAAAAATGAAATGTCCAGGCACATATAACTGTCCCGTGGAAGCCACACTAGAACTGATTGGCGGTAAATACAAAGCACTGATTTTGTTTCATTTGATAGAAGGGACCCTTCGTTTCAGCGAACTGCACCGGAACATTCCAAATGCTACTCCTAAAATGCTGACACAACAGCTTCGGGAGCTGGAACGTGACAACCTGATTTTGCGTACTGTCTATCCGGTTATCCCCCCTAAAGTAGAATATCAGCTTACAGACTTTGGAAAAAGTATTATTCCTGTTCTGGAATCTATGTGTGACTGGGGGAGCAACTATCTTAGCGGGCTTGATCTGACAGTTACTTCCGCGTCATCCGAAACAAAATAAAGCAAAATTCAAAAACCTGTTATTCTATAATCTGAGATTTTCTTTTCTTCTTTTTCTCTGCCTTTTCCTGCCTTTCTTCATACATTTCCCGTATCCAAATTTTAACCGGAGCTTTCCACTGCTCCTTCTTATTTGGGATGTTTTTTATCAGACTTTTCGGATTTAATCCCATTTCTTTTGCCATTCGTATCTCTTCTTCTGATATCCTGCATTTTTTCTTTGCCTCATCCCACAGCTCTTGTTTGTATGCCATTCCAATCCCCTTTCTGACCGTACATTTCTATTTCTTCTTAACTTTTTTTTGATTTTAAGGATAACAATTGTTGGTGTTATTATACCATTCATTTCCAGATAAAACAATTGAGAAGAAGACCGTCTTTTTATTTTGCAAAGAAAACTTTGCAAAACTTATTGACAAGTACGCTTGGCAGATGTATGATAGTAATGTAAAGAAAACTTGGCAACCTAATCAGGAGGTATTGTTATGAATAAAGAACAGATTTTAGCAAGAAGCAGAGCAGAAAAAACAGATGAAGGCATGCAGCAGGCAGAAAACAGAGGACGCAGAATAGGTATCAGCGCCTTTTGCCTTGTATTTATTTTTATAGCTATATTTAACGTATTTAATGGACAGCATAGTTACGCACCCTACGCAATGTTCTGGGCATTTGTTGCAGCCGAGGCATATCCGAAATACCGTTTCACTAAAAATAAGGCATACTTAATATCTACCGTTGCCGGTGCCATTGCTTCCATAGCTTCACTGGCAAGCTTTGTTATAAGTGTGTTGAGGTAAAAATATGGATGAAAAATTAGTACTAAAAAATAATCTGAAAGAAATACGGTCAGAACAAAAGCTCTCACAAAGCCAACTGGCGGAAATGGTGGGCGTATCCAGAAATACCATTAGTTCTATTGAAACAGGGCAGTTTAATCCAACTGCAAAATTAGCTTTGATTTTATGTATTGCATTGGATAAAAAATTCGAAGATCTCTTTTATTTTTAGCAGAGTGGACCGTCCCGCACAGAGATTAAGGTGCCGGATGGTCCATTTACATCCTCCCTTAATCCTGGAACGAATAGCCGGTAATGATATGCTTTGAGTATCTTCTGCAACTTCCAATGGGACGGGAATACTTTACCCATCCGCCATGGAAGCTTCTTACAATCTCCTTATATTTTTTACAGTTTGTAAAATCAACTTTCAAATAACATTGTTATATTGCTTTATCCGGTATTATCAGATATAATAAATGCAAGATAGCTTTATCATATTATATCTAAATTACTTTCTGAAAAGGAGTCCGAATATGGAGATGCCATTTATTGAAAAAGAATATGATATGTTTATAGAAACAATTGAAAACAGCGCAAACAAATGTATTTTTGATACCGATATCACTTTTCTTTACGGTAATATAAATTTTTATCAGAGTACTGGCTATACAAAGGAAGAATATTCATCCCTTTTCCCGAATCTCCGTCAGTATTATAGAAATCATACAGATGAATTTTATAAAATCAGAGATTCTTTAACTCATGCTCTTTCCCGGGGCAAAAAAGGTTTTTCTCTGGATTGCCGTTTGCCTGTTAAGAACGGCGGCTTCATTTGGATACGTATCACTGGAACTATCACAAAGGAAACCGTGGATGGACATCCGGTTTTTTATATGATCAACTCAGATATCAGCGATTTGGTTCGGTTGAAAGATGAAAAAACAGAGTATTTTGAGTGGCTGATGGATGAGTATATCGGGAATATCTATATAAGTGATATGGATACTTATGAATTATTATTTATAAACCGCACCGGCACTGAAACTATGAATACAACTTGTGAGGAAGTTATTGGGCGACCTTGTTATGAAGTAATTCAGGGAAGAACCTCACCATGCCCTTTCTGCACCAATGACAGATTACGGACAGATGAATTTTACGAATGGGAATTTTTCAATCCGGTACTCAACAGAACTTTTATGATTAAAAACCGTCAAATTAACTGGTACGGCCACAAGTCACGTATAGAACTGTCCTATGATATGTACAGTTCCGAGTTTAAGCTGGCTAAAAAAGAGCGTGAACGTGAAATTCTACTCCGGACTCTTCCGGGTGGATTTGCCCGTCTGGATGCCAGAGATTACAGAACCATTCTTTGGTATGATGCCGACTTCTTAAGGATGATCGGTTATACAAAAGAACAATTCGAAAAAGAATTGCATTCGACATGTGAATATTTGCATCCCGATGACTTAAAACGTATTGAGCACATGCTAAAAGAAATAGAGGGAACCGAACAGAGTATTATTATGGAAGCCCGGATTATCACACGCAGTGGAGAAACCAAAATCCTGACCGTTACTTTATGCTATGCAAATGGGGAAGACAGCTGGGATGGTATCCCTTCTTTCTACACTGTTGGCATTGATGTGACAAAAGACCGTCGGGAACAGGCACGCCAGCAAACAGCACTGGAAGAAGCCTACATGGCGGCACGGATTGCGAATTCAGCGAAAACTAAATTTCTGTCATCTATGTCCCATGACACTCGTACCCCACTGAATGCTATCATTGGCATGACTGCTATTGCAAGGGCAAATCTTATTGCACCTGAGAAAGTGAATGATTGTCTGAACAAAATTAACACCTCCAGTCAATATCTTTTAAGTCTGATTAATGAAATATTGGATATGTCTCAAATTGAATCCGGAAAAATTGACCTTCATCCCGAAGAAATCAGCCTTCCGAACCTAATACAAAATGTTTCAGATATGTGCAGATCGTTGCTGGAAGAAAAGCATCTGGAATTTGAGGTTTATGTTGGAAAAGTACTCCATGAAAAAATTATAACTGACGGTGACCGCCTGCATCAGGTTTTTATGAATCTGCTCTCCAACGGGATCAAATATACCCCTCCCGGCGGAACCATCAGTCTCAGTATTAATGAATATCAGCCTTTTAGCCAGAATCAGGCCCAATATGAATTTATAGTTACAGACAATGGCATTGGAATGACAAGTGAATATATTCCCCATATTTTTGAACCCTTTTCACGTGCTGAAGATTCTCGTATCAGCAAAGTTCCCGGTACCGGGCTGGGAATGTCTATCACCGAAAATATCGTAAAAATGATGGGCGGCTCCATTGAAGTAAAAAGTGAATTAGGTAAAGGAAGTAAGTTCACGGTTTCCATTCCTTTTCATCTGGCAGACAAAGAAGAATCAGTAAACCACGAGCTGGCAGGGCTGCCTGTTCTGATCATAGAAGACGAGCAAAAAAACTTGTGAGAATATTACAGTATTTTTAGAAAAGCTTGGGATGCAGGGATACTGGGCATCATCCTGTGCAGAAGCACTGGGCATCATTTCAGCCGCACATGCCCGTTCAGATGAATTTTCCGCAGTGCTTCTGAACTGGGAGATGCATGAAAGAAATGGCTTGGATACAGTACAAAATATACGCAGATGCCTGGGAGAAAGTATACCTATTATCATTATCACATCCTATAATAACCCAAATATAGAAGATGAGTTCTTGAAAGCAGGAGCAAACGCATTTATTACCAGACCACTCTTTATTTCAAAGATTATAGATGTTTTCCAGTTGTTCTGTTCTGATCATAAAACAGAAGATGATATTGTTGAAGAAGACACAAATATTACTTTGGAGGGAAAACGGATTTTGCTGGTAGAAGACAATGAACTGAATCGTGAAATTGCATTCGAGCTGCTTAGTATGCAGGGAATGCTTATTGAAACAGCCGAAAATGGCCTGGATGCCGTTCAAGCCTTCCGCTCTTCTAACCCAGGATATTATAACGCAATCCTGATGGATATTCAGATGCCCGTGATGGATGGCTATGAAGCAGCCGCAGCAATTCGTCTTCTGGACAGGGATGATGCAAAGACGGTACCCATCCTGGCAATGACCGCTAATGCCTTCATAACCGACATCAGCAAAGCTTACAGTGTCGGTATGAATGATTACATAACAAAGCCTATTGATGTGAATGGGTTAAATAGAACCCTGGAAAAATGGATCCATCAGACTGATAATCACTTCTTATGAAAATACCATTACAATGGGCCGGAAGTCTTATTTGACTTCCGGCTCTTATCATTCCTCTTTTCTTACCGCAATCTTTTGCAATACCCTCTTTTTCTATTGTGAACACATAAAATAAGCGTATTTTATTTAATAGTAACTTTTCTGGACGATGAATAAGATCCGTAAACCTTTGTTTTAGAAGTTGGCTGCATATATCCCCGGATTTTAAATGTATAAGTCTTGCCTTTCTTTAAACCTGATTTTGTATAGGAAGATTTATTTCCATTTTTAGTGGAGATCCTTGTGTATTTTCCATTTCCCGTTTTCATATAAACCTGTACCCTGTTAGAACTAATTTTCTTCCATGTAAGTTTCGCCTTATTTGATCCGCTTCTCGTTACCTTCAGCTTTGGTTTTACAGGTCTGGTGGCCGTAATAAACGTGGAAGAATGTGATCCTTTTCCTGCGCTGTTGTATGCTGCTACACGGTACTTATATTTTGTTCCGGATTTCTTTTTAGAATCGGTATAAGAAGCCGCTTTTGTTGTCTTAAGGCTACTCCATCTCTTCTTCTTATCATCATAACGGTATACCTTGTAGGATGTGGCACCAGATACCTTTTTCCATGATAACTTAATACTGTCTGTTGTCAGCTTAGCAGCCGTTATGCCGGTGACTTTTCCTGGTTTTTCGATTACTTTTTCCCATTTTGCAGTTAATGTGACATTTGATGTACAGATATCGTTGGATTTAACCATCTGATTACCCATGTACCATCCCACAAATTTATATCCGCTGCGCGTAGGGGTTGGAAGCACTCCATAAGGCTTTCCATTCTGCACTGTAATTGTGGACGGGTTTACCTGACCTCCTGCTGCGTTCAATGTTACTGTATGTTTTACCGGCTGAGGAATATCTTTTGGCGTGACCGTAACAAGGCAGCTTGCAGTCTTGTTGTTATCTTGTGTCGTAACTGTAATTTTTGCTGAACCTTGTGACATTGCCGTTACTTTCCCATTCACATCAACAATTGCCACCGATTTGTTGCTGCTATCCCATTTTACTGCCTGATTGGTTGCATTTTGAGGTGTTATGGCTGCCTTTAAGACTGTATTATTTCCTTCAATGAGAGTGAAATTTGTGGGATCAACTGTTATACCGGTCACATCTACATGGTTCTTAATCTTAATTTCTGCTGATGCTTTAACCTCAGTATCGGCTATTGTTCCCTGAATATGGAAGATTCCTGCTTCTTTCAGAACTTCTTCCGGGATTGTATCCCACTGTACTTCTTTTTCGGTCATTGTTCCATTATTCAATACTGCCGTGATGACAGACGGAAGCTTTGGCTGCACTCCTATATTAGTAGCTGCATAGACTGGTTTGCTGGAAACGATAAATGTCTTGCTTAAATCAGTTGCAAGAGCAACTTCAATTTCAGCCAGTCCCCGTTCCGGTTTCTCCCCATTTCCGCCATGATAATACTTCAGCTCCGGATCTATTGTGAATCTTAATTTCTGTGCACTGAGAGGTTTCTCTAACTTCACTAAGTTATCAGGCTGTCCCTCCCATTGAATGTCAGAAACAATCTGTTCGTGAACAAGGTTTCCAGTGCTGTCAAAAAATTCCAGCTTACCTTCACCGATTTCATTGACTTTATGACCACGGTCAATCAGATTCAGACTTGCGATCATCTGATCCTCCCCAAAATCCAGTTCTATCCATGGTGACTTATCTCCTCCACGAGCTGCCCATGCAGTCGATTTGTCTCCATCAACAGTCTTAACACCAATATATCGCTCATCCTGATTCGAACCATTTGGATCTCCGTTCTTGTCACGTACAGAAGAAACCGAAACCACAGCATTATCTGCTACATTGGTACCTAACTGGGTAAGGATCATTTTATTACTTTCCACCGTAACTCCATCCACTGTCACCTTTACCTGAATTGTCGATTCAGAGGATCGCGGAATACTATCCTTCATGGTGATTACAGATGACCCTTCCACAACTGACAAATTATCACTGTCCAGTATAAATGTAATCTCTGCGTCAGAAAGATCGGCCGGTTTTCCGTTATTATCCAATGCTTCAATCTCTGATACCACCGGTGATCCAACAGCTATCTTATTTTTATCCACAGAAAGATTCACCTGGGACAAATAATTAACTAATTGCAGATTTCCGTCAGCATCTACATCGATATATATCTGTTTTGATACCGTAATCCCATTTAGCGTTACATCTATGAAAATCTGGGCCCGTCCTTCCGATACGGACAGAGCCTGATTTGCCTTATTGATCTCTACTATTTCAGGATTAGTGCTCTGTATCTGAATCTTCGCCTTGCTCAGATCCATCTCTTCTCCGATTCCGGAAATACCCGTTAGATGGAAAGCTGCAGTCTTATCATCTAAAAGTTCTGTCTCTACCGCTACATCTCCCAGCCTTTTTCCCTGATCTATTCCCCGTACCCTTACTTCAAGCACATCCATCAAATCGTCTCTGGCACCGCCCGGGAAACTGATGCGCAGATATCTGCCTTTCTGATTGAGTGGGTATGTATACTTGTCTGAATTATAACGGTATTTTGTATCATTGTCCGGAACGGCTCCCTGTTCCACGGGTATCTCCCAGTTTTCTCCATCCTCACTCGTTTCTATCCGGATAGCACTTGGCGTGTTCCTATAATACCGGTCTTTGTTATTAAAATAAACACTCACATTTGACAGATCGCACACTGAATTTAAATCCATTGTCATGGCTGGATTCTCATCCTCTTTCGCCGGTGTCCATCTGGAGGTATTTCCACCGTCAGAACTGGTTAAAATGTTATCTGTAAGATCGGCTGGATTGCTGCCGCTTGTCACTTCTGGTACGATATTATTACTTAAAACAGTATTCGGTAATATTCTCAGATAATTTCTATTGGTCGTATAGGTTACTCCATCAACTGTAATATCAGCCCAGATTGCAACATTTTCCTCTTCTGAAACGCATCTGTTAAAAACTACTTCGTCATCTTTAACTGCCAGAAGGTCCAGATCTTCAACCTCATGTGCCTGCCAGTAGATATCCGGATCCGAGGTCTGTCCTCCTGCCTGGCCGCTGCAGACTCCATAATGCCATGTGATATTGTCATAAGAAAGGAGGTTCACTCCGCCCCCTTTTTGGGTGCGTCCTTCAAAAGTCACCGGCATATTGATGTCAGATGAAAATTTACCAAATGCCTCTTTTCCATCAGTCCGCAATACTACACCTATTAGTTCTTCATTTGAAGTGATACTTCCATCTTCTTTTACCTGAACATGATAAGTGTCGACTGCTGCCTCTCCCTCATACTCTGCTGTTACACGTATGGTTGTATTTCCAGGATGCCCGGCTGTTACCAGTCCATTCTGATCAACTGATGCAACCGATGCATCATCACTGCTATAGGTAAGATCTGCATCTGCGAATACATTGGTAAAGTTCTTCAGATAGGCTTCTGCACGCAACTGCAGTTCGGATTTGTTTTCCTGGCTGCTGAATAATTTCACACCAGTAAGCTTGAAACTGCGGGTGTCATTATCCGTGGTGATTTTGATAATGGTATCCACAGGATCTTCTTTGACCGAAGAAGTATCGATGGTGATGTAATTCTTTCCATCCTTTGACTCTACACTATAGGGCAGTGCTATTCCTTCATTAAGCCACTCCACATTGGTTACATTATAATCAAATGGCCCTGCATAGACACTCTCCTGACCGGTAAATCCTTTTTTTGCCCTGCCATTTCCAATTGTATTCTCTACCATATGCATATACACAAATTGGTCTCGGGCAACGGAATATCCCCATTCAGGCCCCTCCCCGTATTTTGCAGTCAGGAATGGCTCTTTATCGGTATTCTCATGGTAGCCTTCCTTTTTTTCATAAGTGTCAAAATAGTACGGCATTGTTCCAAACAGGGATTCGTGCAAGTCAGGCTTTCCATCATTGGCCATCCACAAGTTTACATTGTCACGTATTTCCAGGAAACGCTGTGCATTCAGTGGTCCCTGATAATATGCGTCTTTAATCCCACTACTATAATTCTTGCCAGCCCAGTCAACACCCCGGATAGCGATGATCATCTGATCGTAATTTGGCACCATACCATGTCCGATATTATTGATGATGAATTCTGCCCACAAACGCCAATCATCTCTTGTATGTCCTCCCGCATATCCTGACCAGGCATCCATCTCATCAATAATAGGGTGCGACCATGCCTCATCAACCGTATATTTATTCTGATTCCACATATTCGTTTCCCAATGACCCCCATGGGTATATGGCATTGCTCCGGTATACTCCGTCTCCAGAATTGTCAAATCATTATCGCTGACTTCATTTCGGTCGTTTGCCTGTATAAGGGTATAGTCATTGTAAGCACGCACAGCGCTCCACATAGCATCAGTATTTCCTTTTCCTTCCGGATTCCCGTCAAAGAACAGATACTTAGGATCATAACGAACCACAAGATCCTCCACATTCCGGAAAAATCCGCTGGAGTTGTTGACACGGGGATCTTTGGTCTGATTAGACCCCTCGGAAGCATAGTACAGACCAAACCTCATTCCATGACGTTCTACTGCTTCTTTTGCCTCCTGCAGCATGTCTTTTGGCTGAGCTACCCCTTCCTCATTTAGTTCCAGTGTGTTGGGATGCTGATTAACAGCTGCACCATTTGGGTCACCTGGATAGGCACCAGGCGCCGGCCAGTAATATACACCCTGTACCGCTTCCGTAGACAGCATCGTCATGCCTGCTTTTTTTGCACGTTCTGCCCAGGTATCAAATGAAAAATTTGGATCCCAAAACTGGGTATATGCTCCTGTATCATGGGACAATGCGGACATTTTCCCTTCTTCAAACCACTTGCTTGGACGCTCTTTTACGATTATTTTCGTCTCTTTTACTGCTGTCCGTTTATCCGCATCCGTCACCTGAACGGTAAATGAATACTCTCCTTGTGTTTCACAGAAACCATCGATAACCCCTTCTTTATCCATCGTCAGGCCATCCGGTAAATTACCCTCTGTGATCTCCCACTCATACCCCGGGCTGCCACCTGCCGCCTGGAACCGAAACCTTGAAGCCTGCGGTCCCTCTTTTGCATTCGTCCTGTGAATAGCTTTATTCCATACGTATGGGGATTCCACATATCCGTAAGGCATCTCATTCTCAGGATACAGATTTGCAGCAAGATCTGCATTACGATTTTCAAATGCTTCCCTGTCGATGTCCAATCCCTGAGTAACAATCTGAAGCGCTGAAACAGTATCGCCTTCCACCGAATACTCCAGATCGGGAATCTCATTTCCGGAAGCATCACTGATTCTGGCATAGAATCCCAGATAATATACCCTGTCATGTTTGATTTCAAACAAAACTTTATTCCAGCCTCTATTCAGCGTGATATCGGCTTTGTATTTGTCTTTCTCCGTTGACTCCACTGCATTTGTATTCTGATCCACCAGAGCATCGTTCACATAGACTTTATGCAGACCACTGGTCACAAACTGCAGTTGAGCATTCTGCTCTTTGGGACTGTATATGTAAGTATGTGCATAGGTATACTTGCCTTGAACATCCAGTCCTTGCTTTACGGTAAAATATCCATACAGATCCTGATAATCATCGGTATTACGGTTGAAAATACGGTCATCCAAGTACTGCCACTGCGTACCACTGCTGCTAAACTCTTCTCCCAGGGTTGGCCTGATGCCTTCCTTCTGCAAATTTTCTCTGTGTTCTTCCGTAGTCTCAAGCATCTCCACTGCCTGGACATCGGGAGTTTCATTTTGATCTTCTTCTGGTTCAACTCCGTTCTCTTCAATAGTATCACTGTTCCCGGCTGTTTCTTCCATGACCTCATCCGTTTCACTCTGGTTCTCTGTTTCTACCATGACTGCAGCGTCCTCTTTGCCGATAGTCCGTTCCGAATTAATTCCCGCTAATAAGGACGTATCACTCGGCCCAGCCACCAACCATGTATTAATAAATGGCGCGGTTCCAACTACAGTCATAGCGTGGGCCTTCAGCCCGATTGTTCCTGCATCGATAGAGGTGACTGTAACCATTGCCGCCAAGCCAATAGCAACAGCACGTCTCACCAATCTGGAACGTTTCTTTTTCACTTTCATTTTTTATCTCTCCTTTTTCCTTAAAATGTGGATACCGCATATCCATCCTGTATGTCATCCCCCATCCACTTGTACCGGATTCTAACACTCCACTTTTTCTTTTTCCACATCAATTTTTAATTTCCACATAGTTTTTTAAGGATTCTAACACTCTATTTTTTAACAATGACTCTATTTTTTAATACTTGTACCAGAATTGATTGGTATAAAGACAATAAAAGGCCGCAGACATAAATTGTCTACGGCCAATATGATAACTTATCTATTATCTAATTCTTAATAACACAACCGGATCCTTTTCTTAACTATCTCTGAAACTGCCTCCCTTCCTGCTCCCAGATATTTCTTAGGATCTATGTTATCCGGATTTTTCTCCATATTTAACTTCACTGCCTTTGTAAATACATTTCTTAAATCTGTTGCATAATTTACTTTGCAGATCCCATTTTTAATACATTCTTTTACGATCTCATCCGGCACGCCAGATGTTCCATGTAATACCAGGGGAATGTCAACTGCTGCTTTTATTTCTTTCAGGCGCTTTATATCCAGTTTAGGTTCCCCCTTATAAAATCCGTGCGCCGTACCGATTGCAACAGCCAGACTGTCCACCTTTGTTCTTTCAGCAAATTCAACCGCTTCTGCTGCATTGGTGAGCAATACGTATTCAGATGTTAAACCGTCTTCTTTTCCTCCGACACTGCCCAGCTCTGCTTCTACAGATACCCCAAGAATTTTACCCAGCTCGGAAACCCTGGAGGTTAAAGCAACATTATCCTCAAAATTTAATTGCGAGCCGTCAATCATCACGGAGGAATATCCTTCTTTCATTGCCCTGGCAGCTAATTCATAGGACGAACCGTGATCTAAATGCAGTGCGACGGGAACTCTTGTATTTCTGATTGCATTCCTGGCACATGCTGCGAAAAAGTCCAGTCCTGCATAATTTACACTGGAGGGGGTTGTCTGTAAAATTACGGGACAGTTTAATTCTTCTGCTGCCTGTATGACTCCCTGTACCGTCTCCATATTTTCCACATTAAACGCAGGAACAGCATATCCATTTTCCTGTGCCTTACAGAGAAGTTCTTTTACCGATGCAAATTCCATTTCATGATACCTCCATCTTTTGAATTTTTATCTGCTCTCTATATTTACAGAAACCTTCCTGGCTGCACATCTGGGTTCCCTTCAAAACTAAAGAGGCTGCAGAAGCTGCCATTCCGTAACGGAGCATTTCCTGTATAGGCAGCTTTTCTTCTAAGGCCGCACAGATTCCGGCAACCATAGAGTCTCCTGCACCCTGGATACCCTGGATTTCCAACAGAAGTCCCTGGGAATAAAATGCCTCTTGTTTATCACATATAACGGCTCCTTTTTCACCCAGTGATACACACACTACCTCCACTCCCTTTTCCAGTATCTCTCTTGCCAAACGCACTACTTCTTCTATTGATTTACACTTTTTACCAAACGCAGTCTCTAACTCAAATAAATTTGGTTTTATCAGGTATGGTTTCGCTTTGATTCCTTCTAATAGAAAATCTTTTTCTGCATCTAAAATAATTTTTACAGGATATACAGACAACTCTTCTAAAATCTCCCTGTAAATCGTAGTGTCTACTCCAACAGGAGCACTTCCGCCTATGACTACAAGACTGCTTCTTGCTGCATGTTCTTTTATTACAGACTTTAGTTTATAAATGTCTTCTTTTGTAACTTCACTTCCATATTCATTTAATTCTGTCAGTATATTCGTTTCCCGGTCTAATATCTTTGTGTTTGTCCGAAGCCGGCCTTCTACCCATACAAATTCAGATGTTATCCCATAATCATCTAACGTATTTTCTAAAACCTTGCCGTTTCCTTTATAATTGAATCCCAGACATTCCACGTCTTTGCCAATTCTTTTCACTGCAATGCCAACATTAATTGCTTTGCCCGACGCTTCCTCACAGGAATCCACGACACGGTTCAGCTGGCCATATTGGAATCCTGATACAAGAATGCTTTTATCAATGCAAGGATTTAGATTTACAGCAGTAATCATATTCGTTCTCCCCCTTTCCTATGCTTCATATATTCCATACTCTAAGACAGTATCTACAAATGCCTGAATGTTTTCTGCCGGTACATCAAATTGTGTATTATGTATGGGCGTAAATACGCATCCCCCTCCCGGCATTAAGATATCCAGCCTCTCTTTGACCTGATTTCTCACATCTGACGGTGATCCGCCGGGATATACCGTCTGGCTGTCCACACCGGCTCCCCAGAATACCAGATCATTTCCAAATTCTGCTTTCAGCTCTGCAGGATCCATACGATAGGAATTTGCCTGTATCGGGTTTAAAATATCACAACCGGCTTCTATAAAATAAGGTATTATATTTCGAATGGAACCACAGCTATGGAACATAGTCTTTACATCGGAATTCTCATGTACACAGTCACACATCTTTTTATAATTTGGCATATAAAGTTCCTGAAATACTGCGGGACTGAACAATTCTCCTGTCTGTGTTCCAAAATCAGTAGTTGAAATTAAAATGGTATCAATATAACTGCCAACTGCCTGAAGATACATTTCTATATTTTTCACTGCCATGTCACCTGCTGCTCCCAGTATTTCCTCTGCGTATTCCGGTTCGGATACCAAGATACACAGCCATTCCGTAAAAGGATGGCCTGCAAATATACCAGTGGTTCCCAGTTTCCCTTTTAAAGCTCCCCCATGTATGGAATAGTCTGTAGTCTCATACATCAGTTTTGCTCTCTTTTCTAAAATGCGCAGTTCTTCATCCGTATAAAGGGTAACTGATTTCTTAAACTGTTCTGTGTCCATCATGGTTATTTCCTTTGACAAATCCAACGGCGGATTAGCCAGCCGTTCAAAATAGCTGCCTGTTGATGCCATATTTGCCACATGCCTGCCATTTATATCAAACAATGCAATATCACCATTATTTTCGATTTCATATTGAAAATCCCCCGGCATTAAAATAGTATTTCCAGCCGTATTTTTCCAGGGCTTCCAGTCCGAATTGCGATATCCCCAGGTCTCATACAGATTTTCTAATTGAAGTACATCACTATGGAGCCATCTTCTGACGGGCTCTTCTACCCGCGCCAACATTTGAAACTGTTCATAACATCTTGGGAGCTCAGTATCAATCCCCAGGTACTTACCGATTTTAATATATTCATCCACATGTATTCCTGTTGTTTTAGTCCCTCCGATATCAATTGGAACACGGTCCGGCTCCTTATGCGCAATTGCCGCTCTTACACGTTCTCTGGATGTCATCATCATTTATTCTCCCCTCTCATTTGAATATACCTGCTCATAGCCTCAAAAATAATACTTACAGAAACTGCTCCCGGGTCAGGCAAGCCAATGGATAATTTACCATAAGATTCTGCCCTTCCTTTCTTCGCACAATATTTCTTACTGGCTTCTACGCCATTTTTTGCTGCAGTCCAGGCCTGCTTCACACCTTCTGACAGACTTAACTTATTTCTGCTGCATTCCTCCAGTGCCTGAACAGCCGGCTCATAACTATCGAGCATGGTCTTATCACCCACTTTTGCCTTGCCTCTGAGCTTGATATTATCCAATGACTTTTGCATCATTTTACTTAAGGTATCCAAATCCAGTACATTCGTCTGCGGAGCGGCACCATAGCCGCTAATGAACATAGTTCCAAATATCACTCCGGAAGCACCGCCCATGGCATCTAATAATGTCATACCGATTTCCTTGAAAAGTTCATTTACCGTATCGAATTCCATCTTGTCCAGTGCCTCATCAACAGCCCGAAATCCTATTGCCATTCCGATCCCATGATCACCGTCTCCGATGATTTTATCAATATCAGTCAACTGTTGTTCACTGGATATAATCTGCCGGGAAATAAACCGGAACATCTCTTTAACCTCTTTTATTTCCAGATAATCCTTCATTTTATCTCCTCCCCCTTCTATACCTTTGCCCGATAAGTATACATAGGCGTATAAGAATCCAGGTTATAATACTTTTTTAAATGAGGATCCAGTTTCATGAGCGTCACACTGATTCCTCCCATTCCGGGTGCTGTAAAGAAATTTCCCACTTCTGTTTTAAAAACCGTTATTTCTTTATGGCTTAAATACTGATGAAGGCTGTTACTGATTATGGAGAGTTCCATATTAGAAGTTGCTCCTTTGCCATTTACCAACAGAAGTACTTCATCTCCCCCGGTAAGATTCATATCTGCAATCAGGTAATCCAGAATCTTTTCTGCAAGCTGGTCTGCTGTGGGCATCTGCATTTTCAGAATACCCGGTTCCCCATTAAATCCCATACCAATTTCAACGGTTCCAGCTGGCATTTCATACATGGGCATTCCGGTTTCAGGGCGGTATCCCGGCCAGAAAGTAACAGAGACACTTCCAATCTGATCCCTGGCTCTGATGGCTGCCTGCTCCACTTCCTCTAAAGTCAGGCCGCAGGCTGCTGCTCCTGCCGCAGCTTTAATCACACACATAATACCGGCAATTCCCCTTCTGTTCTCCTGGTTTTCTTTGGGAGCATGTAAGATATCATCTTTTACAAATACTGCCCTGGCCTTAATTCCCTCATAACCGCATAATTCTACAGCGAGTTCATAATTGAGAACATCACCTATATAGTTTCCCGTAATCATAAGTACCCCATCCTCATGATACATCTGACGTATGGTCTTCAGCAATGCAGTTGCAGAAGGTGCTGCATAAATATTCCCGCTGACAATGGCATCTGCCATCCTTTCCCCTGCATATCCTATATACATTGGCTCGCAGCCTGCACCTCCACCTGCAATGACCATGACCCTGGGGGCTGTATTTTTAATACGAATCGCTTTTACACCCTCCACTTTTTCCAGCAGGTCACAATTGGAACGGATGTACCCCTCTATCATCTCCTCTACCATATCTTCCGGCCGGTTCTTTATTGTATTCATATGACATCTCCTCTTCATACAGGCTGTAACTTTCCTTCTTTATTCTGCCTTTATTTTTAATCGGTCCATAATTACTGCGAATGCAATAATGACTCCCATTGCCACCTTCTGCCAGTAGGAATTCACCTGCATTAAGCTTAATCCATTATTGATAATCCCTATGGCAATAATTCCGATAATCGTGTTCGGGATTCCTCCAGTACCTCCAACCAGACTGGTTCCTCCCATAACAGCTGCTGCAATGGCAAATTGTTCATATCCTTCAGCTGCTGCCGGCTGTCCAGTTCCTATTTTAGCCGAGAGGCAGATTCCTGCAAAAGCGGATAAACCTGCACAGATCATATAAACGGATGTTTTGATTTTATTAACACCGATTCCGCTTAATTTTGCTACCTCTTCATTGCTTCCAACTGCATAAATATGCCTGCCATATGCGGTCTTGCTGAGTATAATGTGGGATACCACCAGGACTATTACCGTCAGGATTACAATGAATGGAACGGGACCGACATATCCCTGCCCAATCCATAAAAAACTTTCCGGCAGCTCATATACGGGCTTGCTGTTGGTTAAGAGGTAACATACGCCTCTTGCTGCATTCATCATTGCTAACGTGGCAATAAAAGGTGCCACATTGAACTTGCAGATAATGACTGCGGATATTCCTCCAATTACAATGGCTACCGCAGCGGAAAGTAGGATACCAACGAGTAAAGTCATCCCTATATTCATTGCAGGCAGCTGTTTGCAAAGAAGAGCACCCAGAATACCATTTAAGGCACATACCGGTCCAACCGATAAATCAATCCCTCCCGTTAACAGAACAAACGTCATCCCGGTTGCTATAAATGCATTAATTGAAATCTGAATCAGCACATTAATTAAGTTTTCTTTAGAAGCAAATCGTGGCTCCACTATGAAAATGATGAGACACAAAATCAGGAGAAATCCAATCAGCGCATATTGTTTTGCTATTTTTCCCATGTTTATTTTATTCTTTCCCATTGTTCTACCTCATTAATTTAAGTATTATTGATATCATCATTGTCAGGATACTGCTGTACTGGCTAAATGCATGATAACTTCTTCTGTTAATTCATGGTTGTCCAGGCATCCGGTAATCCTGCCTTCACACATTACATAGATGCGGTCACAGATTCCCAGCAGCTCCGGCAATTCGGAAGAAACCACTAAGATGCTTCCACCGTCTTTTGTAAACTGATTCATCAACGTATAAATCTCAAATTTTGCCCCGACATCAATTCCCCTGGTAGGCTCATCCAGTAATAAAATCTTAGATCCAGCCAAAAGCCACTTGGCAATGACGATCTTCTGCTGGTTGCCGCCGCTTAAATTCTTAGAAACGGTATTACTGCCGGGCGTTTTTATCTTCAGCTTCTGAATATATTCCTCGCTGCTTTTATTTTCCCAATTGACATCTACAAATCCCATCTTCGTTTTCTTTTTTACACTGGGCAAGGTGATATTGTCCTTTACGGATTTCTTTAACATCACCCCTTGCATGCGCCTGTCTTCCGGAACTAAACCAATTCCCCTTTCGATTGCCTGCATCGGCTGTTCGATCCGCACCTCTTTCTGGTACAGCTTCATTATACCGTCTTCAAAAGGCTCTGCCCCGAAAATCCCTCTTAGTACTTCCGTTCTGCCGGCTCCAATTAATCCTGCAATCCCTACGATTTCCCCTTGTCCCACCTCAATACTTACGTTTTGAAATGCCTTATTCCTGGATACTTTGATTAATTCCAATACAGGTTTCTCAATCGTTTTACCGCTTCTGTCTATGTACGTTTTGATCTCTCTGCCAACCATCAGCGAGACTAACCCCTTTTCGTCTATATCCTGCATAGGGACGGTCTTGATATAACACCCATCCCGCAAAATGGATACTTTATCAGCAATTGTAAACAATTCCTTTAATCTGTGGGAAATGTAAATTATTGCCACCTTCTCTTCTTTTAACTTTTTAATAATGCGAAAAAGGGCTTCTACCTCCTGCTCTGAAATAGAAGAAGTAGGTTCATCCATAATGACCACCCTGGCATTTTGGGATATCGCTCTTGCTATTTCAACCATTTGTTTCTCAGCAGCACTTAATTTTTTTACCAGATCATTCGGTTTGATCTTCAGCCCCAGCATCGATAAAATATCCTGCGACTCTTTTTTCATCCGGGTTTTATCCAGAAATCCATTTTTCTGCTTCGGCTCTCTGCCCAGGTAAATATTCTCGGCAACCGTCAGATCCGGTATCACACTTAATTCCTGGTGTATTACGCTGATTCCACTGTCTAATGCCTGCTTCGCATTATCAAAATTACACGTTTTCCCCTCATAGATCATTTCGCCACTGTCTTTTTTATATACACCGCTGATAATTTTAATCAGCGTAGATTTCCCGGCTCCGTTTTCACCCAACAAAGCGTGTACCTCTCCTGCATAGAACTCCAGATTTACATCTGTCAGGGCCTTTACACCCGGAAATTCCTTTACAATATGTTTCATTTGAATCATCGGCTGTTTTTCCATCCCGTGTACCTCTTTGTATTTTCCATAACCTTATTTTATAAAGACCCGATCTGCAAATCGGGTCTTTCACTGCCTGTCTTTCACTGTTAATTCTTCTATTTTTGAAACTCACTGACATTTTTGCTATCGATAATATATGGCTCAATATATTTCTCTTTGGGAATTTCTTCTCCATGAATTACTTTGACTGCACTATCAATCATAGCCTGTCCTATCCCTTCCGGGTCCTGAGCCACATCAGCAATCCAAATACCGCCTTTTGCAATTTCATTGACTGCTTCCGGATTACCGTCGTAACCGATTACCTTAATCTCTTTTCCCGCACCATTAATAATAGTATAAGCGCTCATAGCTGCGGGATCCCCTACTGCAAATATCAAATCCAGGTCCGGATACTTTAACAGGAAATCCTGCGTAATGGCAGACGCTTTTTCTGCATCTCCCTGATAATTCTGCTCATCAACAACCTCTATATTTTCGCAGTTTGCTTCCAGATATTTCTTACATCCTTCTGCACGCAAAACACAATTTTCAACGTCATCATAAGTAATGATTGCAGCTTTTCCGCCCTCCGGCAAAGCCTTTTCGATGTATTTGCCTGCCAGTTCACCTCCCACATTCTCATCCGTACCAAAATGGCAGATAGAATCTCCATCCGATTTTGTAAATGCCGTTAACAATGGAATGCCCGCTTTGTTTGCCAGTTCCAGACAGCTATTGCTTCCCGCAGTAGATACCGGACAGATAATAATGGCATCCACCTTCTGTGTAATAAAATCCTGCACCTGTGACAATTGCTTTTCACTATCCGTATCTGCATCCATGAAAATGGCCTTTACTCCAAGTTCCTCGCACTTCTTCTCCATGGCTTCTTCTACCCTGTTATAAAACACATGGGTTCTGGTAAATATAGAGATACCTAACGTGATATCCTTGTTCTCCTTATCCTTCCCAGCCTGTGCCGCTGCCTCAGTTATGATTTCTTCCGCCTTTGTTTCTCCCACGGCATCTGCTGCTTCTGTTTTAGCGGCTTCTGTCTTATCTGTTTCCGCCTTATCCGTTCCTGCTGCTTTTGCCGCCTCTGTCTTTGCAGCCTCAGTACCTGCTTTGGTATCCTGTGTCTGCGTTCCGCCTGAACATCCGGACAATACCCCCGTCATCATAACTAATGCCAACCCAATTACACCTATTTTTCTTAAACTCATATCCTTCTCCTCCATCTTTCTGTACTTTTACATCATAGTTTCATCTGATGCCCCATTGTATTTCATTATTTCTTCTGCTTTGTATTTCATTATTGTTCCTATCTAACTATTTAACTTTCAATCTTAACAGCTTCCACATTCCCTCCTTTTTCTGTGATTTTAGCCATATAGGATTTGCCTATCCCATCATCCGTGATGATAAGATTCAAATCTTTAAACTTGCAGATGCAGTATAAAGAATTTGTTCTGAATTTACTGCTGTCCGCCAGCACATATTTTTTTCTCGCTGACTTAAGCATACATTGTTTTACCCGGCACTCTTGCATATTGGGTGTAGTTAACCCATGCTCGGCGCTGATATTATTCGAACCCAGGAACACCCGGTCCACAACCACATTTCCTAACATATCTTCTGTAAACATGCCTACACAGGAAAGAATCTGGGATCTGACAAATCCTCCTGCAAAAATCAATTCCACCTTTTCACACTCCATAAGTTCACTGGCTATGTTAAACGCATTGGTGATTACAGTAAGATGATTCTTCTCTCCGGTCCTGATTAGCTTTGCCAGTTCCTGAACTGTGGTGCCGGCATCCAGTATAATTGTCTCGTGCTCCTTGATTTCGTCATAAGCTCTTTTCGCTATTTCTCTTTTTTCAACTATTCTTTCTTTTTCTTTCGTTGCCTGGCTTTGTTCAAATGCTGTTTCTTTTACTTTTACAGCACCCCCGTGGGTACGGATAATTAATCCTGCATTCCCTAATTCATTTAAATCCTTTCGGATAGTAACCTCCGAAACCCCGAATAAATCACACAATTCATTCACTGTTACCGATAAATTCGCTTCTACCGCTTTAATTATTTTTTCCTTTCGTTCTTCAATAAACATAAACTCATCTCCCATTCCAGTACTTTCAAATCCTTACATTTAATTTCGTTGTATTACGTTTGTTTTTGTTTGACCTTATAATATACCTTTCGGTTTTATTTGTCAAGTAATATTTACTATATTTTATCTCTATTTTTATATTTTATTATGCATTTTTACCAAAACGAAACCTTTTTATCTTTCGTTTTATTTTTATATTCTGATGTTTCTCTTAAAAACCTACTATTATCGTTCATTAGGCTTTCGTTTAAATTCTCGTGATGTTTCGATATTCTTTTTAAAACCGGAACGAAACTTTATCGGCTAACATAGCATTTAGCAGGTACCTTTTCCTTTCTTTCAAAAAAAGCAGATGGATCAGCACGAAAAAGTACGCCATCTGCTTATGTCCGTTATATTGCATAACAAATAAAAGACCGTAGACAAAACATCATCTACGGCCAATATGTTATCTTTATAACCCTTATGAAAAAGTATCAAAGTTTCTTAGAAAACCAATTTACTCCAGTAAACGTCCACCTATACAAGACAATATTCTTTATATAAACTTTCTCTGGAGCCTTTATCCGTTACTGCTCTTTTTAAATCGATAGTACGATCATCATTCATTAAATATAATGTTAACTTAGCTAATAATTCTTCTCCTTCTATCCTTCCTTCTAATCTACCTTCACTTCTCATATCTTCAAATGCTTTACACATGTCATATTCCTCCTTATCTTCTACCTGTGCCTGTTCTATAATCTCTGTTAACTTTTCATTTTCGCCCAATAAGATGAAAATGATTTCTATCGTTTCTCTACTTAACCTGCTATATCTGACCTTATTTATCTTCACATGGGTTTTCATCCGGTTTTTATCATCTGCATACTTAATAATACCAAATACTTCTCTTAAATCAGTTTGAAAATATTCCAGATGTTCTATTTTTTTTACATCCAGAACGTGTATCCTATAATTTGGCAGGTATTGGCGTAAATTCTCCATTTCCTTAGGTATATCCAACATACTATGTAAATCCATGCAGCCATCCCAAGGTTTTTCACCAAAGTATACAATCAATGTAAAAACCGGCAGCAGTTTATCCTGTTTCTTCATGCCTGATAAAAATTCATCTGTACTGCCATAATCTCCTGTTTCTCTATATTTCTTTTTTAATTGCTGCACCTGATCTACATAATTCAAAGCATCATACAACATATTTCGAATTACCATTGCATAATGAATATGTTCCTGGTTCTCGCAGGCCAGGATCATAAAATTTGCGCCCGAAGCTGCCATTTTAATTATATCCCGGTTTCTTCGAACTACCCTTTTCCCAACTTCCTGATTACCCGGTATGCATTCCTGTGCGGAGTCCAATGGGGATAAATCTTCGAGATGTATGATTTGATTTCCCTCAAAACAAGCCCCATTATATAAGTCCGCAAAATGTTCCGGCTTTCCAAAAAATATCTTAGCTGCAATATCTCTTTCATGTGTCATAGATTCCTCCTTTTCATTCCGAATACAAAGACACAAAAATGAATGTAACGATTCTAAAGGGAAACGGTACGGAATATGTACCAAACGAAAAATAGAATTTTAAGAACTTTAGAAATAAGAGTTGATTCAATGAAATGTATCTATGTATTGCTTTTCTTTATTATACAATAAACCATTTTAAAATTCAAGCAGTATTTTTATATTTTGTGAAACGTGATTTCTATTTTAATTTCATTATATATTATATGTGATTTTTGTTCTTGCCAGTTCATAGGTTTATTGTCATAACAACTCTAAAGCCGTTATCATAAAACCGATTTGCATTCTTCCGGTTTCTGTGAAATTGTGGTCATAACTTACTTCCTTTTGTTATAATAAATTCTATGAGTTATAGCGCATATAACCTGCGCTATAACTCACATTTTATCGTATCGTATATTATTTTTTTATCTCAAGTAAAGGAATGGCGAAGTATTATATTACTGTTATATCAATCTCTGCTTTCTTACCATTAAAAGTTTTTGCCGTAATTGTTGTTTTTCCTTTCTTTTTTGCTGTTATTTTCCCAGTAGAGGACACAGATGCCACATTCTTCTTGCTTGAACTGTAACGCATTTTATAGCTGGCTGTCTTTGATGGGAAATTCACTTTTAATTGATATGTTCTGCCCTTTTTCAAAGTCTTTTTTGATACTTTCAGGGTGATTTTTTTAGGCGCTTTTCGTACTGTTACTTTGCAGGTTGCTTTCTTTCCATTCTTCGTCACAGCAGTTATCGTAGATTTTCCTGTTTTTTTGGCTGTGATTTTACCGGAAGCCGATACGGATACTACAGATTTTTTATCTGACTTCCATGTCACTTTCTGTGATGCCGTTAACGGAGAAACCACTGCCTTAAATGAAAATTTTTCCCCAACACCCAGCGTAATCAATGACTTATTCAATTTTACTTTAACAGGTGTTTTCGGATCTGGCTTTACAGGATTCTTTGTAAATTCTGCTGTCACTGTGAGATTATTCTTCAGCACATCACTTCTCTTCGCTGTTGTCACTCCATCGCTCCATCTGCGGAAACTATAGCCTGCTTTTGCCACGGCTGTTATTTCTTTCGTTGCGCTTCCTTCTTTCACTTTCTGCACTGATATACCACTGATGGATCCTCCTATGCCTGCCAGATAAGACGCTGTATATTCTTTTGCTTCCGGCTCTTCGTTCATTACAAATTCTGCAGTAACTGTCAGATCCTTTTTCATTACATCACTTCTCTTTGCCGTTGTCACTCCATCGCTCCATCTGCGGAAACTATAGCCTGCTTTTGCCACGGCTGTTACTTCTTTCGTTGCGCTTCCTTCTTTCACTTTCTGCACTGACATACCACTAATGGTTCCACCTTCACCTGCCAGATAAGACACTGTATATTCTTTTATTTCCGGCTCTGCGTTCTTTACAAATTCCGCAGTAACTGTCAGATCTTTTTTCAGCACATCACTTCTCTTCGCCGTTAGCACTCCATCGCTCCATCTGTGGAATATATAGCCTTCTTTTGCCTCGGCTGTTACTTCTTTTGTTGCGTTTCCTTCTTTCACTTTCTGTACTGACAGTCCAGTAATGGTTCCGCCTTCGCCCGGAAGATAGACAGCTGTATATTCTTTTATTTCCGGCTCTGCGTCCTTTACAAATTCAGCAATAACTGTCAGGTCTTTTTTCAGCACATCACTTCTCTTCGCCGTTGTCACTCCATCGCTCCATCTATAGAAACTGTAACCTTCCTTTGCCACGGCTGTTACTTCCTTCGTTGCAGTTCCTTCTTTCACTTTCTGCACTGACAGCCCACTGATAGCTCCGCCTTCGCCTGCCAGGTAAGATGCCGTATATTCTGTTACTTCCGGCTCTTCTGCCTGTTCATTTTTTATCTCCTCTGCGCTTAATGCTCTATTGTAGATTTTCACATTGTCATAGGAACCTTTAAAATATGGATCCGGATAAAATGATTTACCCAGGTATGCATTCAGGTTCTCGCCCAGTTCACTGATATTACGGACACCCACTCCACTTGTTTCTCCTGCCTTTTCTCCATCTACATAGAGATACATTTTGTGATTTTCCATTACTACAGATACACGCATCCACTTATTCAGAAATTCATTTCCTTTTAGCTTAACTTCTTTTTCCAAAAAATTTCCTCTGGCCGTAATGGCATTTCGAATTTCATTGGGTCTTACTTTCAGGAACATATATTTATTAATATCCTTCCCAATAGCGAAGTCAAAATGGTACTCCTGGGTAGACTCGGCCTTAATATCCATTGATATTGTCAAATTATCCAGGCCATCAAAAAGCCCCGTTGGAAGCTGTGCATAAGTTCCTTCTGAACCATCCAGATACAACACATTGCTGCCCTTTTCTGCATCATACCTATATGCAGCCTTGCCAAAAAGCTGTCCGTCATTATTTTGCGCTTTGTCTTTTACTATACCTTCTTCGACCTTTTCTTCAAAATCATAGTTTAAAATAGCCTCGGTTTTTTCTTCAGCATATTTTTCATTATTGACTCCCCATTTTGCCACAAGGTTATCATATTCTTCCTGTGTAATAGGTATCACAGAACCATGTTTTGCACCATCCGTTAAGGTATAAGTGTTATCCGCTGCAACTTTCACACTATTTGGTTCATCCAGGTTATTTGTAAAGAACGGAACATATCCTCTTGCTGTCGGAAATCCATATTCGTCTACCAGGATACACCACTCATTACGGTCAGAGAACTTAAACATAGTAGGACCTTCGTAGGTACCCCGGAAAGTCTCCAGACATCCCGGCGCAGTATTTTCAATGTGCTGGAATTCCATGCCTCTTGCTGTAAAATCTCTGCCTCCGATATTATAAACAGGCGGCTCTGTATAATCCAGTAACTTTGGTGAGGATTGCAAATATACATACCCTTTGGCAGATTCCTTCAATAGCCGGTAGTAACTGTCTCCCTCCTTATATATATCTGCATCAATAGTATTAATACCAGGATCTGAATAGAGTTCCGCTTCTGTAAAGGTTACAAAATCTCTGGTCTTGGATACAAAAATATACCCGTGTCCGCTGTCTCCAGTCAGGCCAGTCAGCGGGCTGGACCAAAATACCAGATATTCACCGGTTGTTTCATCATAAATTGCAGCCGGTGCCCATGCACATCCGGCCCCTATGCCAGAAGCCACATCTGCCGTCCTGCTCTCTGTCCAGTTGACTAAGTCAGTTGACTCCCATATTACCAATGCATTGCTGCCTATACTTGCCATCAAACCCCAATTACCGCCATATTTAGGATGGTGGATATCAAGATCTGTTCCAATCAGATAAAATTTATCTCCTTCCGGTGAACGGACGATGTAAGGATCTCTTACGCCCAAATCTCCCACGGCAGACTCAAGAATCGGAGCGTTATCATTTAACGCCGTCCATTGCAGCCCATCCTTACTTACACCAAAATAAATTTGCTGTAGGCTGGTCCCTACCACAAGCTCATTAAAATGGACATAAAGATATGCTGCATATTCTTTTTGAGCCGCTTTTTTCTTTACGGTCAGGTCAAACTCTTTCGTATCACTGATGTCTCCCAAAGTAATCGTAGCTGTAAGCTTTACCTGTTTGTCCTTCTCACCTCTGGTGACCACGCCTGCCGGAGTTTCAGCATATTCTTCATTTTCAACAGCTTTATCCGTTATTACATTTGTATCCGAACTTTCCCAGGTAATGGATGCCCCATTTAACTCTGTTGCAAGCGTAATATTTTCTACAATCGGATCTGCATTGTCTATGGTTAATTGTTCGATTGCTTCTGCGACTATAGCGGCATTTGAGATCACCATGAAATGAAAATCTCTCGTTTTTTCTATGCTTCCATAAATTACGGATGCTGTTAATGTTACCTCAGTATCTTCCGCTGGTTTTGTTACAATTCCTGTTTCCGATATGATCTGGGGATGTGAACTTGTCCAATTAATAGCTGCTCCATTCTTGCCGGTTGCCGGAAGATCCAGATCCCCTTTTGCTTCTCCTTCTTCCAGTGATAATTCAGAGATATCCATCTCCGCTTTTTCTTCGTCAGAGAGTCCCTGCTGCTCCGCATAGTTTCTCCATACCTGATCAGCATCCAGAGCATTATCATATACGCGGAAATAGGCGATGCTGCCTACAAATCCGGGATCCGGATCAAACAGGGATTTTCCCAAATATCCAATGCAATTATCTTTTTTTGCATTGTTTATAATAGTCTGTACAGAATATCCATGACTGATACTGCCTGACAGTGTTCCATTTATATAGAGATCCGCTGTGCTATTGTCATGAAATACCATTGTCGCCCAAGTATCTGCACCGGGTGTAACCACATTATTTTTCATAACAAACTTTTCCCCTGCCGGTTTCTGTTTGAGGGCAAACACGGTATTTCCTTCACTGCGCATAGGATTCAAAAATACATAATCCGCAGTATCTCTGGCACCCAGATTATATACCCAGGCATATGCCTTCTGGCTGGTATTAAATTTCAAATCGATTGTAAAACTTTCGTCGTCACCAAATGTACCTTCCGGGAATTCTATATACTGACTCTTATTTCCGGTAAAAATAAGATTTCCCTCATTGATATCCCCTTGTCCCATGGATACCATATTTGCATTATGCCCGCCTGCCTTATCCTCTAATTTTCCATCTTCGGTCAGCGTCATCTCATAATTTGTAATTAACTGGACAGCCTCATTGGCAGATGCCTGACTTTCCTGCTCCTCTGCCTCCACTTGCATACTTCCCGGTATCGAAGTCAAAATCATAGTTGCTGTTAATATCGCCGGTATTACCCTCTTCACCCATTTTTTCATTGGTTTATCTCCTTCATAAATCAATTTAAATACCTTTTTGGGACAAGCACTTCTATATCATGCCTGTCCCTAATCAGACTACCTCACTTTAACAACGCACTTTGCTCTCTTACCATTGCTGCTCTTTACTGTGATTGTAATTTCTCCTTTCTTTAACCCTTTTACCACACCTTTGGAGCTGACAGAAGCAATCTTCCTGTCAGAACATGTCCACTTTAGCTTTTGTATGGTAGTGATTGGATTTCTCGTTACTTTCAAAGTCAGTCTCTTTCCTCGTTTCAGGCTCACTTTCTTACTTATTTTTAAACTCTTGGTTGCAACCTCTTTCTTTTGAACATGCACCTTTACTTTCGCTGTTCCACCCTTTGTACTGGTAACCGTGATTGTTGCCGTACCTTTTTTCTTTCCGGTAATCTGCAGGATGCCTTTTTTCAATTTTACACTGGCTATTTTTTTATCGCTGCTCTTTGCTGATTTTAACTTATCTCCTTTGATTGAAGAAGATTTTATTTTAACAGCACTTGTTGTTTGTTTGATACGCAAAGGGATTGAAGCTGCATTTAATTTTATCTTCGATTTCGTAACCGGTTTTACATCCGGCTTTGGAACTGGTTTTGGGTCCGGTTTGGGCGTTGGCTTCGGGTCTGGTTTTGGTGTTGGCGGTATCACTGTTTTTGCCTTTACTGTTATTGCACATGAGGCTGATTTTTCGCCGGCTTTTACCGTAATCATTGCTTCTCCTGCCTTTAAGGCTTTTACTGTTCCATTTTCTACCGCAGCAATATCCGGTTTGCTGCTGATCCATTCCACACTCGGATCTGTTGCATCCTCCGGTGAAACCTGCGCATTTAAGGTAATACTCTCACCGATTTCCATAACTGCACTCTGTCTGTCTAAGGAAATATCACTTACTTTAATTTCTTTTTGGTATGGTACCTTGATTACAGAAAAAGACATAGCCGGAACCAGATATTTTATCTGTGAATTTACAATACTCTGTGTAGTTTCAACCGGTTTAATCCACTCATCACCAATTCTGTTTTCTCCACCAGCTTCTCCGCTCAGACAGATTATCTCCGCCTGATCAGATGCTAATTGGCATGGATAAGTAAGGGTGATATCCTTATCAACGTTGTCATGATTTACCAATTTCAGATATATGTACTCATCATCTTTGGAACAAACCTGGTAAATGTCATTTTGATATGGTTTTAAATTCCCAGAAAAATCATTGGATTTATCCACTGTATCTGATACATACCCGGCTTCTATTTTACCGTTTACACCATAATTAAAGGTAACTTTCATTTCATCATTTACAAGAACCGGAGTAAAATCTCCATAAAAACTATTGCCAATAACTACCTTTCCACGTCCGCTTCTTGCACGCTCAACAGCCGTCATTTTATTATCCCAGCCGCCAATATTGTACCAGAAATAATTCTCGGTATCTTTTGCTCCTGCCCCTACCAGGAATCCTTCTCTTCCGGCAGTTTTCACTACGGTTGCTTCCACTACATAATCGTACCACTCCGGATTATTAATCGCCTGTGGAATCCATACTGCATTCATACCGCTTCCCTGTGAAAATGACATCTTCCCATTTGCGATATTAAAGCTGCCGGTAGATCCCGGTACTGCCTTCCAGGTCATCCCTGCTGCCCCGTTTGCAGTAAAGTTATCGTCCAGCAATACCTTACCATCTTCCCTGGTTACTTTTACATGAGATACATAGCCTTCCGATAACCAGGTTCCAATAATTGGGCTTCCTGTATTCTGAGAATAATTTTCGCCCTGCTTTTCAAGTGTGGTATTGACCACTTGGGTACCATAATTTTGTGCAAACATCTGCTGTGTATAATAGTTCGGTGTTGCAAAACTGTCATATTCATCAAAATGTATCATATTCTGTGACCAGTTAGTGCTTCCGATTTTTTCAAACAATGGTGCATAAGATGCATGGCGGACAATATCTCCATTTCTTTCAATACCGGTCATATACGCTGCATCACAAATAGCAGATTCTAAATTATTATTGCGGTTGTCCTGAAGATGAGTTGCATACTCTCCAAGGAATACGTCACTTCCTCCATTTTCTTTTCTGGCATAGTAGTCGTAACGGTCGTCAGAATTCAGCATGAATTCCTTCGACTGATAATAGTGCTCATCTACCAGGGTTTCTCCCGGATTTTTTTCATTAAGCCAATCCCACGCAAAACGATAACTCTCATCTTCTGCAGCCGGACCGGAAGAAGAAATTATGGTAATCTTTCTGTCCGGATAGTTGGCACTAACATAACTTTCCACATAGTTTTTAATGTACTCAAAATTATTGAGGTATTTTTCTTTCCAATTTTCATTTCCGATCCCGATGTAGTTTAAATTAAATGTATCTTCATGTCCATTTTCTGCTCTTTTTTCTGCCCACTCGCGCTGCGTAGGATCACTGCTCGATACGCTTCCCCAGCAGTAGTCAATTAAATTTGTCGCATGCTGTGCAAATTTATCCAGTTCTTCTCCTTGTGCCGCCGGTGCATTATCCCCATTTGCGAACTGACAGAAGACACCTGCACTTAAAATTGGAAATGGTTCTGCCCCTAAATCTTCACATAATTTCAAAATTTCGTGGTAACCAAATCCATAGGACTGCATATACCCATATGTATTGGTGTAAGAGCCATTGTCACTTGCCCACTGGTTTCCAATTGCTTTCCTTTCCTCTAAAGGCCCAATGGAATTCTCCCAGTTATAGTAACTCTCTCTGCCCGCATTTCCCTCAATGATGCAGCCTCCCGGGAATCGGATGAAACTTGGATTCAACCCCTGTAGCTTTTCAACCAGATCTTTTCTGATTCCTTTTCCATATGCATAGTTGGTATCACCATATCCATAGGTATTCTGCGGACTTAAAGAAACCATATCCATATTCAGCACAGCTCTGTCTTCTGCACCGCTGATAGAAAGAACCAGCTTGCCTTTCTGGGTCTTCTTTGATTCCAGAGTTGCCGTTGCTTTATGCCATGTTCCATCGTTTACCAGATCAATAACTGCTTCCTCTGTCAGATCTTTGCCTGTTTCACTGATTACTTTTACCTTCAACGTTCCGGCATAATCACTATCAGCCTTAGTCCAGACAGAAAAGTCGAAGGGTTCCCCCTTCACCATTGGCATTGCAGCAGAATTCGGGTTATTCATTGGAGCAAACCCGCCATTTTGCAGAATCATGTTTCCGGTAATCTGTGCATAATTTGTATTCTTATCGTTTAATCCGCCATTCTGGGATACTACGAAACGGTTATCCGCATCGCTGACCCAGTGTAATTTCCAAGAGTACTGATTTCCTCTTCCAGGTTCGGATATACTGATTGTATTGAAATAATTTTCAAAAGAATAATTCTTTACCATTTCCGGATACAGTCCACCGTCTGCTGCACTATTGATATCCTCAAAGAATAATCCAATCATCTGCTGGCTGATATCCGCTCCCTGATCGTATGGATCCACAACCATAGAATAAACGGTATCTCCATTTGGAATGACCGTGATATCAAAGTTTTTTGCATCACTTTCGGATCCGCTGGTCAATCTTGCTGTCAGATGTACCGTAGTTGTTTCTGCCGGGTTTATTACCGTACCATCTGCCGCAATAATGTCCGTACGATCACTTTCCCATTCTACTTTTACGCTGCCATCTAAAAGGGTATCCGTGAGCGTTATCTTTTCAACAAAGGAACAATTCACCTTACCATTCCTGATCTCAGGTATTGTCAGTTCTTTCTTTGCTCTATTCAATAAATCTCCTGATGAAGTACCTCCGTAGTAGAGATCCGCAATTTCCTGCTCCGAAAGTGCCGTATTATATATTCGCAGGTCTTTAACTCCACCTTTATAAAACATATCTTTATATGGCGACTTACCAATGTAAGATACCAGATTTGATCCAAAATCGGAAACAGTCAGATTCAACGGATATGTTTTATATTTTACTCCGTTTAAGTATCCTGTGATATTATCCGGTGTAATAACAATGGAATAAAGCTCCCAGTCACTGCTGGTAGCCGGTCCATCAGATGGATTGCCGGAAGCTCCCAGACCGATTTCCGTACTAAAAGGCGCAGATGCATTATAAGAATTTGTCATAACTGCCTTCATGACTCCCTTCGGATTCATGGGATCCAAAATAAAATACTGGGTCGGCATGTCCTTATTAACACTATTTGCCTCTGTTCCAAAATAAAACCCCCCATAATTTCCTGCACCTGTTTTATTCTGCAGCCATAATGAAACTGTCAGGGTATCCTGACCATCAAACAATCCTCTCGGCAGTTCAACATAACCTGCCCCACTTCCATAATTTCCTCCCGGAAATGCCAGAATACTGTCTTTTGCTGTCAGCTTGTTACCTCTGGCTACAGCATCATGATTACTGCCTGATACATCTTTAATTGTAGTACCATTTGGCACATTGTCAGACAGCTCTTTAAAATCATAATGAGCTATCAGACCGGACACCGCTTTTTCCTCTGTCTGCGCAAATGCTGTAGCCGGCACACCAGTCGCCATGACACAGAAAGCCAATGCAAAACTCAAAACTCTTTTTGCCTTTTTTTTGAATCCTTTTGTCCTTTTTTCCTCCATAAGACTATCCCTCTCTTTATAATAGTTTTCCAGATAGATACAACACAGAGTTTATATTTATCTTATTTAAATAATATCACTCTCTTATTATATATGATACGGAGTATTTTATGATTTTTGTTTGAATTTTTATCAGAATATGTTATTTTTTATGTTTTCAAATGATTTCCTGACTATTTCCAAGACGAAAGAAAATATATTAGAAGTGGGAAAATGAAACTCAATTATTATCATTATAACCTACTTGAAAAGTTTATGTATTTATAAAAATCACTCATCTTTGTACACTTTTATGATTTGTTTTGAATCTCTTCGATGCTGAATTGAAGGATAATTACCAGGCACAAAAGTAGTCGGGCAGTGATAACACCTCACCGTGCTAAATCTACCCGACTTCATGATAATTATCATTTTACAGTTATCTATTGTATTCCGACATTTCCACTGTTTACTCCACCGTTCTCCTTATCAAGAGGCAGCCAGTCCAGGACTTTTTTAATATACCGATTCCAAAAATCCCACTCATGGCCTCCCGGTCCCTCTTCATAACAGCAGGTAATTCCCTTTATTTTCAGAAACTCTGCAAATTCCTGATTCTTTGCCCGCAGAAAATCTTCCGTTCCACAGCACAGATACACTTCCGGTATATCAATTCCTGATACTGCAGCCCGCTCTGCAAGTGCAAAGTAATCACCGTCACTGCCTTCTCGCTGCTCTTGCTCTCCAAATACTGTCCGGTAAAAATTCTTACCGAAAACCGTCTGTGCCAAATCCTGCTTATCATTACATATATCATCAAAAATAAGTGCACTTGACAATCCGGCTATCCTTCCAAATGTACTGTGGTATTTCAAACCATTGATAATTGCCCCATAGCCTCCCATCGACAGTCCGCCAATAAAAGTGTCCTCTCTTCTGGATGAGAGCGGAAATAATTCTCTCATTTTTTCCGGAAGTTCTCTTCCGATAAACTCTCCGAAACGTTCTCCATTTGCCTTGCAATCCACATAAAAATGATTCTCACCAGATGGCATAATCACTGCCAGATTCTTTTCTTCCGCCCAACGCTGTATACAGGTTCCGCTGATCCAGTCTGTATAACTCCCAAAAATACCATGGAGCAGATATAAAGTCTGAAAAGGCTTTTTCTCCCCTGGCGCCTCTCCGGGCATATAGATCTTATCAAAGGGTATAACTGCATTAATCGTTACCGTCCGCATCAGACATTGTGACATAAAATTTACTTGTATAAGTGCCATACTTCATCCTCCTATTAAACAATACAACTTTTCCGGGACTTACCTGAAATACAAAGTATTACATTATCCCCATTTTTCCTGCATCAACCCGTATATTTCCTCATTCTGCATATGATTTTCCATATTTGTAACAAGGCATACGCGCCTGTCCGATTCCGGATATAAAAATTCTCTTTGCCATTGATAAAAATGCGGCCCATCACCAAGATTTCTCAAATGACTCATGAGCATATCCAGCACCCAGGCAGTTTGTTTCATATCAGTCAAACAGTCATTCTCATAAAATCCATTCCATTTTCCACTTTCCGTAATTCGCATACTGTCATTCGCCATACGGTAACTGTCCCTTGCCTTCCCCGTCAGATAAAAAGCCTTTGCATAGTTTCCTTTCTCCGACTCGGAAAATGCCTGGCAGACATTTACTCCCCCCTCATAACAATAAAAATAAATCTCAGCCTGTAAAAGAATAGTATGTTCAAAGAATGTTCTGGCATGTCCCGACAGCTTCATACGCGTGACCTGGCATTTTTCCAGATATTCCCCATAAGAAATCCTTGCTTTTTTACACAGTCTTTCATACCAGTTCATCTGTTGTTGCAGGGAATCTGCTTTTACTGCCCATCTAAGTTCATCCACGGGATTTCCGGTGTTTTTCATCCATTGGCTTACAAGCATACGGGTTGTGTAATTGGCGAATTGCTCTCCCGCATGTTCATCCTCCTGATCTCCGTATGGCAGGGCATATTCTGCATACTCCCGGATACGTTCTTCAATTTCCAAATTTTCTGCTGACTGACAGTAATATTTTTTCACATATTCATGCCGGTGATCAGCAGCCTCTGTTTTTCCGTACTTCCACATAGCAGCCAGAAAATCCAGCACATATGTATGAGGTTTCACATTCGAGCAATTAATAATCCAGTAATCATCCACACCACGGTCCAAAGCCTGCTGAAGTTCTTTTTTTACAAATTCCATGGAATTCACAAACATTGTCATATGATTTGCTGCCTGCAGATCGTAAAAAGATGCATGATAATAGATTCCATGGCATCCTGTCAGCTTTCCCGGATTATCCGGTAAAGCCATTATACGCGGGTTATGATTATTCTGACGTCTGGATACCATTTTTCCATAGCCGTTATCAGCCCAGATTTTAATCACGTCTGTTGGCATATTCATAAAACCTTTCTGATAAAGTTCCATGGTTTCTCCATAGAGATTTGTACAACACAATGCTTTTGGATCTTCCGCCCTGACCAGATCGTACTGCAAACGAATTAAAGAACTGATTAAAGCCCCCCGTTCTGCTTCTGTTACATACCTGGAATCATGCTCCCAGAACGGGCAGTCCCCCTGACCTCGAAAGCCGAGATTCCACACGACTTTCTGCCCTCTCTGATTTTCTATTGCTTCCTTCCAAAGCCCCTGAAACAATTCCGGATACTCATCATAGGATGGATTCAGATTTGGATAACGTCTTGCAAACATTTCTGCACCCAGCGGCTCTGCATGATGATGTGTAATGTAAAGCCCCATTTGAGATGCCAGATGACAATAAATTCCAGAGTTTTTATCTGTTCCTGGTATTACCATATTTCCGCCAAGGCGAAGCAGTGCTTCGAATACCATTTCCCATGGCTTTGCTTTATCCCGGTCAATCTGCCATCCCTGCAGCAAAACCTCATCATTGATGAACCACCCTCTCAGCTTCACCCGGAAAGGTTCTGAAGCATAAGCAAAACCTTCTTCTATATTTATGAAAGGCTTCGGTTCCAAGCGCTGTTCATTCCAGAACCAGAAGTTTTCCACACCAAGGAAACGACGGCTGATCTCATAAATTCCATAAACAAATCCAAGCGTATCTCCAGCCTGCAGTACCAGATTTCCTTCCTTTTCCTTTAAATAGAATTGTTCCTCTTCCATATGCCTTTCTGTCAGTATAACCTCGCCTGACTGTTCATCAGAAGGGAGAAATACATCCTGTATATCTCTTTTGAGGTTATCAATGGCATGGTAAATAGCCGTATCCACCTTAGAACAGTTAATCTTTGTGTTTCTGTTGAAGAACATTGTCTCACTCTCCTTTATGATTCTTCCATAACTCAATTTATTTACGCTGTGATAGGTAATAAGAATATCTGTTTGTACCTGACCGGTTTTGCCAATTTATACTCAAGCACGATTGGTTCTGATCACAGGCGCCCTTAATATTCCCATAGGCTTAAGCTGATACTCCTCTGCCCAGGAATTGCCTTCAGTTCTCCAGGAATCCGCACCAACCCATGCTAAATCATCGCCAATCAGATGTACCTGTCCAAATCCATTAAACCGGTTTCCCAGACAAGTAATCTCCAGGGTATTTTTTCCAACAGGTACATCGGTAATCAAGATTTCATCAGGCAGAAATGCAATGTACCCCTTTTTTACTCCATTTAAAGATACTCTGAGTGCCGCGCCAGCATAATATGGCACCCCCACGAGCATATCTTGTCCGCCGTTATCTACTTCCATTTTATAAGTAAGATTTCCTGTATAGAACGGAAATCCCTGTTCTCCATAATTTCCAAAGTATAATGTTTTCAGTTTCTTACACAATTTCTTTTCCGGTCCCATAACCTGTACGCCAAATTCTCCAAGTAGATACATCCACTCCAGATTTGTACGTTTTCCAAATTGCATGTGCAGTACCAGTTCATTTTCTCCGGCTTTTACATCCGTTAGGGGAATTGTCTGAATACATTCATCTACATAGTAACCATCTGGATTCCTGTCTATTTTATTTCCATTCAGCTCTCCTTGGGTATATGCAGCTTCTTCCAGTGCCAGACGGCACCCACTCACAGCTTCTTCTGAGAAAAACCGGAATTTCAGATGCAGTACATGATCTCTGATATCCGCTTCCTGATCCACATATGGCTGAGCTACAAACTCGCTGCGCTTTTCATATCCCAGCTGTTCCCTTAAACGATTATCAATACTTAGCATGTCGGACTCTTCATGATATGTTCCATTATCTAACACATAATTACATCTGTCCAGCAAAAAGACATTCGGTTCCTCATTTTCATAACGTACAGGTTGCGCCGCTAAGACACAATTGCAAACCTTTGTTTAAAGCGAATTGCCATTCCTCAATCAAAAAATATTTTTTCTCATCTGACATTTAAGGACCGTTCCGTTGCCATGTCTCAAGTATGCTCTATCAACATAAATGATTATTTCTATTATAAATGCTTGCTTATGTATTTTCTATGTGCATATTTTTACAACAGTTGCTCCAGATTACCTCTTTATTACTTAATTTTCAGATCACTTTATTCTGCCGTGATTCACCTGCACAAACGCCAAAAGCCTGAGAAAGTTAAAAGACTCCTCCTCAGGCTCATTTCTTAATATTGATATACTTTTATTTATTCTTCAAAAACACTTTTGCCACACTTGCAAATTCTTTTGCATTTGTCAACATAGACGGGTGCGCACCATCCGGAAATAAATGCAGTTTTCCATCTGGTATTTTTCTTAACATGCTCTGGTATACCTCTTCAATATCCATAATAGCTGCGTATTCATCATCTTTAAGACTGACAGACATCATAACCGGCACTTTAAGCTGGGTTAAATCTTTATGAAAAAAATTTTTAATAAACCTGTCATGTCTGATTATAACTTCTGTATCATTATCTACAACATTTTCCCAATCCTCGCCATGACAATATTCCCAAAGCATACATACAAACTCTCGCGTTTTCGATTTATTTCGTTCCTCAGATATAGTACTTGTCCATGCGTTAAGGGGGGTTTCTCCTTCCAGGCTGTCTGCTATCACTTTGTTAACTAACTCTTCATGCTCTAAAGCGACATTTAACGCAGTTAATGCACCGCCACTTGTACCAATTAAATTAACTTTACCATAGTCGTTGAGAGTTATGAGCTGTACAACCTGCATGGCTTGGTCATACCAAAAGTCGATCGGAAACTGTTCCAGCCTGTCAGAGTTTCCATGCCCCAAAAAGTCGATTAGAATCACTTTGAAATCCGCTTTGTATAAATCAATAATTTGAGTAAACATTTTTGATGATAGGGTATTACCATGCAGCAATATTAATGGGAAGCCTGAACCAACTTCTTCATAGAAAATATTCCTATCTCCATACTTAAAATAGGCCATTTATTTGTTCCTCCTATTCGATTTTTTATTTTCATTATATCAGTAAAAGTATGGATACAAAACCTCACGTTCTTTCTTAAAACAAAAATGTGCCACTGTTATCATGGCACATTTCTAATTATATATTATTCTGTTTAATGATCCTTTGTATGCTTTTTGTTGTCAAAAAGTATTTCTCTGATAATCGCTGGACACTCATTCCATTTTGAAAATCTAAGTACATTTGATGGTTGCGGGAAGCCAGCAATTCTTTAGTATCTGTATTTTCTCCCCAATGTTTTTTGTTAGCTTTCTTTTTGGGAATATAAATCACTTTGCCCTCCACATATTTCTGCACTTGTTCTAAAAGCTCTTTCGGCAATAAATTAATTGAGTTTTGATAGCTCATTCTGCATCCTCCTGATTCCACTGATTTCAAATCTTTTTGGATTAACAAAGGCTATTATTACTCACGATATACAATATATTTAGCTGTTACGTGCAGTAGCCTTTGCTATGCACAAATTCTCATTCCCATAAGATACCCCTCTTTCTTTATGTTAAAAATATTTTAGCATATTTACTAACAACTGTCTTTATTTTTTATTTAAGAATTAACACCAAAATTAAACAATTCAGATAACCTTTCCACCCCTTACCTGAAGATTTATTTCCTTCTTTTTAATAGACTTTCCTATGGTATACAAATTTTGGACAAAAGTAAGCCATTGAATATGCGTATATGAATATTCAATGGCTTACTTTTATTTTATATTTATCATTGACAGTAAATGTACTTTTGTCGTAGAAGTCGAATAGATAAACAAGGTCTTTCAGTGCCTTGTTATTTTTATGCCTATATAAGAATACGAGGCACAGGAAGGAGAAATCAAAAATGAAAGCAAGTAATCAATTAACAATACTTAATATAGAAGAACATACCTACGAAGACATCTGTACCCACGACACCACAACCGGACTCATCGAATGTACTCACGCACAGGATCAGGGATGTGTCAGGGTTACAGAAATACAGGGGAAGTCGGAGCAGGTGCAGAGTACGCTGGGGAAGAATTTACTGGATTTAACTAAGTTAACTCCAAAAGTCGGAAATGACATCGGTATATCATCCTATAACGTCAAAGATGCATTCTCACTCACATTAAGCTGCACAAGCCCAAAAATGTATTCACTTATCTTTTTTGAACTTAACGGATTGACAGTTGGAAAAACATATAAGCCGTCTTCGGTTTAAACTGGGAAAAATACTGGAATAAATTTGGATGAAGCAACTGATAAAAATTTTGAGAATAGAACTCTTTCAGGAGTATCAGCTATAACAATAAAGCAGGTTACTTCTATCGGATAAAGTTTTATGCAAATATTTTTGGCACCAGTTCCACAGAAACTTACACAAATACTTACACGAATATCCAGTTGGAAGAAGGTTCCACACCAACAACCTACGAACCATTTACTCTCAACAGCCCAATTATCCAAGCGTTATTAATTATTGCGCATTTGCAACCAAATAGCAGCATTTACGAATATATTATGCCACTGTATGGTAGCATAACCAAGAGGTGAATTTATGTTCTTTAGAAGAATAGGTGATTTTAGAATTGATCATGATGAAACACAGGAGCAAATAGCTGAATTGCTAATGTGTCAAAGAGAGGTTTACAGACGATATGAGCAAGATATCAGGGAAATTCCGGTGTGGGCAGCTATAAAATTGGCAGAGCATTATAATTGCAGTGTGGATTATCTTTTGGGTGTCTCGGATATAAAGAGACCATTTGGGGAGTAGGTGAAATTTAAAGGGCACGTGCGCAAGCGCTCTATTCACAAACAAGAATAGGGACGTATCATTTACGCCCCTTACTTCTTCATAATTCTATTAATTAAAATAGAGGTATACAAACATATACGTCTACTGTTACCGCTTATCATTTGTTTGCATATCTGTACTTTCCGTCCTCACCTGCTTCATATACTTCTTCAAAATCTTTCTGTTCTCCTAAATTAGTAAAGATCATTTTCATTTTAGGTGGTAGTGGCTCTAATAATATACAACTTTTCTGTGTATACATATTTTTAATTGTAATTTCCGATTGTTGGTATACTGGCTGAATATAATATTTTACAATTGCACCACTTGGTAATTCATGCATACTCAACCCATCAGCTGCATTAATCTCATATATTGATTTAAGTGAAAGCGATGAGATAATGTAAGATGGAATACCTTTATTTTTAGAATCATCATAGGTGTATTCTCCAATTGTAAAAGCCGATTCTCCATCTTCCTTTATTGTGATTTCTCTTTGGAATTCCCAATCTCCATATGTTATTGATAGTGCTTCTTTTTTTGCCACTTTCCAAAACAATCCACTAATTATTATCAAAATAATTACCACCACTATTATAACTATTAATAAAGTCTTTTTTTTCAATATTTTCACGTCCCTAAATTCTATTATTTAGAATATGTAAAGTGGAAATCTGGTTCTACCGCCTTATAAGCATACACAGTCTTCGTTTTTCCTGTGTCCTTTTGACGTATTACTTGACCATTTTTATATGTTTTTTTAACTTCTTTTAGAGTCACCAGCGTTTTTTCGTAACATTTTTTATAATATCTTGTCGCTGATTGGTTTACTTTCAAAGGTTTACTCACTGCACCTACATAAAAAGCGCTATGTTTTGTAAAAGTGTAACCCAACTTAATTTCAATCTGTTTTTTTAAAGTAACACTTACGCTTCCAGATAATTCGCTTGAATAACCTGAAATGCTTCCTATAGTCGCTTGCTCCCCCTTTGATTTGGCAGTAAACGGTATCCCCAGTTTTATCCAACCACCCTTTGAGACATTAGTTGGTGTCCCTTTTGATTTATATGCCCACACATTAACATCGTAATAACTATAATCGTATGTAGAGATTCCACCATTGTAATCTTCGTCCTCTAATACGATGGCTTCATTTTTCAATGATAGGTCATCTTGTTCTTCTGCAAAAACATTAACAGATAACATAAGTGCCAACAAAAATGTAACTATAATTCCTCTAAAAAATTTTTTTCTCATATGCTCTTACTCCCTTCATCTGTTGAATTATTTGGTTTCTTTCTCAAGAAAGTTAAGCAATCTCGTTGAACACTATCCACCTACTTTCCTTTTATTATATATTGGCTTAACTTTGTTTTGTAATATCATATTTATATCACAAGAGTATGCTATACACAATATCATTTGCTTAACTGGTCATAATTCTTGACTAGTTGGTTGTAATCTCCATTTATTTTGAGCATAACATGAATAAAAAAATAGAGACATACAGTTATATAACTGTACATCTCTACTCTTTTATCTACATTTTATTCACATATAAGTTAAAATCAATCCGTAATCAACATCATAATATCTTCAATAGATTTTCCGCTTTCCTGAATCATATCGTAAAGCTGACCTAAAGCTTTTTCACGTTTCTTCTGCTCTAAACCTTTTTTCTCTTCTAATAATACGTCCATTTTTGACTGAACTTTTGCAATTTGCTCATCCAAAACTGCGATCTGATCATCAATTTTTCCTTTAGGTTGTTATTATTTTTACGACAATTTTACGACACTTATTTTGGTTGTTATTGTTGATGTTTTTAAAAGCGGTGTATTTTAGTGGTTGATGTAAGTGCTGTGAGTCCTTGATTTTACTAGGTTTTTCAGCGAAAATTAAAGGTCATTTATATTAATATTTTCTGTTGTGATGATAGACATAATATCATCAATTGTCTTTCCTCTCTCCTGAATCATATCATAGAGCTGGCCCAGGGCATCTTCTCTTTTCTTCTGCTCTAATCCTTTTCTCTGCTCTAACAAAGCATCCAATTTTGATTGCACTTTTGCAATTTGTTCATCCAAAACTGCGATTTGATCGTCAGTTGTTTTTCTTTGACCTCTTGACATAATAAATTCCTCCAATATAATTTACATTTTTTTCTAATATTGTAAATCATTATAGACTTTTTGTCTATGTTTTATATAGGTATTTTATAAAAGTTCATATACTTGTGGATGAACATTCTTTTCTCCTCAAATCTCTTTCACAAATGTTGTATAGATATATTTCTCCAGTTCTTTTGTAATATAGGAGTCTGCACCTCCAATATTAGGGCTGCAGATCTCCATGATAACAGGTTTAACCATTTATATCGCAGCAAGTTATTGTATTTTTTCTAAGAAAAGATCAGTGCTGGAACGCTTATGACTCCAGTACTGATAATATTTATTTTCATCCCCGTATTCTCAGAAATTATTAAAATGCTGGCAGAGGTTATACTTTCTATTTTTGTTTTTCTCTTCTTTTATAAAAAAAATGGATTTGAGAAAGATTAGAAGACGCACAGAGCGATAAATGTACGGGGAGATAATATATTGGGTTTAATTGAGAAACCCAGCTTTGTATCAACGAATGCTATCTCGGAAAGATGGGTGTGGGAAACTAGTTTGGGCGTAGGAAGCGTAGAGCAGAGCTGACGGAGTCCATGCCAGTTTCCCACACCCATCTTTCTGCACACTACCTATCATTTACAAAGCGTCTTAATCAGCGAAACCCAAATTCAAGAAATTGTTCGCTGTAGCTCTAGAGCGTGTTTTAAAATTGCTACACATTGGTCATTTTAACCAAATTAATATTGAAGCGATACACAAAAATCCCAGATAGGTGAATGCAAGTTTGTCATAGCGGGTGGCAATTCTACGAAATGCCTTTAGCTTTAAAAAGAGTTTTTCTATCAGATGCCGCTCTTTATATAGCCACCAATCGCAATGACGTTCAAACTTTGCTCCCTTTCTTGATGGAATTGTTGGTTCACCACCTTGCTCATAGATATAGTCAATCAGTTTATCACTGTCATATCCACGATCAGCAAGTATGTTACTTCCTTTTAAATTTACATGTTTCAATAAGGGAATCGCGAAATTAATATCGTTGCGTTGTCCTTCACTGATCATGAAATACACTGGATTTCCATAAGCATCCACAATGGCGTGTATTTTTGTACTGGCTCCGCCCCGGCTGTGTCCTATTTCGCTAGAAGGCCCCCTTTTTTTGCACCTGCACTATGTTGGTGCGCCTGAACGATAGATGCATCTAACGAAAGTTCTTCCAATGCGGCTTCAAGGCTTAGAACGCGAAAAATATTATCCAGTACGCCAGCATCAATCC
>NZ_JNGB01000100.1:0-18879 GCF_001029355.1 Robinsoniella sp. RHS
CAGCCAGGCGAAACGGCTGCTGAAAGGAAGTGAGCTCAAGATCTATGAAGTGGCAAATGAGGTTGGATATGGTGACCCGAAATATTTTAACAGGGTTTTTCGTGAAGAGGTCGGAGTCTCGCCGGGGGATTACAGGCAGTCATAATAGAAGACGAAAAGCCTGCAGTTATTTTCTTATTTTACTGATGGCAGTCCAGATGGCAGGCTGCAGGAACCAGGAAAGTGACGGGCAGGAGGAAAGCAAGGCAAGGGAGGAACTGGTTCTTTGGTCCTATTATGAGACCGATGCCCAGAGAAGCGGTCTGGATAACCTTGTAAACGGGTTCAACCAGTCCCAGACCCAGTACCGTGCTTCCTGGAAGTATGTCCCCATGACCGATTTTGACAAACAACTTTCCCGTTCATATACAGAGCAAAGCCTGCCGGATATGGTTCTTATTGATAATCCCGACATGCCGGTATTTATACGCCTGGGTGTATTTGAGGATATCACACAGCAGATAGAATCCTGGAAGCTGGAAGAAGAATATTATAAGGCGGCAGTAGAAACGGTAAGCCTGGATGGAAGATATTATGGTATTCCATTTATCTGCAATAACCTGGGATTGATTTATAATAAGGAGATGTTAAAGGAAGCCGGGGTGGAACCGCCGGGTACCTGGGAAGAATTAAAGACTGCGGCGAAAGAGCTCACAGTGGGAGAGCGCAAAGGATTTTTAATGTCCGCGGTTGATTCTGAACAGGGGGCATTCCAGATCCTGCCATGGATTTTATCAGCCGGAGAAAATCCGGATCAAATCGGAGGTGAAAAGACAAAGGAAGCTTTTGTATTTTTAGATAGTATGGTGGAGGAAGGAAGCATGTCAAATGAATGCATCAATCTGACACAGATCGATGTTGCCAGAAAATTCATAGCAGGCGAAGCGGCAATGATTGAAAACGGGCCATGGATATTATCGATGCTTCAGGAAGCAGGCATCTCTTATGGAATCACCAAACTGCCGGTGAACCGGGTGAGCAGTATGATTACCGGCGGTGAAAATATTGGTTTTATTAAAGGGAAAAATGTAGAAGGTTCCCTGAAATTTTTCCAGTACTGTATGAACGGGGAAGTTATGGAATCCTTCTGCATAAAGACCGGATCCCTGCCGGCTAAAATCAAAAAGGCAAAAAAGGTGGTTAAGAAAGACGAACAGCTGCGGGTCTTTGAAGAACAGATGGAAAAAGCGGTTGCAAGGACTTCCATACCTTCATGGTCTGCTATCTCAAAGCAGATACCAAAGAGCTTTTATCAGATGGTGTCGAAGGAAAAAACCCCGGAAGAAGCGGTGGATATGCTGCCTGAAAATTAAATCCAAGAATTATCCACCATTATTAAAATATTAGAATTAATCTTTAAAGGAACCTCTCTTATAATGTACTTACCAGGAAAGATACTGGAGTCAAATATAAGGGAGGTTTTTATCATGAAACTAAAGAAACTTACGGCAATGGCTCTTGCGGCAACGATGGTTTGTACAATGGCAGCAGGATGTGGAGGAAGCTCATCATCCGGAACCACCGAAGCAGCAAAAGGTGAAACAACAGGGACGACTGCAGCTGAGACAGCAGGAACGGATGCACCGAAGGAGACAGCAGCGGCTGAAACCCAGGCAGAGACCCAGGCAGAAACTGCAGCAGCTTCCACCGGTGAAAAGAAAGAGGTTGTGATCTGGGATTATTTTGAGACAGATGCCCAGAAGGAAATGATGCAGACTTTGATAGATGGATTTAATTCATCACAGAGTGAGTTTACGGCTACACATACATATGTGCCGTTTGCGGATTATCAGAAACAGCTTACTTTAGGACTTGCTTCCGGTGAATTACCGGATCTGGTTATCATGGACGGATGCAGTATGGCTTCTTTCATTCAATTGGGACTTATGGCGGATGTATCCGATGCATCAATTGCGTGGGATGATTACCTGAAGGGTCCAATGGAATCCACGATGATGGACGGCAAACACTATGGCATTCCTTTTGCAACAAACTGTACCGCATTATTCTATAATAAAGATTTATTTGATGCAGCAGGCGTAACTTATCCCGATGAAAACACCACATGGGATGATTTCAAGGATATGGCAGCAAAGTTAACAAAAGACGGCGTAACCGGATTTGGTAATGCAGCAGTTGGTACAGATGAAGGTACCTTCCAGTGTCTGCAGTGGCTGTACACAGCAGGCGGCACTTACACCGATATTAAGGGCGGCGTAAAGTCTTACGATTTAATGAAAGAAATGATTGATGCAGGTTCCTGGACAAAAGAATGTGTAAACTGGACACAGTCTGATGTTAATAACAACTTTATGGCCGGAAACATTGCAATGCAGCAGAATGGACCATGGCAGATCCCAGGTATCGAAAAAGATGCTCCGGACTTAAACTATGGCGTAACAGTATTACCGAAATTTGATAAAGATTCCAGTCAGGCAACATCAATCCTCGGCGGTGAGAATATGGGCGTTGTGAAAAAAGACGATACCGCAGGTGCAGTTGCTTTCATGAAATACTATGACCAAAATGAAGTTATGATCGATGCAATGAAGAAATATGGCTCCTTCCCTCCAAAAACGGAAGCAGCACAGGATTCTTACTGGACAGATGATCCGATTCAGGCAGCATTTATTACTCAGCTTGAGACTTCAATCCCAAGAGGACCATCCGCATCCTGGCCATCTTATTCATCTGCAATCCAGAATGGATTCCAGGAAGTTATGACAGGTGCAAAGACGCCTGAGGAGGCAGCAGACAGTACACAGGCTGCTGTAGACGCAGTAAAATAAAATATTAGGGCGTGTTTAAACACGCTCTAGAGCATGTTTTAAAATTGCTTTCTGGCACCTGTGCGTCACAGTTTGTGGGAGATTTGTTCCGGATGAAGGGCGCGTAGCGGGCTACGTAACCTGAATTCGGGGCAAATATGCCGCAAAGTGGGGCGTGCAGATGGCAGGAATGAATTTTCAAACACGCTCTAGGGACTGCCTGGTAGACTTGCTTCCGACAGTCCCTTTTTAAAAGATATGAGGAGGGATTAACGTGAGACATGGTAAAAAAAAGACACCGGCTTACCTGGGAGTTATATTTGCACTTCCCGCTTTGATTTATATGATGGTGCTGATAGGGTACCCCATGGTAAAGAACCTGTTATTAAGTTTTAAAAATGTAGATGTTTATACATTTGCAGATACGGCTTCCCAGAGTTTTGTGGGGTTGCAGAATTATGTTGATTTGTTCAGCGGAGCCGATTCTATTTTAATGAAATCTATCGGCAATACATTAATTTTTACACTTGCTTCTATATTTTTTCAGTTTGTAATCGGATTTGGACTTGCATTGTTGTTTAATAAAAAATTTCCAGGCTGCTCCTTTTTCCGTGGGGTGACTATGATATCCTGGCTTTTACCGGTAACGGTAGCAGGACTTTTGTTTAAATTTATGTTCCAGTTAAATGGCGGAATTATTAATCAGTTCCTTACATCCGCAGGTATTCTGGATAAACCCATAGAATGGCTGCTTAATGGAAATACCGCTATGGTGGCAATTGTAGTAGCCAACATCTGGATCGGTATCCCATTTAATATGATGTTAATTCTGACGGGATTAACAACTATTCCAACCGAAATTTACGAGAGTGCCAGTTTGGACGGTGCTTCCAAACGGCAGACCTTATTTCATATAACAGTGCCAATGATCAAACCGGCAATTATGTCGGTGCTGACACTGGGATTTGTATACACCTTCAAGGTATTTGACCTTGTATGGGTAATGACAAAAGGCGGACCGGTAAATGCTACGGAACTGGTTTCCACTTATGCATACCGGCTTTCCTTTGAAGAGTTTCAGTTTAGTAAGGGTGCGGCAGCATCGAATATCCTGTTCTTGATTTTGCTGTTTGTAGGATTTTTCTACATCAGGACTATTGATGATGACGAGGTGATGTAACATGAAAAAAGAGACGAAAAATAAAATTATCTTATTAATAATCGGAGCAATCGTATTTGTTATTTTTATATTTCCACTGTACTGGATGCTGGTTACCGCATTAAAATCGCAGGTAGAAATCTTCCAGATACCGACGCCTCTCTGGCCGAAAGAGCTGACATTCGAAGCATTCCAAAAGCAGTTATCCGCTTCCAGTGATACGCTTAGAGGGTTCAAAAACAGTGCAATAATCGGATTTGGGGCAATGGCAATTTCCACCATACTGGCAATTCCGGCAGCATACGGACTGGCAAGGTTTAAATTCAGAGGAAAAAAGATTATAATCCTTCTTTTCTTAATTACACAGATGCTTCCTTCCACGTTAGTATTAACATCCCTGTACATCATGTTCTCAGGCGCAAAACTTTTAAATACATACATGGCGCCGATACTGGCAGATGCAACACTTGGTATTCCATTTTCCGTTATTATCCTAAGAACCTATTTCCTCTCCATACCGAAAGAGCTGGATGAGGCAGCAAAAATAGATGGTTGCGGACATCTTACTGCATTTGTAAAAATCATGCTTCCTATTGCAAAACCGGGCGTAGTGGTAGCTGCCGTATTTTCCTTTGTATATGCATGGGGCGATCTGATCTACGGAATTACCTTTATTACAGACCCGAATAAGAGACCGATTACATCCAGTATTTACAATTATGTACAACAGTATCAGACCTTATGGAACTCCACCATGGCATTTGGTATTATTGCAATTTTCCCGGTTATTTTAATCTTTATCTTTATGCAGAAATATATTGTCAGCGGACTTACGAATGGTGCTGTTAAGGCTTAGAAAATACACGAATAACAAAATACACGAATAACAAAATACACGAATAACAAGGTACTGATGTTGATAGAAAATTTGATGCAGAAAGGAAGCCACGGTAGTTCTTTCAACCTGTTTTATAGTGGCTGTATTGCAGGAGCACTGCAGTATATTATGGGAAAATGAATGAAACTAAAATCATTGGATTTAAAGAATATTAAAATAAGTGATGAATTCTGGTCCAGACACGTGGACCTGGTGAGAAATGTAATAATCCCTTATCAGTGGGAGATCATGAATGACCGGGTGGCGGATGCCGAGTCCAGCCACTGCCTGGAGAATTTCAAAATAGCAGCAGGGAAAAACAGCGGAGACTTTTACGGCGCGGTATTTCAGGATACGGATATTGCAAAATGGCTGGAAGCAGTAGGATTTTCACTGGCATGCAATCCAGATAAAAAACTGGAAGCTACTGCAGATGAAGTGATAGATTTAATAGCAGATGCACAGTGTGAGGATGGTTATATCAATACTTATTTTACGATAAAAGAGCCGGACAAACGCTGGAGCAACCTCTGTGAAGGACACGAACTGTATACAGCGGGCCATTTGATGGAGGCGGCTGCAGCTTATTATGAAGGAACGGGAAAGAGGAAGTTTCTGGATTGTATGTGCAAATTTGCAGATCTGATCTGTGAGACATTTGGGGAAGAAGAGGGTAAAATCCATGGATATCCCGGACATCAGGAAGTGGAAATTGGTCTGATTAAACTGTTTCGTATTACAAAGGAACGCAGATATCTGGATATGGCTAAGTATTTTATCGATATCAGAGGCGTGGGTGAGAACTATTTTCTAAAAGAAATGAAAAAGGACGGACATAAACGGATTTTTCCGGAATTTGCAGATTATGATACAAAGTATTCCCAGTCCCATATTCCGGTGCGTGACCAGAAAACAGCAGAAGGGCATGCCGTTCGTGCCGTATACATGTACTGTGCAATGGCTGATCTGGCTTATGAGTATCAGGATGATTCACTGATGGAAGCCTGTGAGACCCTGTGGAACAATATGGTGAGTAAGCGTATGTACATTACGGGAGGTATTGGCTCATCGGGAATCCTGGAGCGCTTTACGACAGATTATGACCTGCCGAATGAATACAATTATTCTGAGAGCTGCGCATCTATCGGTCTTGCACTCTTTGGGCAGCGTATGAACCAGATCACCAGAGACGGCAAGTATATGGAGGAAGTGGAACGCGCCCTTTATAATACCATATTGGCGGGGATCGCCCTTGATGGCCGCAGTTTCTTTTACGTAAACCCGTTAGAAGTCTGGCCGGATGCTTGTATGCCCAGAACTTCCAAGGAACATGTAAAGCCGGTAAGGCAGAAATGGTTTGGAGTAGCATGCTGCCCGCCGAATATTGCCCGGACACTGGCATCCCTGGGACAGTATATCTACAGCACACAGGGGGATACGGTATGGGTGAACCTGTTTGTCACAAGTGAGGTTCAGCAGGAACTGGAGTCTGGCTGTATACAGATGAAACAGGAAACCAGATTCCCAAATGAAGGCAAGACGACTATCCACATAGAAAACCAGGAAAATGTAAAGGTTTCTCTGGCAGTCCGCATTCCGGAATACACAAAAGATGCCGTTTTCTATAGTGGCAGCGAAAAGATCATGCCGGATAAAACAGAAAAGGGATATGCATTTTTCACAGTAGACAGAAAAGAGATGGAACTTACAATGAAATTCTCCATGGAGCCGCGGCTTCTCCATGCAAATCCACTTGTAAAAGCGGATACCGGAAAAGTTGCAGTCATGAAAGGACCTTGCGTGTATTGTCTGGAGGAAACAGACAATGGAAATAATCTGCCAGGCCTGTTCCTGGATTCCGGCATAGCACTTAAGGAACACTTTGAACCGGATCTCCTGGGAGGAGTAACCGTAATAAGAGCACAGGGCAAAAGGCTTGTATCAGATGAGTGGAAAGAGGGAGAGCTGTATAAGGAATGTGCGCCAAAGATGGAAGACGCAGCATTGACTTTTGTACCGTATGCATACTGGGGAAACCGGATTACCGGAGAAATGTTAGTCTGGGTGAGAGAGATTTTATAATTATATACGAAAGTATTAGACATTGAGCTGAGACAAATATTTGACTCAGCTCTTTCAAAATGCGCTTCGAAAGCAATTTTCAAACACGCTCTACAGCGGACAATTTCAATACAGATTTATTTGGAATTACCACTGGCAGGAAGCGTTGTTCTCACGCTTGTTAGCGTCCATCTTCGTCTGGTGTACGGTTCCCCATGGATGCCTGGGAGGTGCATAAACGGATGAAAGCTTTAAAGGACATCTTTCGGGATTCATAATATTATGCCAGGTTCCGGCAGGTATAAATACAGCATCTCCGGGGCACATTTCATTTTGAAATTCCGGCCGGCCTTTGCAGGAACCCATCATTACAATGGCTTTCCCATGTTCGACTCTTATAATCTGATCCGTATCAGGATGCATTTCCCAGCCAATATCCTCACATGGAGGGATACACATTAATGTCATTTGTACATGGCATCCCGTCCACACTGCGGTACGGAAGTTTTTATTTTGCTCTGCCATTTCCTCAACTCTCAATATACAGGGGTTAGGACCATAATCGGTCTGCCTCATACAGCAATTATTATTCATAAGAAGATTCTCCAATCAGGTTTCTATATTAAAATATGTAATTTCATTGTGAATGTGAATTTATGTTAGAATTGCAGGAAAACTGGTTACATAAACTGGCTACAAAACTGGTTTTTAGTGGGAAAAGAATTGCAATTCAGATTAAAATAAAATATAATAAGCCTATATGCTTTGAGCGAGATTAAATTGCTTTCCGGCAGCTGCACGCTGCGATTTGCGGATTATGAAGGAGGGAGCCCCATGAAAAAGAATATCATCATGTTTATTTTTACACTCTTTTTTCTTGGACTCCTTTTTTACGTGAAGGCAGAAGCCCATCTTGTAACCGGCGCAGGAACCAGTGCGACTGCTGACGCCGGTGGATCCGGTTACACTTATGGCCAGCCCCGCATTTTTGCGAAGCTTACACCGGCAGATGCTCCGGCTGGAATCCAGGAAAAAGTACTGACACAGGGAATTACGAATTTTGTGGAAGAACGGAATAACCAAAGGCAGTTTAACGGAAGCGTACTGGCGGTTTTATTGTATATTGCAACAAATGTCTTATTGGGCAGCGCACGGAGCAGTTTGTTCTGGATACTGTCTATTTGTCTTACATTTTCATGTATTCTGATCAGTCAGGTTCATATCTTACACCAATCCGATGGAAAGAAACGTACTGTTATCTTTTAGTATTTCATTAAAAATTTAAGAAGTGAAATTCACAAAAAGAAGATAATCAGGAGGATCGTACTTTGAAAAATAAAAAAAATCATATTTGGTTTGCGTTAGCCCTTATCGCAGCCTTTCTTTTGCTTACTATTTTTGGAGCGGGCAAGGAAGTAAAAGGGATTCAGGACATGCGTTTTGGAATTGACATCCGGGGCGGTGTTGAGGCAGTATTTGAACCGGTTGGAGTTACCGGTGTTCCCACAGAAAAGCAGATGGAATCGGCACGTAATGTTATTGAAAGCAGATTGGATGCAGAAAATATTACGGACCGTGAAGTTACGGTGGATAAAAGTGAAGGTCATATTATCGTGCGTTTCCCATGGAAATCCGATGAAAAAGACTTTAATCCAGAATCTGCAATCTCTGAATTGGGCGAAACAGCGAAGCTTACCTTCCGGGATCCTGACGGCAATGTACTTGTAGAAGGAGAAAATGTGTCAGACAGCTCCGTAACAAGGGATCAGGAAACAGGAGAATATGTAGTAGAACTGCAGTTTGATAAGACTGGAGCGGAGGCATTTGCCAAGGCAACTCAGGAGCTGGTGGGCAAACAGATGGGCATCTATATGGATGAACAGATGATCTCTAATCCTAAGGTACAGCAGGCAATTACTGGTGGTAAAGCAATTATTAACGGTATGGCGAACAGCGATGAAGCAAAGTCATTATCCGATAAAATAAATTCAGGTGCACTTCCATTTTCCATGAAGACAAGTAACTATAATACCATCAGTCCCTCACTTGGAAGTCAGGCACTGAAGGCAATGGTAACAGCTTCTATAGTAGCCCTGTTATTAGTTATCATATTTATGATCAGTATTTACAGACTGCCCGGATTCATCAGCTGTCTGACCCTTATATTCCAGATGTGCCTGCAGATACTGGCACTTTCATTTCCGCAGTATACGCTGACCCTGCCTGGTATCGCCGGTCTGATCCTTTCTGTTGGTATGGCTGTGGATGCCAACATTATCATCAGTGAACGAATTGGTGAGGAATTGAGAGACGGTTCAAGTATCCGTGCGGCTGTTAAAAAAGGTTATCAAAACGCATTCTCGTCGGTATTGGACGGCAATCTGACTACAGCTGCAGTGGCATTAATCTTAATGATGTTTGGTTCCGGTACAATGCTGAGTTTTGGATATACGTTGTTTACAGGTGTGATCATCAACCTGGCAGCTGGTGTGTGGATGTCCAGATTTATGCTGGAATCTGTAATACGCTATGATATATTTGATAAAGTAAAATTGTTCCGTAAGAAAAAAGACCGTAAAATGATCCGTTTTGCAGCAAAACGAAAATGGGTATTTATATTCACAGCATGTGTATTGATTATCGGAGCTGTAATCACCGGAGTAAATGGAGTAAAACTGGATACACAGTTTACCGGAGGCGTTATACTGAAATATACATATTCCGGCGAAACAGATACAGAAAAGATCGGCAATGCGGTAAACGCTGCTTTGAACAGGCCTGTAAGCGTACAGACCTCCCAGGACTCCGCTACGGGTGACAAAAAGTTAGTGCTGACCCTTGCAGGAAATGAAGGTATCAATCCGGATGATCAGAAGAAAGTCACAGAAGAAATTAACAAACTTGGCGATACATCCTATGAATTATCGGAAACCTTTGCTGTAGAGCCTTATATCGGGGCAAAAGCGTTAAATAATTCAGTAATTGCAATTGTATTATCCGCATTGTTTATTATTGCTTATATATGGGTGCGTTTCAAATCCCTGTCCGGGTTATCGGCTGGTGTATCTGCAGTAATTGCACTTATACATGATGTCATTCTGGTATTCTTCGTTTTTGGAGTATTTAAGATCCCGGTAAATGATGCGTTCGTGGCGGTTACCCTGACCATTATCGGGTATTCCATTAACGACACCATTGTACTCTATGACAGAATCCGGGAAAACATCCGGAATAAGGCGGGCAGCAAAAAAGAAACTTTGTGTGAACTGGTAGACCGAAGCATAACTGAGACTATCGGACGTTCGGTAAAGACAGCATGCACAACCGCTATCTGTGTTGCAATCGTTCTCATATTTGCCCTGATTTACCATATAGAATCTATCCGTGTGTTCTCATTGCCGTTGCTGGTAGGTATCATCAGCGGATGTTATTCTTCTGTATGCATTGCAGGACCACTTTGGGTAACCTGGAAAGAGTTCCGTGCAAAGAAGAATGATAAGATCGAAACGAGCAAGGGAAAAAAGAAATAAAAATCAGATGAGAAAAATTCAAGAATCTAATTGACATTAATTAGAATAATCGGTATAATAAATCCAAATAAACTGAATTTACCGATGGGTTGTTACTGTTAAGCAGGCAAAACCAATTTTAGGAAGAAAATATTCTTCTTAAAATTGGTTTTTTTTGTTTTTATAAGACTAATGAGGTATGTTCTTATGCAGGCGAAAATTCAGAAATAATTATGGTAAAGGGGTGAGGAGCGGTAGCAGGAAGGCATCTGAATGATTCGCAGCATTGGAAGAATGCAAGAGCATAATTTAAATATAACAATGATTCAAGGGGGATCAGGCTGAAAGAAATTAAAAAAAGAAAGGAGCCACAACAGAATTCTTTTAGCTTAGAGCGTGTTAAACACACTCTAGTATATCGTGGCGGTATTGCGGGGCTTTCCTGCAATATACAAAAGGTATCAGGATGGGGAAAAGACTAAAACTATGGAAAAGAATCTTATCAATCTTCTTAGCGGTCACGCTAAGTCTTAGCAGTTTTATCATTTCGGCAGGTGCAGAAGGAAGATCTTATAATGAAATCCCAGAAAATACAGCAGATGAAGCCAGGGCGGGCAATCCAAATGGAAAAGAGCGGACTCTCATCGTAGAGGCAGAAAATGCGCAGTTAAATGAGCCGGGAGATTTTTCGGATGATACCGATAGCGCATCTCATGGCGGGAAGCATATCAGAACCCAGAAAGCCGGGGCTTCTGTAACCCTTACCTTTACAGGGACAGGCATTCGCTTCTATGCTAAAAAGGGAAGCGGCGCAGGTGTCCTGCGGGTCGACATTGATGGAGAGCTTCATGGGAAAGCAGATGAGTATGTAAGTGGGAGTCCGGAGTTTCAGTCTAAGACATACGAGGCACTAAATTTAAGTGAAAAAAATGCAGAGCATACAATTGTGCTGACGGCTGCAGACGAGAACCCCAATGGAATTAACGGCAGCCCATGGTTTAATTTTGATTATTTTGAAGTAATTCAATGTGAAGAGGAAGAAGTCGGGGACACCATTGTATCACCTGGTGATACGGATTATTATCTGGATTCTGAAGCTGCCCAAAACGGCGACGGATCACAGGAATCGCCTTTTAACACCCTTATTGAAATTAACCGGAGGGAGTTTGCCCCGGGAGATCATATCTATATCAAACGCGGTTCTGTATTCAGAGGTCTGCTTTACCCAAAGGGTTCCGGTTCGGCGGATAAGCCGATTCTGCTGGATGCATACGGAGAAGGAGAAAAACCATTAATTGATGGCGATGGAAGATATGGCGGCCAGCAGGAGTATGGTGCAGAAGGGCCTTTTGGTGAAGCTGCGGCTGCTGTTTATCTCCACAACAGCCAGTATTGGGAAATTTCTGATTTAAAAGTTACAAACTGGGATGAGGATACAGCAAACCGTGAAAGGAGCGGCATCCGCATAGAGGCCAGTGGGGGCGGCATATTCCGCCATATTTATATTAAAAATTGTGAAATATTTAACGTAAGGGGATACCGTGGTCAGGACAGCATCTGGGATGTGGACCCGGTGGGCGGCGGAACGACCTTTTTTGGTTCCAGGACGACTCACCGTACAGGCGGCATAAATTTCTGCAGTTATACAGGCAGGGAAAATAATGCGTCTGATAAAACAAATCCGGGAAAAATATCAGACAGTGAACCAACAATATTTGACGATGTCCTGATTGAGGGAAACAATATTGAGAACTGTGACGCCAATGGAATTACTACCACAAATGTGAAAGGTGAAATGGATAACCGGGATTACCGGCATAAAAATGTTGTTATCCGCAGAAACAGCATCACTAATGTACAGAGGGCAGGTATTGTTCCCCTTTATACAGATGGGGCGCTGGTGGAGCATAATAAAGTAGATACATTCCAGCAGACTACCGAAGGTTATGGCTGCGGAATCTGGTGTGACCGTGCCAATGATATGGTATTCCAGTACAATGAAGTCTGTAACGGACAGAATACTATGGATGGGATGGCTTTTAATCTGGATGATATGACGGAAAATGGCGTTATCCAGTATAATTATACCCATAACAATGTGGGCGGGGGCACAATGCTTCATGTGAGGACAAACTCCTATAACCGCAATAATACGATCCGCTACAATCTGAGTGTAAATGATACCCATAATTATGCACCCCACCAGGCAATTGTAGTCTGCGTTGGTGAGGATGCGAAAACTAAAATTGAATCTGCCAGGGTATACAATAATACATTTTTCAACACCAGGACAGTCCGTCCGGTTTATAAAGGAGATGAGATAGCCTTTGAGAACAACATCTTCTATCTGGTAAATAAAGGAATGAAAAATAAAACGGATGCTTATGATGTGGGATCTAAAACCATATTTAACCATAACCTTTTTGCGGGGGTGCATCCTCAGGATGAGCCGTCTGGAAATGAAAATATCTCCGTGACAATGCCAGGGCTGGCTGGAGTCCTTGTGGAAAAGGATGGAGATCAGTATCTTCCAAAAGGAATAGAAGAGGCCATGGCAGCGGCGATGCTGGCTCACGCTTCCCAGGCTTTAAATGCCGGGACAGTGATGGAAGACGGTGTGAAAGAGGATCTGTATGGGAATCCTGTAACGGCTGGGGAAGCGCCTAATATCGGTGTATACAATGGAGTGTCTGTAGAAAAAACAGAATATGAGGACTTCAGCGATATCACCGAGGTTTCGGGAGAGCCTTCGGAATTTGATGATTTCACAATCGAATATGTGGAGGGAGAGGATGAACGCGTCAGCAAACACGCAGCATTCAAAACTAATCCAGGCGGTGCGCATGGCGGATTCCACATCAGTTCTGATGAGGATGGGGCGTCAGCGGAATACACCTTTACGGGTAAAGCGATTTCTGTATATACCAAGAGCGGAGGGGCAGCAGGAGTTGCAAATATCTATCTGGATGGACAGAAGGCGGCCACTGATGACCAGTATGAGGGGAAGGAGACATTTGGAAGGATGGCATTTACCCGGACATTTGCCGAAAGCGGAACTCATACCATTAAAATAGAAAGATCGGGAATGAAGAATCCAAGCTCCAGCGGAACAAACTTAAATCTTGATTATTTTAAAGTATTTAAGGAGAGTCAGCCGGTAGTTCCGGAAAAGGAGCTGATTAAAATGGACGCTTCCGGTTTCACCGCAGAAGCGGAAAGTGTTGAGGAGGACGAGGGGCCGTCATCCTGTGCCATCGATGGAAACAGCAATACTTACTGGCATTCCAACTGGTCAGGAACGGCAGCAATGCAGCCAGACTTTGAAGAAGGGTTAAGAAACGGATTTACCATAGATCTGGGTGGAAACTATAACATACAGAAACTGGAGTATCTGCCAAGGCAGGACCAGAATAATGGCACCATTACAAAATACAGGCTGTTCTACAGTAAAACGGAAGATGGGGAATTTTTACCCATACCACGTGGAATCGGTTATTGGGAAGGAGACAGTACGCTGAAATCAATCACTTTTGAAAAAGTAAATGCTAGGAGGATACAAATCCGGGCATATGATGCGGTAAGTGATTCGTCTGGAAAAAATCTTATTACCGCAGCAGAATTCTATGTATACCGATGGAAAGAAGACGGCGGCCCGGTGACGCCTCCGGACAGGAGCTTTCACGTACCTCCTGCTTGGAAGCAGGGAGACACACATATCACGCTGCCTAAAGTGGCAGACGGCTGGGAGATTGAACTCTTTGGGTCTGACCGCAAAGAGGTGGTTGGACTGGATAATTCTGTGACCAGGCCACTGGAGGATGTTACGGTGAACCTGCTCTACAAGCTGACTAACCGGGCAACCGGAGAGGTCCTGGAGACAAATGTAAATGCGCAGATTACAATTCCAGCGGCGCCGATGGAAGATTTTGTGTCCGGAAGCAACGAAAAGCCCGGGGTAATTCCTGCTTTAAGAGAATGGAAGGGCGCAAGCGGGGAGATCAAGCTCACCAATACCTCCAGAATTGTTGTGGACTCAGAGAGCTTCAGACAAGATGATGCTGCGCATGTAAAAGAAAACCTGAGTAAGACAGACAACTTCTATACCCAGGTGAATATGTTTAAGGAAGATCTGAAGGCACAGACCGGTCTTGACCTTCCGATTGTAACGGATCAGGAACCGGGTACGGCAGATATTTATTTTACAGCCCAGGGCGCTCCGGTATCACTTGGGGCTGAAGGATATATGATAGAATTTGGCGGGCAAAATGGAGACGATGATTCCGTAATTGTAAGGGCGCCTCAGAAGACAGGCATTTTATATGGTGGAATCACGATCCTGCAGATCTTAAAGCAGAATACGGCATTGAGCCTTCCAAGGGGAATATGCAGAGATTATCCGGCTTATGAGAAGCGGGGATACATGCTGGATGCGGCACGTATCTATCTGCCGCTTGAATACCTGGAGGATACCTTAAAGCAGATGGCATGGTATAAGATGAATACATTTTCCGTACATCTGAACGACTGTGAAAACTGGGGTAATCTGGAGCTGGGACAGGAACGCTATTCTGCATTTCGTCTGGAAAGCAATGTGCCTGGACTCACGGCAGAAGATGGGTCCTATACCAAGGATGAATTCAGGGAGTTCCAGTATGATGCCGTTGATCTGGGGATAAATGTCATTCCGGAATTCGATACACCAGGGCACTCTCTTGCATTTACCAGAGTCTGGCCGGAGCTGGCCCGGGAGGACAATGCAAAATATCTGGATGTTACAAACCCTCAGGTTTTAGAAAAGGTCAAGGCTTTATTTGATGAATATATTCTGCCTCAGGATGGTAAGGAAGAGGTTTTCATTGGTCCCGAAGTAAATGTAGGAACAGACGAATATAAAACGAACGGCCTTCCGGAGTCAGACAGAGCCAGATATAGAGAAGCTTTTCGCGGATATATAGACCAGCTCCTGCAGCATGTGAAGAACCGGGGAAAAGAACCGGCATTCTGGGGATGCTTAAGAGAGAACGCCGGAACGACGCCAGTTACTACAGATGCCTTAATGTATGCCTGGTATTGGGATTATTCAGAGGCGCTAAAGGCATTGGAGGCAGGATACCGGGTGCTGACGATGGATGAAATGGAGACCTATATCGTTCCCGGAGGTGGATGGTATGTAAATCAGTATGGAAGAGGGGAACATTTGTATAACACATGGCTTCCAAATGACAACCGGGCATGGGATATCAGCTTCTCCGGAGACAGAGCGCCCGCTCCCAAGGGCCACCCGAGAGTAGTGGGCGGACAGTTTGCAGTATGGAATGACTGGATTGGAAATGGAATATCAACTGGTGATATCAGCTTCCGTATCCAGTATAATATACCAGCCATAGCCCAGAAATCCTGGTCAGTGGATGAAAGTAATGCATCCATGAATTACACGGAGTTTAAACGGCTTGGAGAAATCATTGGAGATGCGCCCGGAAGTGATTTCCTGTACCGGAACAACAGGTTTACCAAGGACAAGATCCTGGATCTGGGAGAGGAAGATGATATATCCAATCAGACAGATATGCAATTAGATCCGGTAAATGTAGGAAGCGACGCACAAGGGAAGGACGGAACCGGAATTCGATTTAACGGCAAAGACAGCTATATTGAGTCGGATGTGGACTCTACAGGCTTTGACTGGACGGTAGGAATGTGGATCAATCCGGATGAGGGCAATGCCGCAGATGCAGTCCTTATGGAAGGAAAGACGGGAACGCTTAAGCTGAAGCAGGGCAAAACCGGTAAAATAGGCTATTCGGTAGGGAATTATGACCATTATTTTCATTATCGTTTACCGGAAGGCAGGTGGACCCATATTGCTCTCACAGGGGATGCCTATGGCGTAAAATTATATGCAAACGGAATCTTCATAGATGAATTAAAAGACAAGCCATGGCCAAACTTAAATTTCGATTCTAACTTTGCCAAGCCAAGCGGACAGCCCAATTTTATCCCCACCTATTTTGAGACACTGATGCTGCCTACGTCAGTTCTGGGAAGCAAGACAAACGCTTTTAAAGGCGTTGCGGATGATTTCAGGATTTATAACAGGGTTTTGGAAGCAGATGAGATTCTGGAGATGACAAATATGAAAGGAGATGCTTCCAGAACATTGGCGGCAAAAGTAAATGAGGCAAATGAATTATTGGATTCCGGCAGACTGTCTGAAGATCCGGAAGCAAAAACCGCAATGTTAAACGCTGTAAAAGCAGCGGCAAATGTGCTGGCTAATCCAGCATTTACAGAAGAACAGATTAAAAGCGCAGATCAGGCCCTGCAGGCAGAGGTGGAGAAAGCTCCTGCAGACCCGGCAGATATCAATCTCATGGCGGACGCCTATGCAGCTACGTCGGTAGAGTGCCACACAGGCTTTGGTCCGGAAAAAATGGTAGACGGTGACGATGCACTGGAGTCCAGATTAGCAACGAAAAGGGGCGTTAAAGAGGTTCCGGTAGAATTTACACTGGCTGGAGAAAAGACATTTAACACTTTAGTAATCAAAGAAGGGCTTGGACCTATTACAGGTGAAACTCTGGCTGCCCAGATCAAAGGATATGAGATACAGGTAGCTAAGAATGGCAAATATGAAGACCTCCTGTCAGCCGTTGACCAGTCTGCGGGAATTGTTGGGGAAAAATTAACCATAGACCTGGGACAGGATGTGACAGCATCTAAGATCAGGGTCATATTCAAGGTAAACCCGGAGGCAGGCATCAATATAAAAGAAGCGGAGCTATACAGGCTTCTGAAGCCGCAGCCATATGTGAATGAAACTGCAAGGGATGTGGTGAATTATCTGGGAATTCCGGAAAGGCTTGAATTAACGGACACACATCTGCCAATAAGCGAAATGCCAGGCGCCTACAGTTCCCGTATTATCGCCTCAGGCAATTCAGACATCATAGCGCTGGATGGAACGGTTGTCAGGGAAGATACAGATCAGACGGTTACGATATTAATGGAAGTAACAAAGAGAAAAGGAACCAACACGATTCTGGAAAAAGCTGTAATGCCATATACGGTGGTCGTTGCAGGCCTTCAGACGCCAGCAGTTATTTACCGGGTGACATTCCATGCAAATGGAGGGACAGCTGTAAATCCGGCAAGCACCGAGGCAGAGGCTGGAGAGGCAATAGGAACCCTGCCAGTAACCACAAGAGAAGGATACGAGTTCCAGGGCTGGTTTACCGCGCAAACCGGAGGTACCAGGGTAACAGAAGCAACGGTAGTGAACAGCGATATGGATCTCTATGCACAGTGGAAAGCAATTCAGGTAACACAAACCCATACTGTGACATTCCATGCAAATGGAGGAACAGCCGTAAATCCGGCAAGTATAGAGACAGAGTCCGGAAAAGCCATAGGAAGCCTGCCGTCCACCACAAGGGAAGGATATGAATTCCAGGGCTGGTTTACCGCCCAAACCGGAGGTACAAAGGTAACAGAAGCAACGGTGGTAACCAGCGATATGACGCTGTATGCCCAGTGGAAAAAAATGATGCAGCCGCAGCCAAAGCCAGAGGTATCATTTACAGAGACGGAATATTCCTTATACGCCACACAGACAATAAAGACCTCTGTAAATGCCAATGCAGCGGCAGGTGCTGTAACAGGATATAAGTCAAGCAATACAAAGGTGGCAGTTGTTACTTCGGCAGGAGTCATTAAAGGAATCCGAAAAGGCTCGGCAACTATTACCGTATCCACGTCAGGAAAAGGGACGGCTACAGTGAATGTAACGGTAAAAACGCCAAAAATCTCCCTTACTGCAAAAAAGGCTAAGCTTCAGGCAGGAAAATCAACAAAAGCCATAACCATTAAGAGCAAAATAAAAACGGATAAAGTTGTAAAATTCACGTCCAGCAAAAAGAAAATAGCCAGTGTCAATCACAAAGGAAAAATAAAAGGCATAAAAGCCGGAAAGACAAGAATTACCGTTTTCATGAAGAGCGGAGCGAGGGCAAGCTGCGTATTAACAGTTCAAAAAGCTCCGGTAAAAACAACCAAAATCAAGGTGCCGAAAAAGGTTACTTTAAAAGTAAAAGAGAAGCAAAAGATAGAAGTGGTTAGGAAACCGGTCACAGCTGCCGATAAAATTGATTACCGTTCGTCAGACAGTAAGATAGCGAAGGTTGATAAAAAAGGCATTATAACCGCAAAGAAAGCCGGAAGCTGTCATATAACCGTGACGTGCAATAAAATTACAAAAAGAATAAGGGTAATTGTGGAACGGAGATAACCGGCAACATTTTATTTTAGCCGGTAATCCTTCGGACTTGTCCCATACTTTTCTTTAAAGACCCGGTTAAAGGTACGCTGGCTTTCAAATCCGGCATCCATCCATATCCTGGTAAGTGTGTCGTTGGTAGAACGGGTCAGATACTGAGCGTAATCCAGCCGAATATTATTTAAATACTCGTG
>NZ_JNGB01000101.1:0-18188 GCF_001029355.1 Robinsoniella sp. RHS
TCGATTTATATCAAAAGTTGCGAATACCAAAATTTGAGTTATCGCTGTTAAGTATTGAACCATAAGTAGAGTATATATTTTTATTATAAAACTTGACACAGGAGTATAACTATGTTATTATATGACTATAAAAATAGTCGACTATTATTATAGTGGTAAATGTTAATGATCAGTAATTTTTATTCAACGTACGATATCTATATGAACTATGATTTTGTAACAACTAACAAAGTTAAAGGAGATAAAATGATGTGGAAAAAAAAGAAATTTAGAGGTTTATCATTACTATTAACATTAATTCTACTATTGACTTTTTCAATGAACGTATTTGCATCAGATAAGACTGGTAATGTAGAGGAAGAACAAATTGTTTTTAAAGATTTGAATATAAATCCGGTGCAAGAATATACAGGAATTAATGAAAGGGGGGAAGCGTATACGATTAAAATCGAGCCTTCTACTACAAGAGCTACAAATGCATGGAAAATTTCATATACAGCAGTCTTATTTAACTGTTGGTTTACCGTACAATTAACCAATAATAAGGTAACTACAGTATGGGATGAAGGCTATACAACTATCGGATGCAATGTTACGAGTGAAAGTTTAACTAAGACTTCTACATATGGACAGTATAGACTTGGGGTACAGTCTTGGGATGGGGTTATTTCTTTTTCAGGGTATTTAAGAGCTACGGCAACTGGAAGTGGAAATGATGTAACGGTGTCAAATACATTTTAAAATTATAAAATGAGGGAAAATTATTGACTATTTTAATTGGAATTTGGGGTATAATAAAGCTTTTGTTACTAATCTATATCATTTATTTGTTAAGAAAATATTTAGCAAATAGAAAATAGATGATAAAGATAGAAAAAGGGGCTATCGGGAAATTAGACAGCCCCTTTGTGTGTAGGTTTAATGTATACTAATCATCAAATAGTTCATGTATACACATAAGCAGTTCTCTGTTTTTTACTGCTGACATAAAACAAAACCGGAAATACTGATTTCCCAAAAATGGAAATGTAGAACAGTCCCGGATCATAAGTCCTCTGCGAATGGCATACTCAAAGACATCCTTTGAGGTTATGCCATTTTTCAATATACGGACCAGTATAAAGTTTGCAGTGGGCGGATAAGCTTTAATTCCGTTTATGAGAGATAGCTCATGAACAATATTGTCCCGTTCTGAAAAGATAAGTTTTTTTGAAGCTGAAATATATTCCGTATCAGAAAACATCAGTTTTCCCGCAGCCTCTGCAAGGCTATTGATTGTCCAGGGATTTTTCTTTTTGCTAACTTCTTTGATAAGATCCAGGTTGCCCGTTATGGCATATCCGAGACGAAGGCCGGGAGCAGCAAAGAATTTGGAAATGCCCCTCAATATTACAATGTTATTGTAATAATCGGTCAGTGGAACGCTGGTAATTTCCAAATGATCCGGTACAAATTCTACATATGTTTCATCCACCATAACGAAGATATTATTCTGTTTACAACAGTCTAGAATTTTACGCATATCATTGCGGCAGATTGATGTAGAGGTAGGATTATTGGGATTACATAAAATCAGCAGGTCAATCTGTTCATTTAATTTATTCATCAGGTCATCCGCCTGCATCTGAAAATCATTGGATTCTTTCAGTGGATAGTAGAGGGAGATACCGCCGTCCAGAGAGATTTCACGTTCATATTCGGAATAAGTGGGCCCCAGAATCATCGCTTTTTTCGGATGCCGTATCTGTATCATCAGGGAGATTAATTCCGTTGAACCATTTCCAACGATGATGTGATCCGGATCACAGCCTGCATAGGTTCCGATGGCCCTGCGAAGTGCGGTATATTCCCGATCCGGATAAGTGGTAATAACATCTATGTGGGCGGCCAGAGTCTGGCGCAGCTTGGGCGAAACTCCCAGGGGGTTTACATTGGCGCTAAAACTGGTAATGTTTTCTTTTTTAATGCTATAGGCATATTCAATTGTTTCTAAGTCACTTCCATGAAAATGGTCTGCGGGGGTTAGCATAGTGTTCATCCTTTCCTTTGGCATATCTGAATGTTTTATGATTAAATCCGGTATGAAACATCAATAACCAAGATTTTCTCCAATCAGGATTACTTTAATACGCCCTTTGAATCGATTATAGCGAATAATCAGTGTCTGACTGCAGATACATTCCTTAGAAGTACAGTCTGAACAGACGCCAGTCAGTCCGCAGGGGGTTTTCATTTTCAGACGCATTGCGTTTGGCGGTGCGGCTTGGGTATGTATACGTTCCAGGGCACTTGCCTCGTCTTTGGCAGCTTTATTCATGCCCACCAGTAATATAACATGGTCAGGTCCATAAGTCAGGGCGGCAACCCGGTTTCCGGTACCATCGATGTTGACCAGTTTACCGTCCAGCGTGATGGCATTGGAGCTCATATAATAATAATCTGCACTCAATGCCTGACGATACATGGCTTTGGTTTCTTCGGGTGTTACAGCCTGTGAACGGTCAATCAGTGTCAGACCGGAGGCTTTCAGGGCATCCATCATCCCGCATTCAGTCAGTGTCATAGAACCTCCCCAGGATACAACAGCACAATCCGGTAAGAAACTCATTGCCTTTTTAACTGCGCTTTTGCTGTCAGGGCAGTAGTAACCCTCCATATTTCGTTTTTCCAGGTTCTTAATAATGATTGAAGCCTGTTTTTCATAGAATTCCTGCATAGGTGTCATGAATTTCAATCTCCTTTCTGGTGTAGGGATCAATCTGCAGCTAATTGTTACTGCAATTCCTATAATTATATGTTATGATAAGACTTATATAAATTATACGGTGGGATCAGCACCTTGTAAAGGAGTTATTAAGGAGATTCTTTTTGAAAGGATCTATTTGTTACTGTTCAAACCGTGCCGTGATCAGCGCTGCATGGCATCGGAGCTGGCAAAGTGATGGTCTCAGGGTATCCGTCCCTCGCCGAAGGCGACTTTACAAGGATAGGTGCACTGTAACATCTATTTGAAAAAGAAGTTGAAAATAACAGAAACACAAAGTATAATGTATCAAAGAGACAATTTGCAGAGGCAGCCGTTTGAACGGCTGTTTTGCGTGCAATGAATATTGTAAGCAGGCTTACGATATTCGTGCGGTCAAAGTGTGAAAGAAAAACACTTTTAAAGTGTAAACAAGTTCATACTGCTTATTTGGACAATATCGCAAGCAAGCTTGAGATATGGATGTTCGAAAGGTTGAAAGAAAATTATAAAATAGGTATAAGGTTGAAAGAAAATTATGATATAGAAAGGATGCCACGGTGTGATTCTTTCAACCTGTTTTATTGTGGCAGTATTGCAGGCAAGCCTGTAATATGCAATAGGTATAAATATGAAAAAAATTATTGATATGATTACGGATGAAATGACAGTCGCTTTTACCGAGGCAGGATATGATGCATCTTATGCAAAAGTAACCATCTCTAATCGTCCGGATCTGTGCGAATACCAGTGTAACGGAGCAATGGCAGCTGCTAAAGTGTATAAGAAAGCGCCGATTATGATTGCCAACGGAGTTGTGGAGAAGCTGGCAAAAAGTGAAGTGTTTGAAGAAGTAAATGCGGTGAATCCGGGTTTTATTAATTTGAAATTGACAAAAGAATATCTGGCTGCGTATATGAGAGAAATGCAGGCAGATGAATATTTATCCATAGAAAAGACGAAAGAGCCAAAGAAAATTATTATTGATTACGGCGGTCCAAATGTTGCAAAACCACTTCACGTAGGTCATCTGCGTTCTGCCATTATCGGGGAAAGCATTAAGCGAATGGGAAAGTTCCTGGGACACGAAATGATCGGAGATGTACATCTTGGTGACTGGGGGCTTCAGATGGGACTGATTATAACAGAACTCAAGAAGAGAAAACCGGAACTGGTGTATTTTGATGAAAACTTTACCGGTGAGTATCCTGCACAAGCACCATTTACCATTTCTGAATTGGAAGAAATTTATCCTGCGGCAAGTACTTATTCAAAAGAACACCCGGAATATAAAGAGGAAGCAATGCAGGCAACTTATCTGCTTCAGCAAGGGCACCGGGGATACCAGGGGATCTTAAAACATATCCTGGAGGTATCTGTTACGGACTTGAAGAGAAATTATGAAAATTTAAATGTTCATTTTGATTTATGGAAAGGCGAGTCTGATGCTCAGCCTTACATTCCGGACATGGTTCAGTATATGAAAGAAAATGGATATGCGCATATTGATGACGGTGCGTTGGTAGTAGATGTCAAAGAAGAAACAGATACCAAAGAGATTCCGCCATGTATGATATTAAAATCAGATGGAGCGTCTCTTTATAATACAACTGACCTGGCTACAATTGTAGAACGTATGAAGCTATATCATCCGGATCATATTATTTATGTGGTAGACAAGCGCCAGGAGTTATATTTCACACAGGTATTTCGCTGTGCAAGAAAGACAAAGATTATTCAGGACGATACGGATCTGACCTTTGTAGGCTTTGGTACTATGAACGGAAAAGATGGTAAGCCTTTTAAGACCCGTGAAGGCGGCGTTATGAGACTGGAAAACCTGATCACCAGCATTAATGATGAAATGTTCCGTAAAATAACAGAAAATCATGAAATTGATCCGGAAGAGGCCAGAAAGACGGCTAAGATTGTTGGTCTGTCCGCAGTTAAATATGGAGACTTATCCAACCAGGCTTCAAAAGATTACGTATTTGATGTGGATCGTTTTACATCATTCGAAGGAAATACAGGCCCATATATCCTTTATACCATTGTTCGTATAAAATCTATCCTGAACAAATATCAGGAAAATGGGGGAAAATTAGGAGCCTATGCAATTGGTGAACCGGTAAGCGACAGTGAAAAATCACTGATGCTTGAATTATCCAAGTTTAACAATGTAATGGAAAATGCATTTGAGGAAATCGCACCCCACAAGATCTGCTCTTATATCTATGATTTGGCAAATGCGTTTAACCGCTTTTATCATGAGACAAAAATTTTGTCAGAAGAGGACGAGAAACAAAAAGGAAGCTATATCCAGCTGCTTCTGCTGGCAAGAGACGTACTGGAAAGCTGTATTGATGTCTTAGGATTTTCTGCACCTGAGAGAATGTAAAATAGCAGAGCCTGTCTGAAAACTTGTGGACAGGCTCTGAAACTTATTCTGTGTTATGTAAACTTTGTGCATACTGCCACTAGACATTTTTAAATAAATGTAGTAGAATGACAAAATCTAATCGCGGTACTTACCGCATCAAATAAATTCAATAACGTTTCGTTATATTTCCATTTAGCAGTACAACAGAATAAAGGAGTTGAGGAAAACTGGAGATTGGGGCTTTAGTTGACGGCAAATACAGGATCTTAAAACCTTTGGGTTCCGGAGGAGAGGGAAGTGTTTTTTTGGCGTTGAATGAAAATGCGTATAAGTTTTGGGCAATAAAGATTGTGGCGAAGGGCAGAGATGGAGTGGAGCTGGAATTGTGGAAGCATTTTTCCCATCCGAATCTGCCCGAAGTTATCGATGTAATTGAAACAGAATCCGAGATATTGATTGTAATGGATTATGTGGAAGGGAGAAATGTAGCAAATATTTTAAAAGAAACAGGAAAAGTGAAACCTCGCCAGGCAGTCATATGGGGTATACAGATTTGCAGGGTTTTGCATTACCTTCATAGTCAGGAACCGCCTGTAGTCTATGGAGATCTGAAACCGGACAATATGATATGCCGCGCTGACAAAAGTCTGGTTTTAGTAGACTTTGGTACGGTCTCACCCTTCGTTAAGGAAAGTAGTTATCACGGGGGACATTATGGGACAAAAGGATATGCGGCGCCGGAACAATACGATGGTACATGTGTTGTGGATACCAGAGCCGATATATATAGCCTGGGAGTGACCTTATTCCAGCTGGTTACAGGAAAACTGCTGCTGTCCGGAATTGGCAAGGAGGATTGGAAATTGTGCCCGGGGTATTTTGGTTTAAAAAAAATAATTTGCAAATGTATGAGATTTGACAGAACTCAGAGGTTTTCTGGGATAGAGTCTTGTGAAAGAGCACTTCAGGGGATTTTGTGGTGGAGGAAAGCAAGGTTCCTGTTTGTTGCTGCTGCGTTTATTATAATATTTTCAGCAGGGAGTCAGTTACAGCTGGAACAGGGGGAATTAACTAAGGAACAATCATATGAGGAGTATCTGAAAGAAGCTAAATTTAATGTCTATGAAGAGCAGAAAAAAAACTGCCAATCTGCAATATTCTTAAATCCCGTTCGGGAAGAAGCATACCAGCAATTAATTGAAATATTTTTGGAAGACGCAATACTGACGGAAGAGGAGGATATCTTTCTGCGAAAGGTTTTAAAAGAAAAGTCAGAGGGAGATACCAGGAGTCATGAAGAAGCTTTGCGCACAGATGAAGGAGCATTCCTTCGGGTTTCTTATGAACTGGGAATGGCATATTGGTATTACTTTGAGGGAGACGGCGGAAAATCTTATGCAGCCAGATGGTTTTTAAATATAGCGGAGGCTGCGGAAAGTATAGGGAATACAGAAATTACAGGAATTACACAAAATCAGAGAAAAAGAGCAGCGGTTTTAGCGAAGATAGGAAGCTATTACAGCAGAATCCGAAACAGGAGAGAGGATGAAACAGAGAATATCTCCTATCTGACATTCTGGAAAGACTTGATGGAAATCTATGATATTCAGGAGAGTGATACGGATGCGGATAAAGTAAATTTACTGCTATGGGAGGAAATTTCGGCACAGATCTATTATTTTGCCGATCGATTTTGTCAGGCTGGATTGGAGAAAGCAGTTTTAGATAAAATTTTACTGGAGATAAAAGATAAAGTGCAAATCAATGATAACAGGCCGGTAAGTAAGGAGATAGAAGTTTTAGAAAAGGATATTTTGAAAAATATAGAACTGGCAATAGAAAGTGTAGAAAGAATTTATAATAATTTTAAGAAAGAAGGGGAAAAGGAATGAGATATTTTAAAACAGGTATTTTAATTGGGGCAGTTTTTCTTTTGCAGGCGGGGAATAAAGCTGCAGCATTTATTAAATCCGAAACTCAAACCGGGATCAAATCGGAAGTACAGACGGAAAGACAAACCGAAACCCAATCAGAGACGGGTTCCGAGATTCAATCGGAAAGCCAGACAGAGACGGAATCCGAGATTCAATCGGAAAGCCAGACAGAGACGGAATCCGAGACGCAATCGGAAAGCCAGACAGAGACGGAATCCGAAACTCATTCGGAAAGCCAGACAGAGACGGAATCCGAAACTCAATCGGAAAGCCAGTCAGAGATGGAATCCGAGACGCAATCAGAAACCCAGACAGAGTCAGAAACAGAATTACCGCGTGAAGTTATCGTAGAAAATTTAAAAACGATTTACAAGGGTGACAGCAGAGAATTTGATGATACTGATCGGGTAGAACTAAAAGCGGATGTGAGGGGCCTTCCTGAAGGAATGCAGGTATTATTAGCAGGTAAGTCAAAGCACAGAAGGGTTGGAACCTGGGAAGTGGAAGTCTCGTGTAAGCTGACGGGTAAGGATTCAGAAAAATATTCCGTAAAGGTTGAAAAAAACAGTTTAAAAGTACATATAGTACCCAGAGTGTTAAATATCAGAATTGCAGAGGGAAGAAAACCGTACTTCTCAGAGAACAACATTCAACTTCTGGAATTTGATGAAAGCCCGGATGAAATCGTAAAGGTAAGCGGGTTTGTGAAAAATGGGAAGGCAGTGAAAGAGTCCCCGAAAGGATTTCAAAAACCCGGGATAACCATAGATGAGCGGATATTAAAACCTGACAGTCCTATGTATGATCAGGGAGCACTTAAGAAATACGGCAGGGCATTGGTTGTAAAAAGAGACAAAAAGGGCAATATTACAGGAAATACAACGGATAATTATTGTTACGACCTGCAAAAAGATTCGGCGCTTTATCATCCGGGAAGCGTTACGCTTGTGAAAAACAGTGTGAGCGAAATAAAGGACTATCAGGTTCTTCCGGAATCCCAGGAAGGATTTTTGCGAAATGGGGATGGCAAAATATTAGTAAAAAAGGGAATGCGCCTTAAGATTATTCCGAATGAGAGAGCGGGATATAATCAGGTAATCATAAGTAATGAGCTGAAGGAAAATGGGGTATTTTCTTTTGAATTGGAGAGAAGAGATGAAACAGGAAAATTATTAGCCCAGTCTGGAAAACAGAGTGTAACCTATGAAGTTGATGACCAGCCCCCAACAGGATTGACCATTTTGGCAAATGAAAAAAAACTTTCGTCAGGTACGGGTGAAAGAGCGTTCTTTAATGGCAACGTAAGATTAAAGTTTACCGGATATTTAGATGTACATGCAGGTATCCGCTCGGTTCAGTATTGGATATCGGAGATTACAGAGGGGAGTCGCCAGAAGTTATCTGGTATACAAGAAAGTTATGAAAGCCAAAAAAGTTTATGGAGAACTGGGATCAGCGCTGAGCTGGTTAAGGAGGGTGAATATCAGGTATTTGTGAGAGTGGAAGACAACGTTGGAAATGCATCGTTCTTTGGTGGAAATACTATTTTGATTGATAAGACAACTCCACGAATAACCGTTGATGGTGTGTCGGATCTAAGTGCCAACAGTGGGGTGTTAGAGCTTCGTATCCAATGTGAGGATGATTATTATTGGAAAGGCAGTCTGGAGACAGTACTCATAGGAGAAAAGAACGGGGAAAAGAAGTTAAAATACGAAAGAAAAAAGTTAGATAGAGGAGAACTGTTAATTTTTGAACAGATACCTGAGAAGAAAGAATGGGATGACTATTATGTGCTTTATATATCAGCGGGTGACCAGGCTGGTAATATAGCGGCCAGGGAAATTCAATTTTCGGTAAACCGGTTTGGGTCAGTATATACGTTGGGGAAGGAAACCAGGGAACAGATGGATAATTATTACTGCAGAAAACCTTTTGATGTGGAAATTAGGGAAGTGAATGTAGATAAGCTTGAAGAGGCGCAGTTGACGATTACGCGGGATGGGGAACTTCGGATATTAAATCGGGATAAAGAGTATCTGGTTAAAAAAATAGAAGGGAAGTATGGGTATAAGGAGTACCGTTATATAATACCGGCAAAAAATTTCCAGGAGGAAGGAGCCTATGCAGTTTCTCTAAATTCTATAGATATGGCAGGTAATGTAGGTGATAATAAACTGCAGAAAAAATATATAGAGTTTGTAATAGACAAAACACCTCCGTCTATCATGATCGCCGGACTGGATGATAAATCATTTTATCCGGAGGAGGTCAGAGATGTTGTCATAGATGCCAGGGATAATGCAGCCCTTCAGAAGATGCTGGTTTATTTGGACGGTGACTTAATCAAAAGCAGTTTAAATCAGGAGACTTCTTTTACTATCCTGCAGAAGGATAAATGGCGTGATTTGGAGGTTCTGGCTATCGATAAGGCGGGGAACGAAGCAAAAAAGAAGATAGCTTTTTGTATTAGTAAAACAGATAATGGAAGGATTGCTGTTCCGCAGTCTCTGGAACATTTTAAGGAAAAGAAATTATTCGGGAAAGGAGATAAAGAAATAATGGGAAAAGAAACATTTACCATACCGGAGGTTATAAATCAGGAAGGGAAGCAGGAGGATATGAATGATGAGGAAAGTGGAGACAAGAAAAATATGAAGAATGAGTTCAAAGGAGAGGATAAGAAGAAGGGAACCGGATATGTTCATTTTGGAATCAAAGCACTTATGATAATCTCCGGAGCCTTAATTGGAGCTTTTTCTTATCGAAGATGGGGAAGAAGACGTTCAAAAGAATAGACTTTTTACTTATGGTATGCTATTATTTTCTTCAAGAGGTGAGAATAAAATGCATGACGAAAGAAAAAAGGTCGTTAAAAAGATACTAACGGCAGCTGGAGTTGTAGTCGGTACCTGTGCGATATCTGCAGGATCATTTTTTCTGGTAGATTCCGGACTGGCATTTTTAAATACAAAAATTGAAAAAAGTGATGTTACCGAAAAATCATCAGAGATTCAGCAAACCAATAGTGATAAGGAAACAGAGCTTATCGCCAAGAGCAAAGATTCTTTTATTGTACCGGAAGAAAAAACAGGTACAGAAAAAGAGACTGATAAGAAAACAGATGGGGAAAAGACCGGAGGGGAAACTTCCGGTACTGGAAGTGAAAATACCGGAAGTTCTGATAATGGTGACAGCAGCTCATCGGGTAATGGATCCAACGGTTCGGGTTACAATGGAACTTCGGATTATAATGGAAATTCTGATTCTAACGGAGGAACAGACGGAAGTGGGAATTCACAGAATGGTAATTGGGAAACTCCTCCTGCCAGTACGCCGCAGACGGAGGCTCCACAGACAAATCCACCGCAGACAGATCCACCGCAGACAGAAGCTCCGCAGACAAATCCACCACAAACGGATGCACCGCAAACGGATGCACCGCAAACGGATCCGCCGCAGACAGATCCGCCACAGACAGAAGCGCCGCCTGCAGCCTGGGATGATACCTATTTCTTCCCGGATACGGCAACCAGATATATTACAGAAAATGAATTATACAATATGACTGACAGGGAAATTGCAATAGCCAGAAATGAGATATTTGCACGCCATGGACGTAAATTTACCAAACAGGAATGGACTGATTACTTTAATACGAAAACCTGGTATGTTCCAACTTATGATCCGGAAACTTTTGACTCTATGGACTTACTGAATGATTTTGAAAAGAAAAATCTGAAAGTAATTCTTGCCTATGAAGAAAAGAGATAGAGGAGGAAAAGTAATGGACAAGCAGCAGCAGTACAAATGGCGGAAGCATCGGAAGAATAAAAGAATACTTACGGCATGGTTAGTTTGTGCCGGCGTTCTGTCAGCGGCAGCAGCATTTGTATATCAGGGAACCTATGATAGCAATCCGCAGAAAAGTGCAGAGCGCTACATTAAAAATGAAAAGAATATTGAAACTTATACCGTACAGTCCGGAGAACGTAATCTAAGTGAAGAGGGTAAAATTGTACAGACTTTTACCTTCACCTATACTCCGAAAGACAGTAAAGACCCCATAACAGAAACAGTAGATCTTATACGTCAGGATAAAAAAAGATACGGTATGTTTGAACGCTGGGTATGTAATGACCATGTTGACGAGGCAAAGAATGTAAAGATTACAGTACCTGTGGATTCTAAAGTTATGTTGGATCATAAGACGCTGGACAGTAGTCTGGTTATAGAAGATGAGAAAATGACAGCGGGAGCTAAATCATATGTGTTACCATACCTTGAAAAAAAGGAATACCAATTAAAGGTAACAGGACTGCCGTTTGAGATCTATGAGACGAAATGGAAGCCGGACCAGGATTCAAGTACCATAGATGTCAGAGGTGAATGTAAGCTTAGTGAAAATGCAAAGACTCAGATGCAGGAGCTGGGGAAGCAGGCGCTGAAAGAATTTTTTTCAGCGGCAGTTCAAAAGCAGACGGTTCAGGCTCTCGGCAGCACCTTTGATAAAGTGCAGGATAAAGAGACTTTACTGAAGACAGTTACCGGAAATCTGTTTTCGGATCCGGGTCTTGTGATTAAGCATCTGGAATTCAGCGGGTTTAGCAGTACTTACGGTGAGCCATATTATCCGGAGGCTAAGGATGAAAGTTATATTGGAATTGAAGTTAAGACAAAATATAATTGTAAATATACCGGTAACCGTATTACGGAAGGTGAAGATGGGGACACTGAAACAGAAGAGTCCCAGTCTTATGCCAAAGAGGTAAAATTCTATTTTATTTATCAAGGTGGAAAGTGCTATTTGAAATCAATGGAGATTCCTAATTTATTTTAAAACACGCTTTGGGCTGGTATTTTAAATATTTTCAACTTCTGTTTTATATCCATAAAAAGGAAAAACAGAACCTGGAAATGATAAAATACTAGCCCTTATGTAATGAACTGAAAAATGTGAAATTATATGAGAATTATTAACAGTCTCTGGAGAAAGGAACGAAAAATGCATAGAAATTTAGTGAAATGTATGGGAGCAGCGATGGTTATTGTGTTATTGACAACCGGTTGTACGTTTTCTGGTAACGGTGAAAATACGAATAAAGGAGAGACTGTAACGGAAACTGTAACGGAAACTATAACGGAATCTTTGAGTGGCAGTATGAACGCAAAGGAGACAGGAACGGAAAATGAAAATCAGACGAATTCAAATCAGAAAAAGTCAGAGAAAGAGTCTGAAAATCAGGCAGTAACGGAACTAAAGGAGTCAGAAAATACGGAAAAGAACGATAGTAATGCCAATATTAAGGAAACCGAAGAGACAAAGGCTCAGGGACCGATTGTTGCTGTAGATGCAGGACATCAGGGACCGGGACAGGATATGAGCAGGACGGAAGCAAACGGTCCTGGCTCTGAGGTGATGAAAGCACGTCTTGCTACCGGTACCACAGGAAGTGTATCCGGCCTGGATGAATATGAATTGAATCTGGACGTATCTTTGAAACTTCAGTCTGAGCTGGAAAAACGTGGTTATCAGGTGGTAATGACAAGGACAACCCATGAAGTGGATCTGGGAAATATTGACAGGGCAACGATTGCCAATGAGGCGGGAGCGGATATTCTGGTGCGTATTCATGCAAATGGATCTGAGGACAGCAGTGTTGCCGGTGCACTTACCATGGCGCCGACACAGTCAAATCCGTATGTGGGAAGCATATCAGAAGAATGTATGCGTTTGTCCCAATGTCTGATTGACCGCTATTGTGAAGCCACAGGGCTGATTAACCGGGGCATTCTGGCAGAGGATGAGATGACAGGCATTAACTGGAGCCAGGTACCGGTTACGATACTGGAAATGGGATTTATGACAAATCCGGGAGATGATGCATATATGGCAGATGCTGCTAACCAGGACGTTATGGTACAGGGGATTGCCAATGGCATTGATGATTATTTTGGAAGATAGGGCGAGTTTAAAACAGGCTCCAGAGTATCAGCACACACACTGGAGTAACAAAGGAAACTGCAATAAGCCGGAGGTGTATGTATGATATTTGAAAATGTTACCGGAGTTCTTATTCCGATTTTGATTCATTTTTTGGCGTCCGCAGGCGTGGTGACTGTGTTTGGAAGCAGATTTGATTCAGCACTGCTGACAACGCTGTCGGCGCTGATTGTTCTTCCTGTGGTTTGTTTTCTATATTGGAAGGATGGACAGCTTTATGGACGGAATAAGGATAATCCGGATCACAAGCCAGTATGGACTTATCTGCTGATTATTCTGATGGCAGTATTCAGCAATCAGATTTTATCCTATCTGATTAACCTGATACAGGTGGATAGAGTATTCTCTAATGCAGCTCAGGAGGCATTGTTTGGAAGCGGTCTTTGGATACAGATCATTGGTGTCGGGATTCTGGTGCCAATTATGGAAGAGTACCTGTTTCGAGGGTTGGTGTATAAGCGTTTAAAACGGTTTGTCAGATCCAAAAAAATGGCAGTATTTCTGGGAGCCTTTATATTCGCGATTTATCATGGAAATATGATTCAGTTTTTGTTTGCTCTGCCCATGGCACTTCTGCTGATATGGGTTTATGAAAAATGGGGAACCATTAAGGCACCAATTGTCTTTCATATTGCGGTTAATTTATCCTCCGTGTTATTCAGCGCATTCCTGTAAATTGGGGGGGGCGCTGAGAAAGATGCCATGGTCCGTCCCCTTCTCTTTTCGAACACTATCTCCAGCTTCAAGGCGTCCCCTTTCATAGCTAAACCCAACTTGATGAAATTGTTCGCGGTAGTATTAGTCTTCAAAAACATCCTTACAATATATATAAAATTAAGACAATATAGTTCTTGCGGGAATTTAGAGTCAGATTTCAAAAAAATATTTGGTAAAAATCTTTAATGATACCCTGCCTAATGTTTTTGGGGGAGCAGCAAAAATAAAGTATTAGCAAAAATAATCTGATAATAATGACTGGGTTTATGAAAAAGACGAATAATCTGACAATAACGCAAAAATTAATGGTTTACAGATGAAAAAAATAGGTGTATATTATGTTCAGAGAAAAACGAGAGAAAGGAACGATAATATGACGACACAAAATCGAATATTGCGATCCGGGTGTAACGGGCTGTACAGACAGACGTTTGAACACGATAACTGCGGCATAGGCGCCGTTGTGAATATCAAAGGTGTGAAGACCCATGAGACCGTAGAGAATGCATTAAAGATTGTAGAAAATTTAGAACATAGAGCTGGCAAAGATGCCGAAGGAAAAACAGGTGACGGTGTAGGAATCCTATTACAGATTTCTCACAAATTCTTTTCGAAAACCTGCAAATCCCTCGGCATCTTTTTAGGTTCTGAGAGAGAATATGGAATTGGAATGTTTTTCTTTCCACAAGATGAATTAAAGAGAAATCAGGCAAAAAAGATGTTTGAAATCATTGTGGAAAAGGAGGGACTGGAACTTCTGGGATGGAGGGCGGTACCTACTGTTCCGGAGGTATTGGGACACAAAGCATTGGAATGTATGCCCTGTATTATGCAGGCATTTATCAAAAAACCAAATGATGTAAAGAAAGGTCTGGACTTTGACAGAAGGCTTTATGTAGCGCGCCGTGTATTTGAACAGAGTAATGATAATACCTATGTGGTATCTCTTTCCAGCAGGACCATCGTGTATAAAGGGATGTTTCTGGTTGGCCAGCTTCGTACTTTCTTTGCAGATCTTCAGTCCCCGGACTATGAATCTGCGATTGCTACCGTACACTCCAGATTCAGTACGAACACCAATCCCAGCTGGCAAAGAGCCCATCCGAACCGTTTCATTGTGCATAATGGTGAAATTAATACGATCAGAGGTAATGCGGATAAGATGCTGGCAAGAGAAGAGACAATGGTATCCCCGCATTTACAGGATGAATTACATAAGGTTCTTCCTGTTGTAAATACACAGGGGTCTGATTCGGCGATGCTGGATAATACGCTGGAATTCCTGGTTATGAGCGGTATGGATCTGCCGCTGGCTGTTATGATTATGATCCCGGAACCCTGGGATAATAACCGGAACATGACACAGTCTAAGAAGGATTTCTATCAGTACTATGCTACTATGATGGAACCCTGGGACGGGCCGGCATCCATTCTTTTCAGTGATGGGGATATTATGGGGGCAGTGCTTGACCGCAATGGATTACGGCCTTCCCGTTATTATATTACGGATGATGGATATATGATCTTATCTTCCGAAGTTGGCGTTCTGAACATTGATCCCGCAAAAATTGTATTAAAAGAACGACTGCATCCGGGAAAAATGCTTCTGGTTGATACCGTAAAAGGTGAAGTGGTGGATGATGATACCTTAAAAGAACGCTATGCAAAAAGCCAGCCCTATGGCGAATGGATTGACAGTTATCTGGTACAGCTGCGTGACCTGAAGATACCAAATACAAAGGCACATGAGTACCAGGCGGAAGAATTGGCAAGACTGCAAAAAGCATTTGGCTATACCTATGAGGAATACCGCACTTCCATCTGTAACATGGCTTTAAATGGTGCAGAAGGAATCGGAGCCATGGGCGTGGATACACCGATTGCTGTTCTATCAGAAGAGCACCAGCCATTATTTAACTATTTTAAACAGCTGTTTGCCCAGGTAACCAATCCTCCCATTGATGCAATACGCGAGGAAGTCGTAACATCTACTACGGTTTATGTGGGGAAGGATGGAAATCTGTTAAAAGAGCAGGCGGTGAACTGCCAGGTGCTCAAAGTCCAAAACCCGATTTTAACCAATACGGATATGATGAAAATTAAAAACATGAAGGTAGAAGGCTTTCAGGCAGCGGAAGTACCTATCACATATTATAAAAGCACCAGTATTGTCAGAGCAATTGAGCGGCTGTTTGTGGAAGTGGATAAGGCCCATCGGGATGGTGCAAATATTCTGGTTCTGTCTGACCGGGGAGTAGATGAAAATCATGTTCCCATACCTTCGCTGCTTGCGGTATCCGCGGTGCACCAGCATTTGGTGAAGACGAAAAAAAGAACCTCACTTGCGATTGTTCTGGAATCGGGAGAGCCAAGAGAAGTACATCACTTTGCAACACTGCTGGGATATGGAGCCTGTGCAATTAATCCTTACCTGGCACAGGAAACGATCCGCCAGCTGATTGACTGCCAGATGCTTGACAAAGATTATTATGCGGCGGTAGATGATTACAACAATGCCGTACTGCATGGTATTGTGAAGATTGCTTCTAAAATGGGTATTTCCACAATTCAATCCTATCAGGGGTCACAGATTTTTGAAGCAGTGGGAATTGACCCGGATGTAGTGGAAAAATATTTTACCAATACGGTCAGCAGGATCGGCGGAATTACCCTGGAGGACATTGCCAAAGATATGGATGAGCTGCATTCGGCTGCATTTGATCCGCTGGGACTTGGAGTGGACCTGACACTGGACAGCATTGGAAGACATAAAATGAGAAGCCAGGGAGAAGAGCACCGTTACAATCCCAGAACGATCCATCTCCTTCAGGAATCCACAAAACTGGGCAGCTACGAGTTATTTAAACAGTATACACAGATGGTGGATCAGGAAGAATCGGGCTATCTGAGGAGTCTTTTAGATTTTAAATATCCGGAAAATGGCATACCCCTTGAAGAGGTAGAAAGTGTGGATTCCATTGTTCAGAGATTCAAGACCGGAGCCATGTCATACGGATCTATTTCTCAGGAAGCACATGAGACACTGGCGATTGCCATGAACCGTCTGCATGGAAAATCCAACAGTGGTGAAGGCGGTGAGAGCGACGAACGTTTGAAAACGGGGAAAGACGGCATGAACCGTTGTTCCGCGATTAAGCAGGTTGCCAGCGGTAGATTTGGAGTCACCAGTAAATACCTGGTAAGTGCAAAAGAAATTCAGATTAAAATGGCTCAGGGAGCAAAACCGGGAGAAGGAGGACATTTACCGGGACAGAAGGTCTACCCATGGGTTGCTAAGACCAGACATTCCACACCGGGTGTCAGCCTGATATCGCCGCCCCCTCATCATGATATCTATTCCATCGAAGATCTGGCACAGCTGATCTACGACTGTAAAAATGCAAATAAAGAAGCCAGAATTTCGGTAAAACTGGTAGCGGAAGCAGGAGTAGGTACCGTTGCGGCAGGTGTGGCAAAAGCAGGTGCCCAGGTAATTCTGATCTCCGGGTATGATGGAGGTACCGGTGCTGCACCCAGAAGTTCTATTCACAATGCCGGACTGCCTTGGGAATTAGGTCTTGCTGAGACTCATCAGACATTGATTATGAACGGCTTGCGTAATAAAGTAGTGATCGAAACAGACGGTAAACTCATGAGCGGAAGAGATGTGGCGATTGCGGCACTCTTAGGTGCGGAAGAATATGGATTTGCTACAGCACCGCTGGTAACCATGGGATGCGTCATGATGCGGGTATGTAATCTGGATACCTGCCCGGTAGGAGTGGCAACCCAGAATCCGGAGCTTCGTAAGCGTTTCCGCGGAAAACCGGAATATGTCATGAATTTTATGAAATTTATTGCGGAGGAACTGCGGGAGTATATGGCGAAACTGGGTGTTCGTACTATAGATGAACTGGTAGGAAGATCAGATTTGTTAAAACGAAAAGCAGACATCGCTAATAAAAAAGCTTCCAAAGTGGATTTAAGCGCAATTATCAATAACCCCTTTGTAAAAGAGGGAATGAAAGTGACCTTTGACCCGGCTCAGGTTTACAATTTTGAACTGGAGAAAACAGCGGATGAGAAAATTCTGGTAAAAAAATTAAATGGAGCGCTTTCGAATAAGCAGAAGAGAAGCATTGAAGTAGATGTAATCAATACAGACCGCTCTTTTGGTACGATATTTGGTTCTGAAATCACGAAAATGTATCCGGAAGGACTGGAGGAAGACACCTACACCGTGAAATGTAATGGAGCAGGGGGACAGAGCTTTGGGGCATTTATACCAAAGGGGCTTACCCTGGAACTGGTAGGTGACAGTAACGATTATTTTGGCAAAGGGCTGTCCGGCGGCAAGTTGATTGTATATCCTCCTAAGAGTGCGAAGTTTAAACAGGACGAAAATATTAT
>NZ_JNGB01000102.1:0-36609 GCF_001029355.1 Robinsoniella sp. RHS
GGTTTAGCATCTCCGGATAAGATCAGAGAGTGGTCCAGAAGGAGAAGTTAAAAAACCAGAAACGATTAATTATAGAACCCTGAAACCAGAAAAAGACGGATTATTCTGCGAGCGTATTTTCGGTCCCAGCAAGGACTGGGAGTGCCACTGCGGTAAATATAAGAAAATCCGTTATAAAGGTGTAGTCTGCGACCGATGCGGCGTAGAAGTAACCAAAGCCAGCGTTCGTAGAGAACGTATGGGACACATTGAGCTTGCAGCTCCTGTTTCCCATATCTGGTATTTTAAGGGAATCCCTTCCAGAATGGGATTAATTCTGGATCTGTCTCCCAGAGTATTGGAAAAAGTATTGTACTTTGCCAATTATATTGTGTTGGATAAAGGAACTACAGATTTACAGTACAAACAGGTTCTGACAGAAAAAGAGTTCCAGGAAGCGAAAGAAAAATGGGGAAACACTTTCCGTGTAGGCATGGGAGCAGAATCCATTAAGGAACTGTTAGAAGCCATTGACATGGAGAAGGAATCCGTTGAATTAAAAAGAGGACTGAAGGATTCTACCGGTCAGAAAAGAGCCAGAATCATTAAAAGACTGGAAGTTGTAGAAGCTTTCCGTGGCTCAGGAAACAGACCGGAGTGGATGATCATGACAGTTGTTCCTGTTATTCCGCCGGATTTACGTCCTATGGTTCAGCTGGATGGCGGACGTTTTGCCACATCTGACCTGAATGACTTATATAGAAGAATCATCAACCGTAATAACCGTCTGAAAAGACTTTTGGAATTAGGTGCACCTGATATTATCGTTCGTAATGAAAAGCGTATGCTTCAGGAAGCGGTAGATGCTTTAATTGATAATGGACGTCGTGGACGTCCGGTAACAGGACCGGGTAACAGAGCCCTTAAATCCTTATCAGACATGTTAAAGGGTAAATCCGGACGTTTCCGTCAGAACTTACTTGGAAAACGTGTTGACTATTCAGGACGTTCTGTTATCGTTGTTGGACCGGAACTTAAGATTTACCAGTGCGGTCTGCCAAAAGAAATGGCAATTGAATTATTCAAACCTTTCGTTATGAAAGAATTAGTAGCAAATGGTACTTCTCACAATATTAAGAATGCGAAGAAGATGGTAGAAAGACTTCAGCCGGAAGTCTGGGATGTTCTGGAAGAAGTTATCAAAGAACACCCGGTTATGTTAAACCGTGCCCCCACACTTCACAGACTTGGTATTCAGGCATTTGAGCCTATATTGGTAGAAGGTAAGGCGATCAAGCTTCATCCATTGGTATGTACAGCGTTTAATGCTGACTTCGATGGTGACCAGATGGCTGTCCATCTTCCATTGTCTGTGGAAGCACAGGCAGAATGCCGTTTCTTACTGTTGTCTCCAAACAACCTGTTAAAACCTTCCGATGGTGGTCCCGTTGCCGTACCTTCACAGGATATGGTCCTTGGTATCTACTATCTGACACAGGAGAGACCAGGTGCACTTGGAGAAGGCAAAGTATTTAAAAGCGTAAACGAAGCAATCCTTGCTTATGAAAATAAGGCTTTGACATTACAGACCAGAATTACGGTTCGTATGACAAAGATCATGCCGGATGGAAGCAGGCTTACTGGAAATGTAGAATCTACGTTGGGACGTTTCATCTTTAATGAAATTCTTCCTCAGGATTTAGGTTTTGTAAACCGTGATATTCCGGAAAATGCACTGAAGCTGGAAGTAGATTTCCACGTAGGTAAAAAAGGATTAAAACAGATTCTGGAGAAAATCATCAATACTCACGGAGCAACCAAGACTGCAGAAGCACTTGATGATATCAAGGCTATGGGTTACAAGTACTCTACCAGGGCAGCGATGACCGTATCCATTTCCGATATGACAGTACCTCCTGAAAAACCGCAGCTGATTCAGCAGGCACAGGATACTGTAGATAGAATTACAAAGAACTTCAAACGTGGTCTGATCACGGAAGAAGAGCGTTATAAAGAAGTTGTGGAAACATGGAAGAACACCGATGATATTCTGACCAAGGCGCTGTTAGACGGTCTTGATAAGTACAATAACATCTATATGATGGCTGACTCAGGAGCCCGTGGTTCTGACAAGCAGATTAAACAGCTTGCCGGTATGCGTGGTTTGATGGCGGATACAACCGGTCATACAATCGAGCTGCCTATCAAGTCAAATTTCCGTGAAGGACTTGACGTATTGGAGTACTTTATGTCTGCACATGGTGCTCGTAAAGGTCTGTCTGATACTGCTCTTCGTACAGCCGATTCCGGATACCTGACCAGACGTCTGGTTGACGTTTCCCAGGACTTGATTATCCGTGAAGTTGACTGTTGTGAAGGAAAAGAAATTCCGGGTATGTATGTAAAAGCATTCATGGACGGAAAAGAAGAAATTGAAAGCCTGCAGGAGAGAATTACAGGTAGATTTGCCTGCGAAACTCTTACAAATAAAGATGGTGAAGTTCTCGTAAAAGCAAACCATATGATTACCCCAAGACGTGCGGCACGTATCATGAACGAAGGTGTGGATGCAAATGGAAAACCATTTGACAAGATTAAGATCCGTACGATACTGACATGTAAATCACATATCGGTGTATGTGCGAAATGTTATGGATCCAACCTTGCAACAGGCGAAGCAGTTCAGGTAGGTGAATCCGTAGGTATTATTGCAGCTCAGTCTATCGGAGAACCTGGAACACAGCTTACCATGCGTACGTTCCATACCGGTGGTGTGGCCGGCGGCGATATTACACAGGGTCTTCCCCGTGTCGAGGAGCTTTTTGAGGCAAGAAAGCCAAAAGGTCTTGCTATTATTACAGAAATTCCTGGTATTGCAAACATTAAGGATACCAAGAAAAAACGCGAGATTATTGTGACAAACGATGAAAGCGGTGAAGCTAAGACATATCTGATTCCTTATGGATCCAGAATCAAGGTACAGGACGGTGCATTATTGGAAGCCGGTGATGAGTTGACAGAAGGTAGCGTAAATCCACATGATATCCTGAAGATCAAAGGTGTTCGTGCTGTACAGGATTACATGATTCAGGAAGTTCAGCGTGTTTACCGTTTACAGGGTGTTGAGATCAATGATAAGCATATCGAAGTTATTGTTCGTCAGATGCTGAAGAAGATCAGAATTGAGGATAATGGTGATTCTGAATTACTGCCTGGTACACTGGTAGATATTCTTGACTTTGAAGATGTAAATGATGCATTAGTAGAAGAAGGCAAGATGCCTGCAGACGGAAAACAGGTAATGCTTGGTATAACAAAAGCATCTCTTGCAACCAACTCCTTCTTATCAGCAGCATCTTTCCAGGAAACGACGAAGGTACTGACAGAAGCAGCAATCAAAGGTAAGATTGATCCGCTTATCGGATTAAAAGAAAATGTTATAATCGGTAAATTAATTCCGGCCGGAACAGGCATGAAGAGATACCGTAATGTAAAACTGGATACAGATTATACACTGGATCAGGTTTATGAGGATGAAGATTTTGATGATGATGACGATCTGGATCTGGGCCTTGATTTATCAGATGATTTAGATCTGGATGATCTGGGTGAAGAAGATTTGGTATCTGCTACAGAAGAATAAGTAATTATGGCATGTTATGGTGTGAACTATAGCATGCCATTTTTCTAAGGGAGAGGTTTTGGATATGAAGGATGAAAGATCGCTTAATATTGACTTGGCAAGGATATTCGCAATAGTGGGTGTGACCTATTATCACATATGGAAGCGAATGCGCAGACCGGAATATATTGTAGGGATATTTAACCTGGATGGTTTTGCAAAATGGGGTGTCATTGGTGTAGTAATTATGTTTGTGATTTCGGGATATTGTATGGTAGGCAGTTATCAGAGGTTAGAGGGGTTACCTACCGGTAAAAGATTAAAAAGTTTTTATTTAACAAGATTTCTTCGGATCGCACCGGCGTATTATATATCTATATTAATCTGCTGTATTTTCATGGCAAATAATTTGAAACCACAGCCATATGAATTTAAGGATGTGGTAGCACATTTATTATTTGTTCATGCATTTAGCATGGAAACAGTTGCAAAAATAAAAGGTTTTTACTGGTATATCAGCGTTCAGATGATCTTTTACTTAATGGTACCTTTTATTTTTTTAGTTTGCAAAAAAGCTGTTTTATGGCTGAAGCTTTCAGCGACAGCAAAAAAAGTAGCTGCGATATTAGCATGTATACTTCTCTTCCCCTTAACCTGGATTACTTTTTTTAGTAATATGGAATACATAGCGATGCTGCCATGCTTCTTAGTTGGGATGCTGGCTGCATATTTAAAAGGAGTCAAGGTTCCAAGGGTTATTGGCATTTTATTGTTTTTAGGCGGAATAGGAATGATGTTCATAAAATCTAATCCCTTTTTAACTTACGATGCATATAAGTCGATATCTGGCGTAGCAATTGCTCTTGGGTTTTTGTGGATGCCAAAAATAAACGTTAAAAATTCATTGCGTACGATAATAATTGCGCTTTCTGCAGCCTCTTATTCAATATATTTGTACCAGTTTGCGTTTTTTGCCTTTATTCCTAAAAAGGGCGGAGAGTTTGTGATGACGCTTTTTGTGGTCTTTACAGTGGCGGTGGGGTTACTGATGTATTTGTGCGTGGAGTATCCGTTATCTAATTTACATCGTAAAAATAAATGACCATATAAGAGAACCTTTATTGCGATTTATGATTTATGGAGAATAGATATGGGTTCAATAAGAGTACTCACAAATGAACAATATCGATCAATCATGGAGGAATGCAGACACAGTGGTCCATCTGAACAGTAGAAAGGACGTTCCCGTGAGGAAAAGCCAAAGCAGGATATTGTAAAGCAGGAGTTTGGTCTGAAGAAGCCAGCTGCGGCCATTGCGGAACCGCACTCTCTTTATACCGAATCTGATCCGGATAAGAATTTCGCACATCATGGTTTTTGATGGCTGATGAACCCGGAATTTAGGTATAAAAAGAGAAAGAACGGAAGACTGAAACATTTCTAGTAAAATTCTAGGGTTATCTTGCCTGTGGTGGATACCAGGTTGACAATATCCTTCCCAAAATCAAACATTTTTCCTGTTGGTTTTTTACAAGGCTGTATGATTATGAGAGGACTTCAAAAGAGATGGAACTTACCTTGACTGGATCAACAGAAACCTCACAAAGGTTCGCGCTTTGAAAAAGCAGTTGGATTTTGCCGAAAACCCCAGAATCTATCTTGAAACTTAAAGACGGCTGATGTAGCTTTTCTAATAACCTTAATTATGCACAAGCTATTTTTATCCGCATCTTTTGGAAAAAGCTACGTAAGAGCTGTGTTATTTAAAAAAAGATGAGGATAACATATTTGTTTTTATGTCATAATGAAATCACTAACAATCAGTAAATCAGCGTCTGGCTGCTATAAAAGCCTATCTTTGGTATGTAGTAAATTGTGATGTTACTTACCAACAGATAGTACTTACTTGCTGTGTCACATGTTCCTTTTTGAGATACCGCTTTGGAAAAATACCTTCAATATATTAATAAATATATGAAAGACTACCCTATAGGTGAGGACGGAAATCTATTCTTGAATAAGAATGGCTATAAGCTGACCTGCTCGGGCGTACGTACACGTATCGATACCATTGCAGAATATCTACAAATATTTGAACTATTTTCTTAAGCGCATAGACTAAACTATAAGATGTCTGATGACCAGCTCGAACAGCTTGCCACATGGAGCAAAGAGGTGACAGATAGCTGCAACAATATAATATAATTATTTTAGAACATAGAATTAATTTGCGCTTATGTATTGATAATTAATGATTGTGAATTATATGAAAAATGACATTTTTTATTCTAGTAGCTATGTTTAGAGAGCCTACATTAATATTTATGTAACCAGCGATAAATCTAAAGAGCTTATTTCTAATAAACTCTATGAAAGAGCAACATATAAATATTAAAATGACTATAAAAAATAATAACAATGGAAAATACCATTTTTCAGTGTACAGAGTAGGGTTTATTGATCCCCATAAAAGTGACCGTATATAATTATTGTCATGAATTAAATATATGCCAAAACATAAGGGAGATACATATAGTATTTTTTTACTCAAAAAATCATCCTTGATATTTAAAAATAAAATAAAAATCAGTACTGATGAACATAATACAAAAAAAGAATTATATTGATATATCTTATCAATTAATTTTGTGAGAGAATCAGTGCTAGATATCTTCATAATAGTGTATTTAGAACAAATCTCAAGTGTGAATTTACTTATTGGTACAAGAGCAGAAAAAATTATATATAGTATGATATAAGCTCTTGGTCGAAAATTTGCATGATAATACCTTTTAATATATGCAGCAATTAGATACAAAACTAAAAACCATACTATTCCAGTACCGCCGCCAAAATTTAACCCTTGTGAATAGAACATTATACTTGGATGAATGGAAAATAAAGCAACCGAAACAAAAATACAGTATAGATGTTGTTTACTGTTCATATTATTTATTAATATATTTATAAAAGGGCTTAGTATATACATGCCTATATATACGGTAAAAAACCAGTATTCACCGGAAAGAGTTGGTGTAAATGCTTTTAGTAGATTCAAGGGGCTAAATTGAATGTATCCTAATATGCATAATATAATGTATATAAATATTGAATAAAAAAATACTTGTAATATTAAATTAAATAACTTTTTTAATTTGAAATGTGAATCCACAAGAAAATAACCACTTATTAATATATAGCAATTTACAGATATATAACATATTCCTTCTAAAGTCCATGCAAAGTAGTAAGATGGTGTGTAGGGGGGCACAGTAGATAATATATTACCATGTCCAAGAAAATGAAGTGTTATTATCATCAGCATAGATATAACTCTTAGAAGTTCAAGATTTATTTGTTTTTGGCTTTTTGATTTCATATTAGAATTCTACCTTACTTTAAATTATATTTGTCATTTAGTGTCTATAAACGCCTTATCTTTATACATAACTGTTATTTGATATAATATTTAGTTATGTACTTAGTTACTCTAACCAAATAATCCATTTTCTAAAACTCAAATTTTGTATTAAAATTACTTTCAATAAAATATGGATATATTTTCTATATAATAACATTATATCAAACAATTTGAAATAGAAAAAGCAAAAATAGGAAAAGTAAAATAATTGACATAGAGATGTGAAATCTTGTGATTATATTATGTATTCCACAGGAGCTCTAATTTCCGTGATCTGCATATGCGTAGCAGCGATTGGGAAGAGGGGAGCACCGTTTGCGGTTTTGCTGGCATTGGCTATGGTAATTGGTGCAGCCCTCAGCACCTTTAACGGATTGTTTATCACAAAATTGAAGATTCCTGCAATTGTAGCCGCTCTGGCGACTACCCACATTTTCCAGGGAATTCTTCCACTTACGTCAGAGGGATCCATCTCCGGTACAGATGCCAACCAGACAGCATGGGAATCAGCAATTGATGAACTGTTAAAAACAGACGACTACAGTTTTATTAAAATATGTATATTATCCAGAGTCGAAACTACGGCAAACAGTAAGTATGCACGCTGATCAGCCATATAGGGAAAGGGGAAGACCAGATACAGGCAGCTATTATATTGTCATCTATGTCCAAGCTGGCTCTGGGGGCCAGTATCAGTCCGCGTCCAGTAAAATGGATCCATCCAAAATTACATTGACCGGACTTGGGACACCAAATGCCGGCTTGCATAATAGCCCATCTGAGATAAGCGAAGCCGCATTTCACCATAGGAGTGTATGAAGTATTGTATTTTCCAGACTGATATGTTGAAGGTTCCATGCCAGCAAATGCAAGAAGCTTATAAGGAGAAGAAAAGTTATTGATATCTCCTATCCCAGCAAGAATAATTGCAGAAATTGTATAGCTTTGAACTATTAATCGGTTAGTTTGCTGTAATACAAATGTTAATGAACGATTAGAAGAACCAATTGAAGTCGATGCTAATTCAAGAAGCTGCAAAGCTTTTTCTTTATGGTATTTGATGCAGCTACTGTGGACAATTACGATTATTAATAAAAAGCGTGTATTAAAAGGCCTATAGATAGGGCGGTAAGCTCTGTTTATAGGCCTTTTTTTCCACACTCCCCTATATCTCTTGGAATAGATATGGTGTATAATAAAGGGAAAAATAAGAACATGACCTAAAAAGGCGGAAGGGAGTAATATGATTTACAAAGAAATAAACGTACAGGTAGCGTATGAGAAGGCAGGTGCCGTACATGGAAAATACCAGCCCAGATTAATCGGGTATATGCATAGTGACAGTGAGGAACTGAAAGTGTCCGGGAAAAGGGCAGCAGTCATTATCTGTCCGGGAGGCGCTTATCAATTTAAATCTGACCGGGAGGCAGAACCGGTGGCAATGAGGTTTATGGCAGCAGGTATGCAGGCATTTGTGCTGCAATATAGTGTTGCACCATCCAGATACCCATGTGCTGTGCTGGAACTGGCAATATCTGTAGCGATGGTACGGGAGTATGCCAAAGAGTGGGGCATTGATCCGGAAAAAATTTTTATCTGCGGATTTTCTGCCGGCGGGCATTTATGTGCTTCTTTAGGTACGTTATGGAAGGATGAAATCTTTGAGCAGGTTTTTGGAACCGGAAACTTCAGTTACAAGCCATCCGGCATGATTTTATGCTATCCGGTCATAACCATGGGCGAATTTACTCATAAGGAGTCATGTACGAATCTGACAGGACCAGACGGTTCCCCCGAAGTGAGGGAAAAGCTGTCCCTGGAAAAACAGGTCACAGCCGATACATTGCCTACCTTTATATGGCATACCCAGGAAGATGATGCGGTTCCGGCAGAGAACACCTTATTATTTACTTGTGCTCTGCGCAAATACAGAGTACCTTTTGAACTGCATATATATGAAAGAGGTGGGCATGGATTATCCCTGTGCGATGAGACCACTTCCAGAAACCAGGATCAGATCTTACCGGATAATGCCGGATGGATTGAACATGCCATAAGATGGCTGAAACGGGTTTGATTTAAATCAGAGTGTAAGTATGAATGAAAATCGAATTCAAACTGCCGATTTGGGAATAGCACAGGCCAGCTTGCGCCGCTATTCAGGGGTATAATTATGATAAAACAGAAAATCAGTACAAAGCTTTCTTTGACCTATACGGTTTTGAAGACTTTATTTATTGGGATTGCTGCGGTTATTTTCTATAAATACAACCAATACAATATCCATCAGGAGCAACATTGGGCAGATCGCAGTAAAGGTGATGGCACAGGTTGACAGCCGCCTTACGACCATGGATCAGACGACGAATGATGTATTGTCGGATAATCATTTTCTGGATTTATGGAATCAGACTCTGGTTTCTTCAGGAGAAGAAGTGGGAAAAGAAATACGCAAGCTTTTGACAAGAGCATACACCAATAAATCAGAAATACGCAGGGGGTTGCTATTTATGGAAAAGACGGAACCTTTTACAGCACCGGGAAGACAGATGTTAAGAAAGAAGATGTAAGGCAGCGGATACAGATGATAGAAAACCAGTATCCAATGAAGCAGTTGAACAGCCGGGTGTATTTAAAGCCGCATCTGGATTATTGGGATAAGAGCGTGAAGTGCTAGTGGGGTCAGAAATAAAGCCGGTTAAGGACAGAAACACAGACATAATCGGTTATATGGAAGTTCAGCAAAATGCTTTTTATATGGAAAAAATCTGCAATGTGAAATGTAATGGCAAAGGCTTAAAGGTCATGGTGTTTATGGAAGAAACGGATGAGCTTTTCTATATGAACCTTCCTGATAGCAAAAGAAATGACACCTATATGGAACAGATAAAGGATTTTATAAGGCAGTATTCAAAGATGAAAGAAGATAACCACTCTTTGTATTCCATGGCATCATCTAACTATTATGCCTGTAAAACCGTGATTATACTGGATAAAAATATCCTGAATGAATCCTTGAACAAAATGTTTGGGCGATTGTTGCCATTACCTGTGTAATAAAAATCGTATTGCTGAAAGAGCATGGGGTAAATAATGTTTTTGTGGATACGGATGGAGACTTTACCATTATGATCCCGCATTTTTTAGAAGCAGGGGTGGATGGATTTCTTCCCATGGATGTGAATGCCGGAATGGATATAGTTAAAGTGAGAGAGCAGTTTCCCAGGCTGAAATTTATCGGCGGATTCAATAAGCTTATGATTGCCGAAGGAAAAGAAGCAATAGACCGGGAATTTGACAGAATCCTTCCGGTGATACGGGGTGGTGGTTATATAGTGGGCTCTGATCATCAGGTGGCACCATCTACATCTCTTAAAGATTATCAATATTATATACAGAAATTAAAGGAGGTAATGAAGCAGGCTGGAAGGGATGTAAGATAAGAAGCAGTTCTGTCTCAGTTTGAAAATACGGAGATTAAATAGAAAAAGCCAACGCAGTTTATAATCATATACTGCATTGGCTTTTATTATTTCCGGTTAAAAAGAGACTGGATTTTAGATACGATATCCACGTCATCATCATCGTCCGGCCGCTGTGAATGTTTTTTCGCTGCGCTGTAATCATCTTCTGGATCGCTGTCATCAGAAGTTTCATATTGCTGGTGCCGGTCATAATACTGTGTCTGGTCTTCAAAATAATCAGCGGAATGGTAATTTGCATAGTCCTGGTCGGAACTGCAGTTGTTAAAATCCTGTTGCTGACCTCCAAAATTTTGTTGAGGACCGCTGCCGAAAGGCTGGCTGTTAAAATCCTGTTGAGGACTGCCGCCGAAAGGCTGCCCGTTAAAATTCTGCTGAGGACCGCCGCTGTAAGGCTGCCCGTTAAAATTCTGCTGAGGACCGCCACTGTAAGGCTGTCCGTTAAAATTCTGCTGAGGACCATCGCTGTAAGGCTGTCCGTTAAAATTCTGCTGAGGACCATCGCTGTAAGGCTGTCTGTTAAAATTCTGCTGAGGACCATCGCTGTAAGGCTGCCCGTTAAAATTCTGCTGAGGACCATCGCTGTAAGGCTGTCTGTTAAAATTCTGCTGAGGACCATCGCTGTAAGGCTGCCCGTTAAAATTCTGGGGGTTATTTCCATAATAGGGTTGCTGATGATTATAATTTTGATAACCCGGATCCTGACTGTAAGGTGTATGGCCATCGTAACCGGTATATTGCTGGTCATAGGAATAACTGTTGTCTTTGCTGTTTTTCTGCGCTTTTCTAAATGTTCTTGATTTAGATGCAGATTTTGGGATATCATTATAATAAGCATGTTCTTCCTTATAATGGTATTCCGGTGCGTTGGCTGTGTAATTTTTGAACTTATGGTTTTTGTGTTTTACTTTTGTGATTCTTTTTACCTTTGTTTTTTTCTTTCTCGGCTTAAAGATCGTCATTCGTCCGGTCCATCCCACCATCCGGACGAGTACAATACCGAAAAAGACTCCAACACTGTCAATCCCGACATCCCGAAGGGAAGGAGAGCGGCCTCCCACGAAAGATTGGTGGTATTCATCTCCCAGGGCAAAACCGACGCATAGGATGCCGGCTACAAGCATAAGCCAGATACCGTGCAGTCCGTACACATATAATGGAAAGGATACTGCCACAGCGAGAGCAAAATATTCGGTCATATGTGCTAATTTACGTGTGATAAAGTTGATTTTATTGGCCCATTCTTCTATTTGCCACTGTTCCAGATTGGCGTCGAAGATATAATCTCCTGCTTCTACAATTTTACAGCTGACTTTAAAACTCAGCTGTCCGGAAACATCTCCGCTTTGGCTGGAAAAATTAAAAATAAGGCACATTAAAAGTATAGCTGGTATAAATGATAATGGTTTTAATAATTTCCTCATAATATATCGCCTCCGATTTGCGCCTATCATAGCATTCCTGACGTTTGTTGTCTACCGGCTTAAGAAAATTATAAGGTATTTTGGGCAAAAAAACTTTGAAAAATACTGGAAAGTGCTTGACATTAGAAATGCATGTGGATATAATAAATCAGTGTGCGTGAATTTTAATCTAATTTCATGCATCATAAAATAAAATTAAAACAGCAACCACATGTACAGAAAGAAAAAAATTATGTTTTTGTACAAATAAAACAGGAGGTGAAAGGAATGCCAACATTTAACCAGTTAGTAAGAAAAGGTCGTCAGACATCTGAGAAAAAATCAACTGCACCTGCTCTGCAAAAAGGATTTAACTCCTTAAAGAAAAAGAGTACGGACGTATCCGCACCACAAAAAAGAGGTGTATGTACAGCAGTTAAGACAGCTACACCTAAGAAACCTAACTCAGCTCTTAGAAAGATCGCCAGAGTTCGTTTATCTAACGGAATCGAAGTAACAAGCTACATCCCAGGTGAAGGACATAACCTTCAGGAGCATAGCGTTGTTCTGATCCGTGGCGGTAGAGTAAAAGACTTACCAGGTACAAGATATCACATCGTTCGTGGTACACTTGATACAGCAGGCGTTGCAAAGAGAAGACAGGCTCGTTCTAAATACGGAGCTAAGAGACCGAAAGACGCTAAAAAATAATTCGTAACAATTAAATTATAAATTATTCGTATCACAAACAGAACTACAAACAAAAATTGTGCCGGATTTCTTATTCACCCGTGGTTGCAGGTTAATATAGAAGCTTTCGTGCACGAAACACAAGTAGAACGACACATGTGAGTACCGATGAATTAATCAAGCAGTCTTAGCTGACTGCGATAATAATTAAGGAGGGAAGTACCGTGCCACGTAAAGGACATACTCAAAAAAGAGACGTATTAGCAGATCCATTATACAACAACAAAGTGGTTACAAAGCTTATCAATAACATTATGTTAGATGGTAAGAGAGGTGTAGCTCAGAAAATAGTATATGGAGCATTTGACAAAATGGCTGAGAAATCAGATAAGCCAGCAGTCGAAGTATTTGAAGAAGCTATGAACAACATCATGCCTGTACTCGAAGTAAAGGCAAGACGTATTGGTGGAGCAACATACCAGGTACCTATCGAAGTTAGACCAGATAGACGCCAGGCTTTAGCTCTTCGTTGGATCACATTGTATTCTCGTAAAAGAGGAGAAAAAACAATGGTAGACAGATTAGCAAATGAGCTTTTAGATGCATCAAACAATACAGGCGCATCCGTTAAGAAAAAAGAAGACATGCACAAAATGGCAGAAGCAAACAAAGCATTTGCTCACTATCGTTTCTAATTATATAAAAAATATAAATGAGCGGTGCCGGCCTGTATTGGCCGGCTTGTGACAAAGCGGAAAGCTTTAAATTATTTAGGAGGAAATAACCTTGGCTGGAAGAGAATATCCATTAGAGAGAACCAGAAATATTGGTATTATGGCTCATATCGATGCTGGTAAAACAACATTGACAGAGCGTATCCTGTATTACACTGGTGTAAACTATAAAATCGGTGATACTCATGAAGGTACTGCAACCATGGACTGGATGGAGCAGGAACAGGAAAGAGGTATCACAATTACTTCAGCCGCTACAACATGTCACTGGACATTGCAGGAAAACTGCGAAACAAAACCAGGTGCTTTAGAGCATCGTATCAATATCATTGATACTCCAGGACACGTTGACTTTACAGTAGAGGTTGAACGTTCCCTACGTGTACTCGACGGTGCTGTCGGTGTATTCTGTGCTAAGGGCGGTGTTGAACCTCAATCTGAAAATGTATGGCGTCAGGCTGACACTTATAATGTACCTCGTATGGCATTCATCAATAAGATGGATATCATGGGTGCAGATTTCTACGGTGCAGTAGAACAAATTAAAAACAGATTAGGTAAAAATGCAATCTGTCTTCAGCTTCCAATCGGAAAAGAAGATGATTTCAAGGGAATCATTGACTTATTCGAAATGCAGGCTTATATCTACAATGATGAAAAAGGTGAAGACATTTCCATCACTGAGATTCCGGAAGACATGAAAGATGATGCTGAATTATATCGTACAGAATTAGTAGAAAAAATCTGCGAGTTAGATGACGATTTAATGATGGAATACCTGGAAGGTGAAGAACCATCCGTAGAAGCATTAAAGGCTGCTCTGAGAAAGGGTACCTGCGAATGTACTGCTATTCCTGTTTGCTGTGGTACAGCTTACAGAAATAAAGGTGTTCAGAAGCTGTTAAATGCAATTCTTGAATTTATGCCGGCTCCTACTGATATCGCTTCTATTGAAGGAACAGATATGGAAGGAAATCCGATCGTAAGACATTCATCTGATGATGAACCGTTTGCAGCATTAGCATTCAAGATCATGGCTGACCCATTTGTTGGTAAGCTGGCATTCTTCAGAGTTTACTCTGGATCTATGAACTCAGGTTCTTATGTATTAAATGCAACAAAAGGCAAAAAGGAACGTGTTGGACGTATCCTTCAGATGCACGCTAATAAGAGAGCAGAACTTGATAAAGTTTATGCAGGAGATATCGCAGCAGCTGTAGGCTTTAAGTTTACAACAACTGGTGATACAATCTGTGACGAACAGCATCCGGTTATTCTGGAATCCATGGAATTCCCAGAACCAGTTATCGAATTAGCAATCGAGCCTAAAACAAAAGCTGGTCAGGGCAAGATGGGTGAAGCTTTAGCAAAACTTGCAGAAGAAGATCCTACTTTCCGTGCACATACAGATCATGAAACAGGACAGACAATTATCGCAGGTATGGGCGAACTTCATCTTGAAATTATCGTAGACAGACTTCTTCGTGAATTCAAGGTTGAGGCAAATGTAGGTGCACCTCAGGTTGCTTACAAAGAAACCTTTACAAAACCTGTTGATGTTGACAGCAAATATGCAAAACAGTCCGGTGGACGTGGTCAGTACGGTCATTGTAAAGTTAGATTTACACCAATGGATCCAAATGGCGAAGAAACATTCAAATATGAATCCAGTGTTGTTGGTGGTGCTATTCCGAAGGAATATATCCCAGCAGTTGGTCAGGGTATCGAAGAAGCATCAAAAGCAGGTATTCTTGGCGGCTTCCCAGTACTTGGTGTTAATGCAAACGTATATGATGGTTCTTACCATGAAGTCGATTCAAGTGAAATGGCATTCCATATCGCCGGATCTATGGCATTCAAGGATGCTATGAGAAAAGGTGATGCGGTATTATTAGAGCCAATCATGAAAGTGGAAGTTACTATGCCTGAAGATTATATGGGTGATGTTATCGGTGATATCAACTCCCGTCGTGGTCGTATCGAAGGTATGGAAGATATCGGTGGTGGTAAGCTTGTAAGAGGTTATGTTCCGCTGGCTGAAATGTTTGGTTACTCTACAGACTTACGTTCCAAAACACAGGGACGTGGTAACTACTCTATGTTCTTTGAAAAATATGAGCAGGTTCCGAAGTCTGTACAGGAAAAAGTATTAAGTGCTAAGTCCAAGTAAGTAATTATATCGTTATTTTAAAAAATTAGGCTTGAAAATATCTTTGATTTGAAATATAATCAAAGATAGCCTAATGAAATAAAAAACCAAAAAGAAAGCCTGATACAGGCGCATATTATAAGGAGGACATTCAAAATGGCTAAAGCTAAATTTGAAAGAAACAAACCACATGCTAATATTGGTACCATTGGACACGTTGACCATGGTAAAACAACTTTAACAGCTGCAATTACAAAAACTCTGAGCGAAAGAGTTGCAGGTAACGCAGCAGTTGATTTCGAGAATATTGATAAAGCTCCAGAAGAAAGAGAACGTGGTATCACAATCTCTACAGCTCACGTTGAGTACGAAACAGATAAGAGACATTACGCACACGTTGACTGCCCAGGACATGCTGACTATGTAAAGAACATGATCACAGGTGCTGCTCAGATGGATGGTGCTATCCTTGTTGTTGCAGCTACTGATGGTGTTATGGCTCAGACAAAAGAGCATATCTTACTTTCCCGTCAGGTAGGTGTTCCTTACATCGTAGTATTCATGAATAAATGTGATATGGTTGATGATGAAGAATTACTTGAATTAGTTGATATGGAAATCCGTGAATTATTAAGCGAATATGAATTCCCAGGCGATGATACACCAATCATCCAGGGTTCTGCTTTAAAAGCTCTTGAAGATCCAAGCAGCGCTTGGGGAGACAAGATCATGGAACTTATGGACGCAGTTGACAGCTGGATCCCAGATCCTCAGCGTGCTACAGATCAGCCATTCTTAATGCCAGTCGAAGACGTATTCTCTATCACAGGCCGTGGTACAGTTGCTACAGGTAGAGTAGAACGTGGTATTCTTCATGTATCTGAAGAAGTTGAAATCGTTGGTATCAAAGAAGAAACAAGAAAAGTTGTTGTTACAGGAATCGAAATGTTCCGTAAACTTCTTGACGAAGCTCAGGCTGGTGATAACATCGGTGCGTTACTTCGTGGTGTTCAGAGAACAGAAATCGAAAGAGGACAGGTTCTTTCTAAACCAGGTACAGTTACATGCCATACAAAATTTACAGCACAGGTTTACGTATTGACAAAAGATGAAGGTGGACGTCATACTCCTTTCTTCAACAACTACAGACCTCAGTTCTACTTCCGTACAACTGACGTTACTGGTGTTATCAACCTTCCAGAAGGCACAGAAATGTGCATGCCTGGCGATAACGTAGAAATGTCAATCGAATTGATCCACCCAATCGCTATGGAGCAGGGTCTTACTTTCGCTATTCGTGAAGGTGGACGTACAGTTGGATCAGGCCGTGTTGCTACAATCGTTAAATAATTAAAACAATTTAAATAGATACATTAGTCCAAGCGTAAGATGAGGACTGCCACATTAATTACATTATTGTGGTAGTCCTTTTTCTGTTGTACTGGCTATTGGTTATTATTATCTATAGATCCCGATATAGCTATTGTGACTTTTGACCCTAGGAAAAAAGCAAAAAGTGTGTTATAATAGGATAGTAACTTGCTGCTGCGGTATTCAAAGCATTGGCTATTGGAGTAGTTCTTCCACGAGGGAAGTAAAGAAAGTAAGGTGCTTATATTGTTCAAAATTAATGAAAGTGTAGTTTATGAGGGAAGAGGCGTATATAATATTGAAAAAATTGATATGCTGGATTTCCTTAACACAAATGAGATGTACTATATTTTAAAACCTGTTTGTAATGATGGTGGTACCATTTATATCAAAACAAACAATGACAAGGTATCCATGAGAAAAGTCATAACAAAAGAAAAAGCCGAGAAGTACCTTGATGATTTACCAAAAATGACGGGTATTTATGACGAGAATGATAGAGTAAGAGACAAAGAATATCAGAGTGTACTGAAGTCATGTGAATGTGGAAAATGTTTTGGCATGTTAAAAGGGATTATGCATGCACAGAAAAACAGACAGGAAAGTGGAAAAAAGCTGAGTATAAGTGATGACAAAAATCTTCAGAGGGTAGAGCATTTACTTTTTTCAGAACTTGCAGTAGTTTTTGACACAACAGTTGAGAGAATAGAAGCACAAATTGCAAAGCTATTACAGGTTGCCTAGTTAATAGCTGTGAAATAGAATGAGATCCGCTGCAGGGTCTCTTTTTTTTGTCAGAAAACAGCATAAAAGCAGTGACTGAAGTCCATGTGAGTTAAACTTCTTACCTTCTTACAATGTGATACAGCGTCATACAGCCTCATACAGGTGAGTAATATAGTTCACAAATGTAAAATATAGTATATAAATGCAATATATAGTTGACATATATTCATTAATGGTAGTATACTAGACTAAGAAAAAGGTGGTGGGATATGAAAAACTTGAAATTAAAAATTGCGAGGATGGAAAAAAATCTTTCGCAAGTACAGTTAGCAGAGATGACAGGTGTTACCCGGCAGACGATTGGTATGATCGAAGCCGGTGATTTCAACCCATCACTCAAACTTTGCATTTCTATATGCAAAGCTTTAGGTAAGACACTAAACGATTTATTCTGGGAGGAGGAATGGCTATGAGAGAAAATAACCTGGATGAAAGAGAGAAACAGAAATTAGCGGAAATAGGAAAACGTAGTTTCTGGTTTATGGTAGTTATCTGCCTGGTAGTAATAATTGTGCAGGATTTTATTTTGGAATCTGATTCAGGAAGTACTCTGGGGGAAACGGTTATATTACTGGCAGGTATTATCGTGTATCAGGTTGGGTGCATCCGGGAAGGCATCTGGGATGGTTCCAATGCACTAAGAGGATGGAAGGGTAGTTTATTTTATGGGTTTGCCGGTTCAGGAATATTCAGCCTGGCTTTTTGGGCAATACTGATTTGCAGTAAGGGCGAAAAGAACTTCAGTATAGAGAAAAGAGTTGGAACCGCATTTATTATCTTATTTTTACTCATATTTTGCTTTACCTGGGTTTTTGATCATTTTGTGAGAAAAAAACAGGAGAAAAATGAAAGCAAGTATCTGGATTAGTACTCCGGGAAGGTTAGAAAATGCCAGTTCTGCGGTAAGCCCTCCAAACGCCTGCCATGGTTCGCCCCTACGCTTTCCGAGCACTACATCTATCTGCAAAGCGTCGCCTACTCAGCTAACACCATTTTTAAGATAAAATTGTTCGATCTAGAGCGTAAAAAGCGTAATCTTTGTAGCAGAAGATTATGCTTTTTTTACGTAAGCAAAAAATCTTATATATTTTTGCAATCATTCTCTGGATTGTATTGAAATTAGAATGGGGGTGGAATATGATGTACTTATCGAATGGAAGAGGTGATGGAATGGAAAGAATATTAATGATAGAAGATGATATAGACCTTATGGAAGGTGTGGTATTTTATTTGGAGTGCGAGGGATATAGTCTGGATAGGGCTGTCTGTAAAAAGGAAGCAAAAGAGAAAATAGATAAGGAGAATTACTCTCTGCTTATCATGGATTGTAATCTTCCGGATGGAAATGGTTTTGAATTGTGCAGGGAGGTGAGGGAGTACAGTCAGATTCCTATTCTTATGCTGACAGCCAGGGATACGGAGATGGATGAAATCAAAGCCTTAGAATTAGGGGTAGATGATTTTATGACAAAACCATTTTCCTTGTCTGTTCTGAAGGCCAGGATAAAGAACTTGTGTAGAAGAAGAGAGAATGCATCTATTATAAACTCCAATGGAGTCACGATTGATAAGGGTAGGGGAAAGGTATTTAAGGAGAATGAGGAGATTTCGCTCAGCACAGTGGAGTATAAGCTTTTGGTATATTTTGTGGAGAATAAGGAGCAGATTTTATCCAAAGAGCAGATATTGAATTGGGTCTGGGATCAGGATGGTAAATATGTGGATGAGAATATTGTTTCCGTAAATATCAGAAGACTGCGAATGAAGATTGAAAAAGATTCTTCTAATCCCCAATCTATTAAAACGGTGCATGGGATGGGGTACATTTGGAGAGAGAAAAAATGATTGCATATGTATTATTTGTGATTTGCATAGTTCTTCTTGGAATGCTGTGCTATTACTACAGGAAGAAATATCTGAAACTGTATTTTAATATTGATAAGATGCTGGATGAATTGCTTAGTGAAAGAGCTGTCTCTCAATCAGATTTAAAAGAGGGAGAAGCATCGGCTCTAGCTGGAAAGATGATGCGTGTTCAGGAAAAACTGAATCTTGAAATATGCCAGGCAAAAGAGGAAAAAGAAAGTGTAAAGAGCCTCATTTCTAATATGTCTCATCAATTAAGAACACCCTTGTCTAATGTTATGATGTATCAGGAACTTTTAGAAAATCAGACATTGGATCCAGAAAAAAGATCTGTTTTTCAAAGAAAGTTAAAAGAACAGACGGAAAAAATAAATTGGATTTTACAATCTTTGTTTAAAATGGTTCGGCTGGAGGAGGGGGTAATTCAATTTGATGCGGAACCTCATCCAGTCAAAGAAACTTTAAGAAAGGCGATTAATTCTGTATATGAGAAAGCCGTTTCCAAAGAAATTGAAATTATTACCCGGCAATTTGATGAAATTTCCCTGGTTCATAATGTGAAGTGGACGGCGGAGGCGCTGGAGAATATTTTGGAGAATGCCGTGAAATATTCTCCCAGGGGAAGCCGGATTGAGATTTCAATAAAACAATTTGAAATGTACAGCCAGATTAGAATTAGTGATCAGGGAATTGGTATTCATGAAAAAGAATTTAACCATATCTTTAAACGCTTTTATCGAAGCAGGGAGGTACAGGAACTGGAAGGTTCGGGCATAGGGCTATACCTTGCTAAATTGATTCTGGAAAAACAGAAAGGATATATAACAATTGAATCTAAGCCGGGGGAGGGCAGCTCTTTTTTGGTGTTCTTACAAAATTGTAAGAACTGAGAATTTGTTTGTAGCAGCTATGAAAGGCTTGCCTGCTACAATAAAGAAAAAATGGAAAAGAGGCGGTTCGATGAAGATATTAGAAATAAGGGACATAGTTAAAGTATATGGCAGCGGTGAGAATTCGGTTCAGGCTTTGCACCATGTCAGTTTTTCGATTGAGCAGGGAGAATTTGTCGCTTTGGTGGGCACTTCCGGTTCCGGTAAGAGTACATTATTAAATTTAATTGGAGGACTTGACAATCCTTCCGATGGAGAGATCATCATTCGAAACCACAATATAGCGGCATTGAAGAAAAAAGAGTTAACAATCTTCAGGAGGAGAAATATAGGATTTATTTTTCAAAATTACAGCCTGATGCCGGTTTTAAATGTTTATGATAATGTGGCACTTCCAGTGACTTTTGATAAGGGGAAGCGCATTGACCATGTATATATCGGGGAACTGCTGCATGAATTGGGATTGTGGGAAAAAAGAGATAAATATCCCAATGAACTTTCAGGAGGACAGCAGCAGCGTGTTGCGATTGCCAGAGCCCTTGCAAATAAACCGGCAATTATCCTGGCGGATGAACCAACCGGAAATCTGGATTCCCGGACAACCATGGAGGTAATCGGTCTATTAAAAAACAGCAGTCAGAAATTCCATCAGACAATCATGATGGTTACTCATAACGAGGTGATTGCACAAATCTGTGACAGGATTATCCATATAGAAGATGGTGGAATTGTGGGAGAAGGCGGTGATATAGAATGAAAGCCAGTTATAAATTCTCAGTACGATACATCAAATTTTATAAAAGGCAGACATTGGCCATTCTCTTCAGTATCGTGATTTCAGTTGCTCTGATGACAGGGATCAGTTCACTTGTATACAGTGGAGAAAGAAGTAATCTGGAGAAAGACCGGACAGTTTACGGGGATTATCATTATTACATTAAGGCAGATTCAGACTTAATCCAGGAGATTCGGAGTAAAAAGAAGGGGGAGGAGTATAGAATCACCCGGCTTGGGGTATTTGAAAAGAAAAAGGTTATTCAGGAACCTTATATTTTTTCTTTCATCTACGCGGATGGAGAATATTTCTCCATTATTAAAAGGAAATTATTAAAGGGAGATTACCCGGCAAAACCGGGAGAGGTTATGCTGGATGAGTATACCATGCAAAATTTAAATATCAGCAATGAAATTGGTAGAAAAGTCATTCTGGATGGTAAAGAATACACCTTATGCGGAGTGGTTTCAAACCGATGGGCAACAGCAGTTGGCGGGATGGAAGGATTTGTAAGCAAAGACACAAAGGGGGATGGGGGAAAGCAATTTCTTTATATTAAGTTTGATGAGGAAAAAGACTTAAAGAGACAAAGAAAAGCATTTCAGAAAGAGTTTCATGTTCCGGATGGGGGAATGATGGTAAATGATGCAGTTGTTTCTTTTTTTGGAGATGGGCAGCCTTCCGGTTTTTGGAAGCTGATGACTACTCCAGGTTCTAATTTCACTACGGCATTAATGTACGCACAGGAAGAATTTAATCTGACTGTTAATGGGGTAATTATAATATTGTGCATCTTCAGCTCTTTTATTATATATAGTATTTTTCACGTGTCTATTATGAAGAGGACTTCCCAATATGGAATCATGGAGGCCCTGGGAATTGGGGATAAAGATATTTTCCGTTTGCTGTTTATGGAACTTGGGCTGTTGTTTGCAATGGGATATCCAATTGGAAGTATCATCGGAAATGGAATTATCGGATTGTCTTATTCAAAATTTTCCAATGTGTTCGCAGATGCAGATGCGGTTTCCAAACATTTTTATATAAGCTATAAGGCGGTTATTCTGGGGGCGGTATTTTTAGGAATCCTGTTGTTCCTGATCAGCTTTATCAGTGTAAGAAGGTTACACAGGCTGTCTGTGGTTGATGTTATGAAAAACAGTAATCATAGTAAGAGAAGAAACAGAAAAAGTTACAGTACGAATACAGTGCAAATGACAGACGTGATTTCTAAAAAGTTTATGTTTGCAAGAAAAGGAACGTTTATCAGCATTTTGTTTTCCCTGTCTCTTGGTGGTATCATTTTTTTATGTACAACATATGTAACGGTAAATACCAGACATAATAATGAATTATCACTAAAGGCAGATGACGGGCTGGGATCGGATTATCAGATCTTTCTGGAGACTTCATCACTTCAGGATACAATACCTGAAAAGAGTGTATCAAATATAAAAAAAGTACCGGGAGTAGAATCGGCCCATCCGGTAAACTATTTTCTGGGCGAGCTTGAAATTGCCCGGGATACATTACAATGGAAAAACTTTTTTCCGGAAATAGCCAATGATCCGAACTATTTGCCGGACCCCAGAACTATGGAATATTTTAATGGGATCTGTACTGAGAGGCCGGATGGAGGATACGGAATTAAGAGCAATATTTATGGATACGATTCGCGAATGCTGGCGGGACTGGAATCATATCTTCTGGAGGGAAGGATAAATCCCCTGAAAATGCAAGAAGATAATTCAGTAATTCTGCGTACGCTCATGGATGGACAGGGCTATTATGATGGGTTGCTTATCCATCCCGGTGATACGATAACCGTTAAAGTGCCAAAAAGTCCGGATGTTCCGGAAGAGGCGGTGAAATTCGGAGATCAGGAGGACTGGTTTCTAGAAAAGAAATTCGTGGTATCGGCAGTTGTAAGTCGGGCAATGGCAAATAATCCGTATTTCATAGGGAATAGTGGGTTAGATTTGATTATGACCAACCGTCAGATGGAGGAAAACTTTGGTATATCCGGTTACAACATAATCAGTGTAAAAAAAGGGACGGGGGATAGCAAAGAGATTGTAAAAGGAATCAAAGATCAGATCTATAATTTACCAAGATGCCTGATCAAAGACTATACAGCTGAAATAAAATTGCAAAACAGTTATCTGGAACAAAAAATGATATTCTTTTATGGGATAGCTGTGATCCTGTTAATGATCAGCTTAATGCATATTATGAATAGCATGAGCCATCTGGTTCTGTCCAGAAGGCATGAGTTTGGAATACTAAGAGCAATGGGAATTACAGACAGCGGATTTTTAATAATGATGTTAAAAGAAGGGCTGCTTTATGGTGTTTTTGCAAGCCTGCTGACTGTTCTGGTGTATTTAGGACTGGAGAGACTTTTGCTTTATTTACTTACCCATGTTTATTTATATATCAATCCTAATCAAAGGACAAATATTTGGATAATAGGAGGAATTATAATACTGAACCTGATAATTAGTGTTGGTGCAGTGTTTATCCCGGTGAAGCAGGTACTGGGGGATTCCATTATTGAAGAAATTAACAGAGAATAATTATTAATGGAAACAGGGGCTTGATAAAATCAATTTTTTGGATATACTTATAGTAAGACTGAAACAGCGGACAGTGGCAGAAAGAAGAGTGTGACAATGCGGATTGGATTTATATCGGACCTTCATATTGATTTTAACAGGCAGTTTGATTTCCTTAAGATTTTGCCTGAAGTGATAGCGGACAAGGGGCTGGATGTGGTTGTTTTTCTGGGGGATACATCTACGGGAGCCCAAGATGCACTCAGATTTTATGATAATATAGCGGATAGGACCAGGGCACAGGTGCGAATTGTTCCGGGAAATCATGACATGTATGTGGAGAATCTGAGAAGAAAAAACAGCGCTCAGATTAACAAAGAATCCAGTGCCTTTCATGACAGTATACTATTTCACAGAAAGTATTCCCTGATGGAAAATCCCATTGTAACAAAGCAATGGTACATTACGGGGATCTGCGGCTGGTTTGATTACAGCTTTGGAAGGAAGCATTCAGGGGATAATCCCAGGAAGGCGGCGAATAATCTAATATCCCGATATCTCTGGCCGGATCAGAAGGTAATCCATGGGGGTGTGATAGATTATGAACGGGATGTCAGGCTGGTAATGAAGGATATCAGACTGCTTCAGAAGTCCTTCCAAAAGGAAGCCGCCAAGGGGAAAAAGCGCTGTGTTGTCATGCACATGCTGCCAACCAGTGATCTTATCCGTTCTTATCCAATTCCCTTTTATGGTAAATTTATCAATCAGCTGGGTAGTGAAAGATACCGGTATTTTTTTGAAAAGAATGATGTTTCCTTAAGCATCAGCGGTCATTCCCATATGCCAATGAAGATCGTAAAAAACGGCATCCGGTATGTCAATGTTTCACTGGGCTATACATTCCAATGGACGAATCCGGCAGATGCTTATGGGGAAATATCGAAGATCATATATATATTGGAAGATTAAGAAACATAATCAAAGACCAGAAGAATAGCGTTAAAGAAAATCGAACGATCCGAAACAACGGTTAATAAATCAGAAAGGATACCCAATAAATGTATAAGATTCCAACCATGTTATTATGTGATATAGCTTATTTTTTTGCGAAGGTTTTTCGTTTTAGAAGAAGGAAACATTTTTAGATATCCAACACAGGCAGAAGAAAGTGCAGGTATGAGGTATGATATGAATTTTCGATTCATAATTTTACTTTTTGGAATATTTGGGAGCGAGTTTATCTGGGGTAGACATCATAGAAAGAGGAAAGATTATGCTATGGAATAGTATTCAGAGTGTTTTGTCACTATTGATTATGATTGGAATCGGATGGGTAATTGCTGGCAGGGCATGGTTTGGAAAGACCGGAATGGATGTTTGTTCTAAATTCTGTGTCAAAATAGCCATACCCTGCTATATGTTTTATAACGTCCTTACAACCTGTAAAGACCGGGAAGAATTATTACGGATTGTAACAAAGCTTCCCATACCGGTCATGGTGATTCTGGTATGCCTGGGAATCAGTGTCCTTTTAGCTGGGCTTTTTCGGGTAAGTGCAAGCCGCAGAGGGGTGTTCATTAATGCAGTGACCTTTTCTAACACAACCATTGTAGGTTTTCCGGTAATTATAGCATTGATGGGAGAAAAGGCGCTTTCAGATGCTATGGTGTATTATATGGCGAATACCACATTGTTCTGGACGCTTGGAACCTGGCTGCTGCGCAGGGATTCCGGTGAGAAGACAAAGTACGGTTGGAAAAAGGAAATAAAAAATATCTTTTCGCCTCCCCTTGTGGGGTTTCTGCTGGGGGTGGCCGTGGTGCTGTTAAAAATAAATCTGCCCGATTTTCTGATGAGTTCCATAAGCTATGTAAAACAGTCGACAACAGCACTGTCCATGGTATTCATTGGAAGTGTTATCCGTATGACTGATCGAAGGGAAATCCGGTTTTCCAGAGAGCTGGTTATGATACTGGCGGGACGTTTTATTATCGCGCCCGCGATTATGTTTGGACTGTGTCTCCTTCTGCCGATAGATTCCCAGCTTCAGCTTGTATTTTGTATTATGACAATCATGCCCGCCATGACCCAGCTTGGGATTATGGCGAAAGAAAGCGGAAGCGATTACTCTTTTGCTTCGGTTGTAATCACTGTAACGACTGTTTTAGCAATGGCAGCGATACCGCTTTATATGCAGATATTTGGAAGCGCATTCGGAGTATCGTAAGAGAAGCCAGGAAGTCAGATGTACAGGAAGGCAGGAAGCCGGGGAGCAGATGTACAGTAAGCCTTGTGGCCATGAATTTGGAGGCGCAGAGATGAACCAGATAAATTAAATCTGAGAAAGGTTGTTACATATATGGAATTTTATGAAATGAAAGAGTCAATGGTTTTAGAACTGGCAAATATGTTTATGAATGCGTTTAATGCACCTCCCTGGAATGATAAATGGACAGAAGAGACTGCAGGAAGAAGGATACGCCAGATGATTACCGGTGACAATGCTTATGGCATTGCCGGATATGTGGATGGAAAGCTTTGCGGTATGATCGTGGGGAGAGAAGAACAGTATTATGACTGCGTACACTTTGAAATCAAAGAGTTTTGCATGGATATTAGCATGAAAAACAAGGGATTGGGAAGTATTCTGTTAAAAGAGTTTGAGAACAGGCTGAAGGAAAAAGGCATAGATAAAATAATCCTCTGGACCAGCCGGGATCCACAGACGGAAGGATATTATCAAAAAAAGGATTATGAAACCAATGAATACCTGACGGTGATGGAAAAAATACTTTAGGACATGCTCGAAAGCACCATTATTGTGCAATTTATATCAAATAAAAAGATAGGGATTCTGATAAAATAGTATCAGGTATAGAATGAATTGGGATATTCAATGAATGAAAAAGGCAGGGGAGAAAGATATGTCAGTTAAAACAGTAAAGAGTATGATCGCATGGGTAGAAGAGAATATAAAAGGAAACCCTACCTTGGAGGGAATGTCCTGTCATGTAGGATATTCTGCATTTTATTGTTCTGCAAAATTCCATGAATATACCGGGATCTCTTTCAAAAAATATATAGCAACCCGAAAATTATGTCTGGCTGCCGAAGAGATTGCAGCAACGGACCAAAGGTTTTTGGACATTGCAGTGGAATACGGATATTCTTCCCAGGAGGCATTTACCAGGGCTTTTGTGAAACAGTTCGGAAGAACTCCGGGGCAATACCGAAGATATGGGATGAGAGAGGGGAATATTGCGGAGGTTAGAGAGAAAGGGAGTAAGATATGTTGAAAAAACTGGGCAGAAATGATGTGTGCTGGTGTGGAAGCGGTAAAAAATATAAGTTATGCCACGAAGGATTCGATGGAAAATTACAGGAACTGAAGCGAAAAGGATACCGGATTCCAAACCGGAATATGATTAAGACAAAAAAGCAGATAGAGGGAATACGGGAAAGCGCAAAAATAAACATTGCCATTCTGGATGAGGTTGCAAAACATATACAGGCGGGCATGTCCACAGAAGAAATTAACAGAATCGTTCACGAAACTACAATTACATTGGGAGGAATTCCGGCACCGCTGGATTATGAAGGATTTCCCAAAAGCGTCTGTGTTTCCATAAATGAGGAAGTATGTCATGGAATCCCGGATGAGGAGCGGATTTTAGCGGATGGGGATATTGTAAATGTAGATGTTTCCACCATTTACAATGGGTATTTCTCAGATTCGTCCAGAATGTTCTGTATCGGTGAGGTCAGCCAGGAAAAAAAGAAACTGGTGGATATCACCAGGGAATCGATTCAGATTGGACTGGATGAAGTAAAACCCTGGCAGCCCATCGGCAATATGGGGCATGCCATCCACGCATATGCCATGAAAAACGGGTATACAGTGGTTAGAGATATCGGAGGCCACGGTGTAGGACTGGAGTTTCACGAAGACCCATGCGTCAGTTATGTTACAGAACCGGATACCGGAGTGATCCTGGCACCGGGCATGATTTTTACGATTGAGCCTATGATAAATATGGGAACGGATGAGGTTTTTGTAGATGATGAAAATGGATGGACGGTCTATACGGATGACGGGAAGCCATCGGCACAGTGGGAAGTGATGGTGCTTGTCACAGAAGAAGGATATGAGATTCTTGCCTATTGAGTTGTGTTATGCCGAAAAATCTCACGATAAGTCTATCTCGCAGATTCCGTCTGTAATAAGAGAGGATTTTATTCTTTAAATAAACTATGATGATAAAAGAGGTGATACAAATGGAATGGATAGAACAATTAAATGAAGCGATTAAATATATTGAAGACAGTCTGAGCAGGGAAATAGAAATCAAAAAAGCAGCTCAGATAGCCGGATGCTCCACATATCATTTCCAGCGGATGTTTTCTTATATAGCAGGTGTACCTTTAGCAGAGTATATCAGACGAAGGAGGATGACCCAGGCAGCTTTTGATCTGTGTAATGGAGATAAGGTTCTTGATGTGGCATATCGTTACCAGTACGAATCCCCTACGTCATTCAACCGTGCATTCCAGGGAGTCCATGGATTTCCGCCTTCTGCAGCAAAGCAGCAGGGCGTTACATTAAAGGCATACCCGCGTATCAGCTTAAAAATGGTGATTAAAGGAGAAGCGGAGATGGAATATCGTATTGAAAAAAAGGAAGCATTTCGAATTGTAGGAATGAAGGAAAGCTTAAGTAAAGAGCTGGAAGAGAATTTCAGGGAAGTACCGCAGATGTGGGCTAAGGCAGCGCAGACAGGCATTCTGGAGAAACTGGCCGGAATGATGAATCAGGAAGTCAAAGGAATTCTGGGAGTAAGCGCCTGCCTGGAAGAAGATAACTGGTGCTATTATATTGGAGTGGCTACAGACCAGCCTGCAATAGAAGGAACAGAAGAATACATGGTTCCGGCTGCTACCTGGGCTGTATTCTTTGGAACAGGTACCATGCCGGACAGCATCCAGGATATTGAAAAAAGAGCTGTGACAGAGTGGCTGCCAACTTCCGGATATGAATACGGAAATGCACCGGATATCGAATTGTATTTAAGTCCGGATCCTGCAAATGCTGTATTTGAGGTCTGGATGCCAGTTGTAAAGAAATAATCTATCTAAATGCAAATGGGATGCCTGCAGTTATTTATCACTGCAGGTATCCCATTCTTCGTCCAGTAAATTCGTGAGTTCTTTGTAATTTATACCATCCAATATATATTCCATAAAATATTTTTCTGCATTTTTATAAAAACGGTTAGGCCAGGTGCCGCTGGGGTCATCGATATACTGGTTTTTATCCACATATTTTTCGATATCCTTAGAAACGGTATCTTCCGGAATGGGGGCACCAATTACACTGGAAAAGGTCTTCGTACTGTCTACATAGATTTCTGCAGCTTCCTGTGTCGAGAGAAAATCCAGGTACAGCTTTGCTTCTTTTGGATGTTTGGTGTCGGCGCTTATGGATAAATAATAGTCACAATAGTAACTGATCTTACTGCGTTCCGGATCATCGGAGACCGGCAGGGGAATGAATCCCAGTTCCACATCCTTATTATAGGTCTGAATGAGTGAAGTTGCCCAGGACCCCTGAAGCATCATGGCTGCGTCACCATTGGCAAGCATAGAACAGGCATCCATATAACCCACTTCAAATGCGGTATCGGTATTGCCATAGGCATAGACGTAATTCTTCGGTATATCAGCGATTAACTGCCACTGCGGGGTATCGGAAAAGGATACTTCTCCCTTGCTCCTTTTCTGATTCCAGTCGGGGTAAGTTCCATACACCGCATAAAAGGCGGGCCGCAGAGAAAAATGCCCAACCCACAGGTCTTTGTATCCAAGGGCAAAGGCCGCAATGTTTTTCGAAGCCAGCACCTGGTGGACTTTCGTGAGTTCTGACAGCGTCTTAGGGGGTGTCAGGTTGTTTTCCCTGAAAACAGTTTTGTTATAAATTACGCCTACACCGGAATATCCAATGGGGAAAAAATAATCCCGTTTATCTTTTACGGTGTCAAAGGTTACCTTTTTTACATTTTTCATAAAAGGTTCATCGGTCAGATCCATAAGAATTCCGGCATTTGCTTCAATGGTGGTAGCGGAATAGATATCCGGTGTCCGGTTCTGAGCCCTTCTGTTCTGCATGGTCAAGTCGAAATTGCTTGGTGTTTCATAGTGCACGGTAATATTCGGATATTTTTTGTGGAAAGCATCTGCCAGTTTTGTGTAGGCTTCCGGTGCTTCCTGGCGTCCATGCATAACATAAAGATTTACCTGATCTGCATCAGTGGTTTCAGAAGTGTCATCTGTGGCTGAAAGTGAAAAACTGCAGCCGGCAGTCATAATCAGGATCAAGACAATCATTAAAGTAAAATAAAAATATTTTTTCATATATAGATTTCCTTTCAACCCTCATTCTCCTTGGTATCCAGCTTCTCAATGAGCGTTGGCGAGCAGGCAAAGTATTTTTTAAATGCTTTGGTGAAATAATAAGGGTTTTCATAACCTGCCATTTCGGCAATCTCCTTAATCAGGAAGGAATCACTGGATAATAATTCTTTTGCTTTTTCCATTCTTATTCTGGTTAGAAAACTGCTGAAGTTTTCACCTGTTTCTGATTTGAACAGGCGGCTCAAATAAATATGGTTCATGTAGTATTTTTGGGCAAATGCAATGAGACTGATTTCTTCACCATAGTTTACTTTTACATATTCGCATATTTCTTCGATTACGTTTTTCCCCGCGGGAACTTTGGCTTTTTCGATTTCATCCAGAATATCGTGGAAGATCTTTATGAGATACTGGTTAATCCGGGCGGTGGAACACATCGGGGTGACAATATTTACTGTATCTGATAATTCCGGGCATTTCATTTCTTTTTCAAAACATGCCTTTTCTAACTGCATGGCAGCACGTATCACGGCATTTTTATAAGTTGGAAGATGGTAGTAAGAAGCAGTTTTGGAAATAGAACCGATATGTTCTAAAAAAAGAGGGATCATTTTCCGGCTTCTATTTTTGATAATGCCGTTCAGTAATTTTTCATCCAGGGTGTAGGAGTAGGTTCTTAGGTTCAACTCTTTGATATCATCGTAAAATATGATTTGGGGAAGCGGCTGGCTGATCAGTTCATAATCCAGCGCAGCCTTCGCCTGCCGATAGGAAAGAGGGATGGACTGATATCCTTTCACAAAGGTTCCTGTCCCGCTTTTCATGGTATAGCCCTTGACATCCCCCAGTTTTTGAAATTCTGAGAATATGGAAGCCCGATGAAGCGGACGTTGTGGTGTTCCTTCCCATAAAAGGATAAACTCTTCTTTACGATGACGGCTTTTAAATAAAATACATTCTTTTCGTGTAATTTTTTCTTCGATGAAAGAAGTCCACTCCATCAGTTCTTCCTCGGATAGGGGAGTAATGGATGCGCCGGGTTCCAACTTTGCCACATAGAGAATCTGTACAGTGAAATATTTATCATTTAATTCAAAACCTATCTTAGACAGTTCCTCAATAATTTTTTCTTTTCCATAATCTTCGGAACTCACCAATGAATTTAATAATTTTTCCTGAAGAAGCGGTACGGTCTGCTGCATTTTTTCCTGTACTTCGATTTGCTCCAGGCGGTCTTTGCGTTTTGCATGAATCTTATCAATGGCTTTTCTCAGCACATTTCGAAGCTCCGTCTCTTCTACCGGTTTTAATAAGTATTCACATACAGAGGAATTGATCGCTTTTTTTGTATATTCAAAATCGGTATATCCGCTGATAATAATTTTTTCACAATCAGTATTTGAATCCATGAGATAGTCAAGCAGCGTACAGCCATCTCCGTTATTCATATTCATATCAGTAATGACCAGATCAACCGGATTGGTCTTTAAAAACTCAATGGCATCGGTGGCATTTTCGAATTCACCTGCAAACCCCAGATCGAATTCTTTCCAGGGGACAAGGTTTATAATGCCTTTTCGTACCCAGTATTCATCCTCACATATGATAGTACGGATCATTTTTAGTGCCTCCTGTTCTTAATTGCTTCTGCAAAATCACTCTGGTAATTCTTTCGTTTTATCCTTATCCAAGGGCAGTTTCAGAGTAATAACAGTCCCTTCATCCTGCTCACTGTCGATCTCCAGCAGAACATTTTTGTTGTAGTAAAGGCGCAAACGTGCATAGACATTTTTTATACCGATACTGGGACTGCTGTCACTGTAAAAGCCTGTAGCAGGTGTAAGAAGTTCTGTTTGAATCTGCTGCAGCTTTTCGGCCGGAATTCCGGCACCATCATCTGAAATCTGAATGATAAGCCAGGGATCTTCTTCTGTAACCGTTAATAAAATAAAAAGTTTTTCGTGTGATGGGCAGAACCCATGCATAATTGCATTTTCGATCAATGGCTGAAGTGTTAATTTTAACAGTGGAAAATCAGCATATTTTTCATCGGACTGGATCTGGTAATCCAGTTTTTCCAGGTGGCGGATTTTTTGGATTTCCAGGTAATGTACCACATGTATCAGTTCATCCTGGATGGTAGTGGAGTTTTCAGCTGTTTTAATACTGTATCGCATCATTTTTCCAAGGGAATTAGCCATAGTGGTAATCTCGGGTATATGGTTAATGGATGCAATGCTGGCTATGGACTGCAGGATATTATAGAGAAAGTGGGGGTTGATCTGTGCCTGCAGAGCTTTAATCTGAGCATCCTTTTGCCGGGCAGTCAGAACGTACTCCTGTTCAATTAAATCATTGATCCGGTCCAGCATCGTATTAAAACTCACGGAGAGCTCACCCACCTCATCATTAGAAGTGATCTCAGCACGGATATCCATCTGGTCGTTGGAAACAGCTTTCATAGTTCCGGAAAGAGATTCAATGGGGGTAGAGATCCTTTTGGACAAAATCCAGGTAATGAAAAGCCCCAGAGTCAGCACCAGAACGCCGACTAAAATGCTGAGCAATGCCACATGACGGCTTTCACGGGTGTAGACGGATTTTGGTATGAGGGAAATAATCCGCCAGTTATTTACCTGAATAGGAACAGGAAGCGCCATGTAGGTATTCTGGGATAAGGTGAGATATCCAATCGTTTTGCAGTTTAACAGGGTATCTGCTGCGCCCGGAACCTGAGTCAGACCGGTATCTGTGGTATAGATTACCTCTCCGGTGTCTGTCATAATGATATTTTGCATCCCGTCGTAAGCATTTAGTCCTCTGGTTAGTTTTTTCAATACTTCCAGATCGATGTTAAAAAATAATAGTCCCTTATTCTGATAATTTGTATTGACATTAGCAGTCTTTCTGACCACGGAAATTACTTCTTTATTTACATCATTTGCCCCACGTTTGTAATAGAGCTCCTGGTGGGAGGGAAGATATAGAATATTTGCATTCTCATTTTCTTCCAACTTATTTACGGCTGTCTGAAACCACGAAGGCGAGTCAGAAAATGAAAAATTGCGCTCTACATTCATTTCCCCGGCAATGCAGGAAATCAGCATGTCATTGGATGGGTTGATATAATTAATGCTGTGTATATAAAGGGAAGCTCCCAGTGGAGTGCTCAGCAGATCCGAAAGGTTATAGGTCAGCAGATAATTCTCCAATGGGGAAGCTTTACTGCTGGCATTATAAAGAGATGAAAAATTCGGACTGGTGGTAATGGAAGAATAAATCCGGTCTATTTCATCAAATATAACCTGGAAATCCTGATCAGCCAGAGTCGCCATCTGGTTATTTAAAATTTTTGCATTCCGGTTGTTAGAACGGCTGGAGATCATGTAATTCAACGAAATAGTAATCAGCAGCAGGAACAGTACCAGAATAAAAAATATGGTAAATAATTTTGTGCGGATACGGTTAAAGCGGTATTTGGGTTTCAAGTTTCACATCCTTATCTTTGCTATGAAAAATGTATGATTGTTAAGTATAAAGGTATTTTAACATTTTAAGTCTGAGTTGGCAATGAACAGAAAATCGCCTAATCCGCCAATGATAAGTGGGATATCCGGTTGAAATAGAGCTGTGGTACTAATGAAATTGGCGATAAAGCCCAGTATAAATGAATGTACCTTTACGATAATTTTTGATTGTATGTCCGCATTGATAAAGTAAAACTCACAATACTTAATGCCACGCACCAGGCAAGTGCCAGCCATAAACTATTTCCCAAAGGCAAATCAAGTGTCAGGGCTCTCAAACTGTCAATAATGGGTGTCATAGGCTGTATCGCTGCAAACCACTGAATGCCGCCTGGCATAGTGTCTACGGGAGCAAACCCCGAGCTCATAAAAGGCAGAATAAAAAGGGGAAACAGTAGTCCGCTCGCTCCTTCTACCGATTTTGATATCATCCCGCATAGTACAGCGATTAAAGTAACTGTAATATTTATCAGCAAAAGAAATAATACTGCCAAAAGCCAATCTATAAATCCAGCTTGCGGTCTAAAGCCGAGAATGAGAGCAGTTATGATAATGACGGCATTTGAAATGAGACCTCGTATCACTCCAGCACCTGTATGACCAATTAACACGGCGGATTTTGATATGGACATACAGCGAAAACGGTCTATGATGCCTTTTGTCATGTCAGATGTAACATTCATTGCCGAGTATTGAGATGCCTGACCGATACTTTGCAAGATAATTCCCGGTACGATAAAGTCAATGTAATTAAAATCCCCTACATCGGATATGCTTCCAAATACCGTACCAAATAAAACCATTAAAAAAAATGGTATTAAGGTTGCCGTCAGGAGTGTTTCGGGATTTCGCAAAGATATAATGAAACAGCGTTTAAACATGACCCATGCATCAAAAAAAATATTTACGTTAGATTTTTTCATATTAATGGCTCTCCTTTTTCTCATCAATCAGCGTTAAAAATACATCTTCTAAAGAGGGTAAGTTTTGTTCTATGCTGTCGGCAGCAATTCCATTTTCCGTTAAGAGTTTTATCGCTATACCGGCTTTTATCTCACTGTCAAAATTAAGCCGTACCCCTCTCTGGGGCATTTTTTCTTTCAGATACGTCGGTGTTCCCTCTGCGATGATTCTACCGTCATGTAAAATAGCAATATTATCTGCGAGATATTCAGCTTCTTCTAAATATTGTGTTGTGAGAAACACTGTTGTTCCTTTCTTTGCTAACTCTTTTACCAGATCCCACATAGCAATGCGGTTTTGGGGGTCAAGTCCTGTTGTAGGTTCATCAAGAAAAAGCACATCGGGGCTGCCCATAAGACTCATTGTTATGTCAAGCCTGCGCCGCATACCTCCCGAATAGGTGGACACTTTCCGGTTGGAGGCATCCCCCAAACCCGAAAAAGACAGCCACTCATTAACCGTATTTTTAAGGTTTGGCAGACGTTTTAGCTGTCCGATAAGAGTTAGATTTTCTCTACCTGTCAAAACTTCATCTACTGCTGTAAATTGTCCTGTAAGGCTAATACATTTACGTACATCATCGCCATTTGCTGCTACATCAAATCCGTTAATTTCAGCACTGCCGCCGTCCGGTTTCAGCAATGTGGAAAGAATTTTAACAACTGTAGTTTTTCCCGCACCATTTGACCCAAGCAGGGCAAATATGCTGCCTTTTCCAATGGTAAAGCTCACATCCTTCAAAACATGGTTTGACTTATAAGATTTTTCCAGCCTTGATACTTCAATTATTTTTTCTGACATTATTAACCTCCTTTTAATACATACGTATGTATGTTTAACCTGTAAATTTTACTGCCTAAAGAAAGGCAGTTAAAAATTATACTTTTATTCTTTTTTAAATTCAGAACTACCGAGTTTTAAATAAATCTCTTTCATTTCCTCATCCATTATAGGAAAGCCCAGCAATGTTGAGAGTTGCTCAAAGAACAAAACTTTATCGATATATTCCTCATAAGATACTTCAAATGCGTATGGACTAAGCCACGAGGCAGCAAGCCATGCAATCGTTTGTGATGTCTGTTTTGGAAAGACCACATTCATCGAGCCGTCTTTGTTACCTTCAATCAGTAACTTCTCCATATAAGTTGCCATAACATTTACCTGGAATATCATCTCATTTTTAAAAACAACTGGATTGTTCGCTAACTTCTTCATCTGTGCTTTCATACTGTCACTTGCATCTAAATGGGAACGCAGACTAAGTTTGGCTATAAAGCGAAATTTTTCAAGAGCGTTAAGTCCTTCCTGTTTATCAGCAAGCAGATAAGGGTTATCACATTCAAAAGATTTATACATAACACTTGAAATCAATTCTTCCCGGGATTTGAAATAATGGTAAAATGCTCCTCGTGTAACACCGACCTCCTTTACAACATCTTCAACGTTCACATTCTCCATTCCCCTTTCAGAAAAAAGGCGCATAGCAGTTTCCAATATATTCTGCTTTGTTTTTTGGTCTGGATCATGGCGTGGCATAGTATCACCTCCTGTACATACGCATGTATGTTGTTTTGATTATAGCTGTCAGTCTTAGATTTGTCAATGGCATTTGAAAAAAGTTACGTTGATTTATTTGGCATGGCATTTGAAAAAAGTTACGTAGATTCTGATTTTCTATGTCCATGTAGTTTATAAAAGAATAGTCATGGCCAGCCGGAAACAGAACAATAAGTGGAGGGAAACCCCATACAGCCATGAAAAGTTTATTTTGTTCACTACTAAAGTTTATTTAGTTCATTTTAATCAGGCGGATGAAAAGTTATAATTACCTCAGAAAACAGGAGAACATCCAAATGAAAAGGAAGGTAAGGAATTATGAAAAGAACAGTTAAATTTACAGCTCTTGCATTATCGGTTATGATGGCGGGCGGTCTGCTTGCAGGATGCGGAGGCAACAGTAAGTCTTCGGCAGAGGCGGCTACCGCAGC
>NZ_JNGB01000103.1:0-26014 GCF_001029355.1 Robinsoniella sp. RHS
TATCCGATAGTATCATCGATATGATTCCCGTCCGGATCTTCTGCCGCAAAAGCTACCGTCATGTCAATAAATGCATCCAGATTTTCAGGTTCTGTTATCCCCAGCGATTCCATCCAGTCTTTGCGCACGAGCAGTCCAGCATCCGAAGATGACAGATCCATATCGCCAAAGGAAGTTCTGGGAAACGTATATATTTTTCCGTCCTTCTGCTCTAAAAAATGCTGCAGGGAGTCTACTGTTTTCATAACCTCCGGGTATTTTGAGAGATCTTCCGGCAGAGGCGAGAGCATTTTTCGCGAGATCATATCCGAAAGGGAAAGCGCATTATTTTCCGAGGTACCCGTTATTGTCGTTGCGGCAAAGATATCAGGCAGGGAATCAGATACACCCATTACCAGATAGCGCTCGTTGTAATCGGACCAGTTCAGGTTGACGGGTTTTATCGTTATATTAAACAGTTCTTCCAGATAACGCCACACCCCATCCTTTTCCTTGCTGTTTTCCATTGCCTGGATATTCCAGAATCCAATGCTGATCTCCAGATGCTGGCTCAAATCAGCATTCTGCAGAGACTCCGGAAGTTTTTTTTCGGTTTCACCGGGCCCGCCGTTCTTACAGCCCCAGAGAAAACAAAAGAGAGCCGACATTATTAATAAAATCATTATTTTTATTTTCATAACTCAATCCTCCCTGTTGCGGTAGGCGGTTGGTGTAATTCCCATAGTCTTTTTGAATACTTTGGCAAAATAAAAGTAATCCCGGTAACCTGTCTTCAGTGCGATCTCGGAAACGGGGAGATCGGTGTCCTGGAGTAATTTTACCGCCTGTTCTATACGGAGTTCTGTCACATAGCAGCTAAAGGTTTTATTCATTTCCTGGTTAAACAACTGGCTGGCATAATTTGGATTAACGCTGCAATGTTCCGCAATCTGCTGAATCGAGATGCATTCACTGCAGTGTTCATGAATATAAGACAGCATACACCTGACAATTCGGTTTTTAACCGGAAATATCGGGAGGTCTTTTTCTTTTTGTTCTTTCTTCTTCTTTTCCATTGAATGCAGGAATTCCACTTTTTCATATGCCCGCAGGATACTGTCCTGGATTTCCGTAGGAGAAAATGGCTTGAGGCAATAGCCGATTGCATTCTGCGTCATTGCTTTTTGCACATAGGCAAATTCTGCATGTCCGCTTATGATGGTAAAAACGGTATCAACCTTTTCCAGATTTGCTGCCTGGAGCAGTTCCAGCCCACCGAGTCCGGGCATTTTAATGTCTACAAATGCAAGGTCCGGCCGTTGATCCAGAATTAATTGAAGTCCTGTCAGCCCGTTATACGCTTCACCAGTAATTTCAAAGTATTCCTGGTTAAGCAGAAGTGCCCGCAGACTTTTAATCACCCATTTTTCATCATCAATAATGACTGCTCTGTACATTATGATTACTCCTTTCTTTGCAGCTGAAATGGAATACGAATCTGAATATTCGTTTCGATATGTTCTTTTGATTCGATTATTAAATGGTAGGGTTCCCCATAATACAGGCGGATACGGCTGTTTACATTTAAAAGTCCAAGGCTCTCGGATTCCTCGCCGGGGGAATCTACGAAGAGGGATTCTTCCATAGAAGAGGGCATTGTCTTCGGGCGGTTCAGACTTTCACGGATCTGGGACAGTCTTTGGACGGAAATGCCCTCACCGGTATCATAAACCCAGATAATTAGTGTATCATTGGAAGAATCATGCATTCCTCCTATCTGCAAATGCCCCGGTTCCAGCAGTTTCTCCAGACCATGGACAATGGAGTTTTCCACCAGGGGCTGCAAAATCATTTTCGGGATACATGCATCCATTATTTCATCGGAAATACTGTACTCTATGGTAAATCGCCCCTCAAAACGGGTGGATTGAATCATCAGATAAGACTTCACAATTTCCAGTTCTTCCCGAAAAGTTACAAATTCATTTCCTTTAATGCTGTAACGCAGAATTTGCGCCAGAGCCTGAGAAATATTAATAATATCATCAGACCTTCCTTCTGTGGACATGCCGCAGATTAAAGCCAGGGTATTATACAAAAAGTGGGGATTAATCTGGCTTCTTAAAAAAGCAAGTTCTGTTTTTTTGGCGTAGATCTCTGTTTCATACATCTTCGTGCAGGTATTAAAAATGTCACGGTTTAAGGTATCCACTTCATCCAGCATCTGGTTAAAGGCATTTCCAATGGTCTGGGCTTCCAGACAGACGTAAGATTTCTCATCAAGATGGATACGTTCTTTCAGCGCCCGTCTGTTTCCTGAGGTAATCTTGTTCATAATTCCGGTTAATTCAGCAATCGTATTGAAAAAACGGGAGATAAAGTAAATTAAAAAAGTACAGACTATAATAAAAATAACCAGAGTAATAAAATACTGGCTGCCTACGGTTTTAATTAACTTTTGGAAGAGTGCGCCTTTTGGAATGATGGAGATTAACTCATATCCCGTATCGGGAATCCCATGGGATTCATAGGTATATTCCGTATTGGAATAGGTAATAACAGAATCCCCGGACCGTTTGTTTAAGTATGCCTGGTAGATTTCCTCATCCCCTAACAGAAGATTCTGGCTCTGATCCAGGAAAATCATCTTCTGGTCTGTACTGTCAAGAGAATAGGAGCCGCCCAGGAACCTGGATGGGTCTATGGCTATGAAAACGGCTCCGCAGGGAGTGGCATTGCTTAAATCCAGCGGATAAATCAAGCGCCCGGCAACAATACAGACGGTATTTAAAGAATGGATAAAGTAGTTTTGCCTGTCGAAGAAAAAGACGTCATGCTGGTCTCTTGGAAGTTCCTTTAAGAGCCGGCTGGTAATCGAAGAATCACCGGCTACGTTGCTGAAATTGCCGTTGTCTCCAATCACAGCAATATCAATGATGGAAGGCTCCTGGTTCTGTGTATTGATCAGCAGATTGGAAACCCGCTGGACATAATCAAACTTTGATTCCTGATTTTTTTCAATGAGGTAACTCTGTACAAGCTCATTATAAGCAAGACTGGTTGTGAGTTTTGAAAAATAAGTGTAATTATATTCAACCTCGTGGAGCACCTGATTTACTTTTTCGTCCTGGTTCGTCTTCAAAGACTGGTACTGCAATTTATAATAGGAGAACATACTGAATGCCATGATTCCAGCCATGGTAACAGCCATAATCATTAAAAGAACCATCATCTGGCGCCGTAGTGGCAGTGGTGTAAATTTTTTTAACTGTATTTTCATTTTTTTAGTAACCTCTTAAGTTGTTGTCTACCAAGATAGTACAATTTAATTTCAATAACTTGTATGGAAAAAAGTCAGGGAATTATGTAAAAAACTCAAATGGGAACATTTTAACGGCATTGCCAGAGGAAGAGGATATAAAAATTATAGCCTATTCTATTAAATGTTTTATGTAAAAATATTAGAAATATATGTAAATTTCTTTAAAAGATTTAATAAATTTCCAAAATCATAAGAATATTGCATAAAGAGCAGAGTTATAAACATTTTAAAAATTTCCTTTTTCAGTAGAATAGATAATATCAGACAGGTAAGAAAATGATACTCAGAAATGAGGGAAAGGAGCAGGAAGTGAGAGAGAAGAGAAAGAAACCGGCACAGACAGCTTATGTGCCGAAAGTCAGTATTTTTAAGATGCTGGGCAAGCAAAGAACACTGATTTTGCTGTGTTTGCCGGCACTGATGCTAACCATAATTTTCAAGTACGGCTCGATGTATGGGATTCTCATTGCATTTAAAAATTATAAAACATCAAAGGGGGTATGGGGAAGTGACTGGCTGGATCCTTTTTATAAAAACTTTATAACGTTTTTTAAAAATCCATCTTCAGGCCAGATTATATGGAATACGATTCGCATTGGAGTAATAACCATGCTGTTTTCTTTTCCGGCGCCGATCATATTCGCTATTCTTTTAAATGAAGTAAAGGGTAAAATGTTTAAAAAGACGGTTCAGACGGTTTCCTATATACCCCATTTTATTTCTATTGTAGTTGTAGTGGGAATGTTGAACAGCTTTGGGTCCATAGATGGAATTTTTAATACGATCCGTGGATGGTTTGGGCTGGCGGCTGTGAATATGAATGAAGGAACAAAGTATTTTATGCCCATGTATGTAGGTTCCCAAATCTGGCAGACCTTTGGCTGGAGCTCCATTATATATCTGTCTGCCTTGTCGAATATTGATACGACCCTATATGATGTGGCAAATATAGACGGTGCCAACAGATGGCAGAAGATTAAGAATATTGCATGGCCTACCATATTGCCAACAACCACGATTATGTTAATTATGAATGTAGGCACGGTACTCAATTCTGATTACCAGAAAATATTGTTAATGCAGAATGATACCAACCGCAGTGCAATCGATGTAATTTCATCCTTTGTTTACCGGGAAGGTATCGTAGGTGCCCGCTTTGAATATACGACGGCAGTGAACCTGATGCTATCAGTTGTAGCGTTTGGTCTGGTTATCATTACAAATAAAATCACCCAGAAGGTTAATGCTGAAAACAGCTTATGGTAATAAAAATGACTTTAAGTAAATCATGTTTTCATTTGTGTTCGGGTAACGGGAAGGAGAAGTAAATTGAACCAGAAAAATAAAATTCATATTGGAAGTAAATCAGCGGATATCATCCTGATGGTCATCATGTGTCTGCTGATGGTGACAATCTTGTATCCGTTTATCAATATCATTTCCATATCCTTAAGCAGTCCCAGTGCAATTACAACCGGTAAGGTAAACTGGCTGCCGGTGGGATTTAATCTGAAAGGATATAAAATGGTATTCGGGGATCCCAAGATCTGGAGTGCGTATGGAAATACCATTCTGTATGCAACCCTGGGAACGGCATTAAACCTTATCTTTACTGCTATGATTTCCTATTCACTGATGATAAAGGAATTCGTGCTGCGTAAACCCATGACCGTTTTTTTAACAATTACAATGTTTTTTAATGGAGGAATGGTTCCAAGTTACATATTAATCCAGAATCTTGGGCTGATGGACAGTATCTGGTCTGTTATTCTTCCGGGGTGTGTCTCTGCTTATAACATATTTATTTACCGCTCCTTTTTTAAAGGAATATCACCGGAAATACGGGAAGCGGCATTTGTAGACGGAGCAGGGGAAGCCAGAATCCTGTTTAGCATCTATATGCCTCTTTCAAAGGCGTTATTTGCAACGTTTGGTTTGTTTTCCCTGGTTACGTACTGGAACATGTGGTTTGAGCCGCTGCTGTATTTGAAAACAGACACAAAGCAGCCCATTCAGATGATACTCCGCCAGATATTATTTACCTCCGGTGCAGCCGGCATGAATGGTGCTCAGGAGATGATGAATCAACAGCTGGTTAACCCTAAAAACATACAATATGCATGTATTATCGCAACGATAGCACCAATTATGATTGTCTATCCGTTCCTGCAGAAATATTTTGAACAGGGAATGATGGTAGGCGCAGTTAAGGGATAACCGTGTCTGAAAAGCACGTTCCAATAAAGAAGGGAGATTATAATATGAAGAAAAAAATGGTAACAGCATTGCTGGCAGCAGCGCTTGCTGCAGCATCACTGTCGGGATGCGGGCAAAAAGTTGGAAGTACAGAAACGACAGCCAAAGGGGAAACTACGGAACTGCCGGACAACACCCTTTCCATAACGGCATCTATTCCCACTTTTGGCACAGATCCGGGCAATACGGAAGTACAAAAAGAGTGGCAAAAGAGAATGGAAGAATACCTGGGATGCAAGCTGGATATTAAATGGACTTATACACCATGGCTTGATTACCGGGAAAATGAGAAGGTAATTCTGGCAAGCGGTGAAATGCCGGACGTGTTTACCTATTCCTGGGGAGACACGATAAACGAGTATGGACAGGATGGCCAGGTGCTTGACATTGCCAAATACAAACAGTTCATGCCATATTACTCCAAGTTTGTGGAAGAGACAAGAGGCGGAGAGAATTTTGCTTACAATGCAGACGGAACTTCTTACTATTTTAAAGACGGTTTTGTAAATAATAACGATATCATAGGTGCACAGTCATTTACAGCATTTGCATACCGGTTTGACCTGCTGGAGAAGAACAATCTGACCCCGGCGACAAATTTAGATGAATTCAGTGATTTATGCAAAAAGTTAAAAGAACTTTATCCGGATTCTTATCCGATTTCCAACAGCGATAAGAACTATGCATTCTACAGAGGATTTGCGGGCATTTACCATACTTCCGATACACTTTACTGGAACGGGACAAAATGGGCATTTGGTCCGATTGATGATAACTTCAAAGACATGCTTTCCTACCTGAAAACCCTCTATGATGCAGGTTATATTGATCCTGAATTTGCTACGGATGATGCCGATGCCTGCAATAAGAAGGCAGCTACCGGAAAGGTACTGATTTATCCTACCGTATGGTCCGGTATGGCAGCGCACTGGAACCGCAACAAAGAAGATCAGGATATTAATTTTGGGCTTGCCTATTTACCGGAAAATGAAAAATATGGAACACCGTGGAAGTGGGGCTCCAAGGAAGAAGGGCTGTCCCTTGCCAGTACCGGATTTGGAGTTGGCATTTCAGGAAATACCGAGTATCCGGAATGGATTGTAAAAATGATAGATTACCAGTATTCACCGGAGATGATCGAACTGCAGAACTGGGGTATTGAAGGTAAGACTTATGTGGTAAATGAAGATGGTTCCAAAACATTTACGGAAGAAATCACCGGTGCGGATAACCCGGTACAGGAGCTTGCTAACTACGGTGTGACTTCTTCAGCGGCATGCAGGACAGGTGTAGTATTTACTCCGCAGGAATTTGAGCCCCAGATAGAACAGCTGGAAGAAGAACCCTGGTGGAGCAAAGAGGACGGTTTCCATATGGATAAATACTGGCTTGCAAGTTCCAAATACGGCGGGAAAGAGTCAGTTGCTCCTTATGACCGTGCTCCAATCCTGAATCTGGATCCCGACCAGGCTACCGAAAAAGCTACGCTGATGAATGCCTGCGAGACCGTTGCAAAAGAAAAAGCCGTTGATTTTATTACTGGAAAGATGGATTTAGAAAAAGACTGGGATTCTTACGTAGATTCCGTAAAGTATGCGGTAGATGATTTTGAGGGTACTTTGCAGATGCTGAATGAGAATTCGGTAAAAGAATAATATGAAACCAGATAAAATTTGCTATGCAATATAAATATTTTACTATTTAAGAGTGGGCAGGGGATTGGTAAGCTGTAAGCAGCCAATCCCCTGCAAGTTATACACTGTAAATGAATACTGGATTGATTTGTAAAGATAAAAGGAACAGGTGATTATATGGAAATAACATGCCAAAAGGTCCAATACCGGAAGAATCCAATTGGGCTAGACATTACAAAACCGCATTTTGAATGGAATATTCAGCTTAATGCAGCGGTTGATGGGAAGAAGTGGTTTCAGACGGCATATCAGATACTGGTATCGGACAACGAAAAAAGCCTAGAGAATGACGATGGGAATATCTGGGACAGTGGGAAGCAGAAGGGCAGTGAGATGACTCAGATTATATATGCGGGAGCCCCCCTGCTTTCCTGCACCAGGTATTACTGGAAAGTCCGGGTATGGGATCAGAATGAGAAAATTTCTGCGTACAGCAGTATTTCTTATTTTGAAACGGCATTTTTAAGCGGCAGAGAATGGAGCGGGAAATGGATTGGTGAGCAGAAGGATTTTGTAAGCCATATATTCCGGAAACCATTTCATCTTAAAGAGGGCATAAAAGAGGCAAGAGTTTACATATGCGGGCTGGGGCATTATGAATTGCTGGTCAATGGAAAGAAGGCAGGGGACAGTGTGCTGTCACCGGGATGGACAGATTATCAGAAGTCCTGCCTGTATAATACATACGATGTAACCAAACAGGTTCAGAAAGGCTGGAACTGTATTGGTTTATTTTTGGGTGACGGCATGTTTCATGTAAGGAAAAAGAGATATGTTTACTTTGAACGGACTTATGGAAATATGAAATTCCTCCTGCAGCTTCAGGTTACATATCAGGACGGGAGTAAAACCATAATTGTTTCGGATAAAGAATTCCATATGGCTCAGAGTCCCATAACTTATTCCGGAATCTATGGCGGAGAGGATTATGATGCCAGATTGGAGCAGGAGGGATTTGCGCGTCCTGAATTTACCGAAGATGATTCCTGGCAGCAGGCAGCAGTAGTAGAAGCGCCAAAAGGAAAACTGTGTGCGGAAAGGACAAATCCACTAAAAGTGATAGAGTCCTTAGAACCGGTAAGGGTTTGGGAAACTTCGGACGGTGTGTACATGTATGATATGGGGAAGAATTTCTCGGGATGGGTAAGCTTGAAACTCAGAACAAATGGAAATATCGCGGGATCCTGCATTACCTTGGTGCCTGCTGAAATTCTTGCTTCGGATGGTAGTCCCGACCAGCGTGTGACCGGTGAAGGATACTGCTGGAAATATATTTGTAATGAAAAAGAAAGCCAGTATTACCGGCCTAAATTCACCTATTATGGTTTCCGGTATGTACAGGTGAGTGGGGCTGTTCCGGCAGCATTTGCCGCGGATGGAAGTCAGCCTGATCAGCCCGTAATTGAAGAAATAACAGGAGAATTTATTTATCCGGATATTGAAATAACAGGGAGTTTTGAATGCTCAAATATACTATTTAATAAAATTCACCAGATCATAAATCAGGCTGTACGAAGCAATATGAAGTCCATCCTGACAGACTGTCCCCATCGGGAAAAACTGGGGTGGCTGGAACAGACACATTTGATAGGACCGTCAATGATGTGCGGTTACGATATAAGAAGCCTTTATGAAAAGATAGAACAGGATATGGAGGAGGCCCAGCATGAAGACGGACTGATCCCCGATATCTGCCCGGAGTACGTAACAGGATTTGAAAAATGGCATTATGGGTATCTGGATTCTCCGGAGTGGGGAAGCGCCTGCATTATCAATCCCTGGTATCTTTATAAAAGGTATGCAGACAGAAGCATATTAGACAGGTTTTACCGGGTAATGCAGGATTATCTCAGCCATCTAACCCGGATGACCCACCATCATGTGCTCCACCATGGTCTGGGAGACTGGCTGGATATTGGTCCCAATACACCGCATTCACAGAATACCCCCGTTCCTGTAGTTGCTACGGCGATCTATTATTATGATGTTACGATTATGGCAGCTGTTTCCACACTGCTTGGAAAAGAAAAGGAAGCAGAGTATTACAGGTTACTTGGGAGGGAGGTAAAGAAAGAGTATAACCTTCAGTTTTATGATAAAGCCACTTGCAGATATGCCACAGGAAGCCAGACAGCACAGGCAATGAGTCTTGCTGTTGGTCTTGCAGAACCGGAAGATGAAGCAGGCATACTGGATTATCTGATTCAGGATATCGAAAAAAGAAATTATGCCACAACTGCGGGAGATATCGGTCATCCCTTTGTTATGACGGCACTGACTTCATATGGCAGGTCTGATATTATAGAAAAAATGACAAATGTGACGGACGCGCCTGGATATGGCTACCAGGTCCGGTGCGGTGCAACGACGCTGACGGAAGAATGGGACGGACCGGATCCGCAAAGGCCGCATGGATCCCAGAACCACCTCATGCTTGGGAGTGTGGAAGAATGGTTTTACTGTGGTCTGGCAGGTTTACCGGGAGTAAGGAGCCGGAATGTCTTAAAGGAACTGGTTATCAGCCCGTACTTTTCACCTGAAATTAATAATGTAAGGTCATCCATTGGTCATCCTTACGGAAAGGTGTATTCCAGCTGGACCAGGGATCAGGGTAAAATATGGGTTGAAGTTGAAGTTCCGCCAAATACAAAAGGTGTTTTTAAACCAAAACCAACATCCGATGGTTATGTTTTCTATGGAAAAGAGACATTTATCATAGAGGAAACAGATTAAACCAACAAAAACAGGAGGAAATCAATATGGCTTATCCACAGCGTTTAGAGGATTTGATAAAAGGTAAGGGTGGTAATTATATACTGCCATTTTTATGGATGCATGGCGAAGAAAAAGAAATTATAAAAGAAGAAATAGATAGAATCTGCGGGTGCGGAATTCGGGAAATCTGCCTGGAGTCCAGACCCCATCCTGATTTTGCAGGTCCCGGATGGTGGGAAGACTTAGATTTTATTATGGAAGAGGCAAGAAAAAGGGAGCTTCGTATCTGGATTCTGGACGATGATAAATTTCCTACAGGACACGCAAATGGGGCATTTGAACAGCAGCCCGGACTGGCAAAGGTCTATCTTGCACAGCGGCATATGGATGTAATAGGACCTGTGAAGGACAGTGCAGTGGTAATTGATCCGTTTCTGGGCGAAGAGGGAGAACTGCTGGCAGTACTGGCTTGCCCCAAACCGGATACGGAATCTCTGGATATTAAAGGGGATGGAATTCTGAATCTGACCGGACAGGTGCACGACGGAGTACTTTATTTTGACGTGCCGGAAGGTTTTTACCGGGTGTTTGTGATTTATAAGACCAGAAAAAATGGCGGAAGAGAAAATTACATGAATCTCATAGACAGCGCTTCTGTAAGAGTTCTTCTGGATACGGTATATGAGCCCCATTACCGGAGGTACAAAGATGACTTTGGAAAAACATTTGCCGGATTTTTTTCTGATGAGCCGGAATTAGGAAATACACCCGGATATGATTTTCAGGATAAGCTTGGAAAAAGTGATGTGAAACTGCCCTGGAGCAGTGAGCTTGAACATTTGCTTGAGAACCTGTGGGGAGCAGACTGCTACGGGAACCTGCCTGCCCTGTGGTATGATATGGGGCAAAAGACTGCCGGGATCAGAAGCAGCTATATGAATTGTGTTTCCACCCTGGTCAGCACCTGCTTCAGCCAACAGATCGGAAACTGGTGCAGGGACAGGGGTGCAGAATATATTGGACATATCATTGAGGACGATAATGCCCATGGACGGCTGGGCTGCAGCATCGGACATTATTTCCGGGCTCAAAAGGGGCAGGATATGTCAGGAATCGATGTAGTTCTGCTGCAGATAATGCCGGGATTTACGGGCACCTATCATCAGTGGATTGCCTCCGACCGGGATGGTGAATTCTTCCACTACGGTCTGGCGAAGCTGGGAAGTTCCTCTGCACATACGGATCCTGCAAAAAGAGGCAGGGCTTTATGTGAAATCTATGGTGCCTATGGATGGGGCGAGGGCATCAGCCTTATGAAGTGGCTGACAGATCATATGCTGGTAAGAGGAATTAATGTTTTTGTGCCCCATGCATTTTCTCCGACTTTTCCGGACAGGGACTGCCCGCCTCATTTCTATGCAAGGGGAAACAATCCTCAGTACCGGTTTTTTACATTGCTTATGAAGTACATGAACAGATGCTGTCATCTGCTGAACGGGGGAGTACATAAAGCAGATGCGGCAGTACTCTATCATGCAGAAGCGGAGTGGACGGGAAAACAGGCCATGCTTTTTCAAAAACCTGTCCGTAAATTGTTGGAAGGGCAGCTGGACCTGGATGTGGTCCCGGCTGATTTGCTGACGTCAGAGGCAGTGGCTGCCGCTGATGGAAGAATCAGGATCAATAAAGCAGAATACACATCATTTATTATTCCTTATTGTGAGTGCATTCCAAAAGCTGCCGCAGATTTTGCAATTCATGCATCAGAAAATGAAATTCCTGTTTTCATGGTGGGAGAATGCCCCTGCTATTATACAGACGGAAGTGCTGTCAGTCGGGAATTTGAAAAGCATGTGATTGTGGTCTCCCTGGATGAACTTGCCGAAAAAGTAAGGGAAACGGGTAAACCATCCTTTTTCTTTACGGGAAATAATAAGGATCTCAGAGCATGCTGCTATAGGCAGAAAGATTCCAATATCTATATGTTCTTTAACGAAAGTCCTTTTGATGCAGTAGATACTTCCGTCAGGTTTTTAAATGAAGAGCAAAAGTACATTGTACGTTACGATGGGATCAATAATAAAATAGAACCGGGATGCAGCAGGGAGGAAGCCCTTACACTTCACTTGCTGCCCGGAGAATCTGCTGTATATCTGGGGAGTAGTGATACACCGGTTCAAAAGAAAACCACTCTGGAAGAAGTAATAAAACTGGACATTGACTGGGAGGTCTCCCTGGCGGAAACGGGAGATTACCCTGATTTCGTAAAAAGATTGCACATTCCTTCCGGGGAAAGGCTGCCGAATATGAATGGAAAAGATGGATTTCCAAGATTCTCTGGGACATTTTTGTATGAGGGAAAGTTTGATTTTTCAGTATCTGACAGAAAGGCAGAGAGGTACATTCTATGCCTGCCCTCGGTAGGAGACTGTGCAGATGTGCGGCTCAATGATTTTAATGCGGGGATGCTGATTGGCAATCCCTATGAGGTGGATATCACGCCGTATTTAAGAGACGGAGAAAACAATCTCAAAATTGAAACAGCCAATACCCTTGTGTGGAGCTTGCATGATGGACAGTCTACCCATATGCAGTTATCCCCTACTGGATTATTAGCACCGCCGGAACTGCATTTATACCGATAACGGAAGAAAGTGAGCGAAATATAAAATGAATAGAAATCTATTATTTCCTAAGGTAAACGAAATTCTCCACGGTGGGGATTATAATCCTGAGCAATGGCTGGATCGCCCTGACATTTTAGAAGAGGATATCCGGCTGATGAAGAAAGCAGGAGTAAATACAGTCACCCTGGGGGTATTTTCCTGGTCGGTCTATGAACCATCGGAAGGAGCGTATCATTTTGAGTGGTTGGATGAAGTTATGGACAGGCTCTGGGAAAATGGCATTTTTACCATCTTGGCAACGCCATCCGGAGCAAGGCCGGCATGGCTGGACCAGGAATATCCACAGGCTATGCGGGTTAATAATATGGGGGTACGAAACCACCATGGAGTCCGGCACAATCATTGCATGACCTCACCGTTGTACCGGGCTAAGGTCCGGGAAATCAATACGATTCTGGCAAAACGGTATGGGAGCCATCCCGGACTGATCCTATGGCATATTTCCAATGAACTTGGCGGTGCATGTTACTGCGGCCTTTGCAAAAAACAATTTCAGGAATATCTGAAACGAAGATATCATGACAATATTGATGAATTGAATAAAGAATGGTGGACGACGTTCTGGAGCCATAGATATAACAGCTTTCATCAGATAGAACCGCCGATGCCGGGAGGTGAGACCAGTATCCATGGATTAAACCTGGACTGGAAACGATTCACAACCTGGAATATGACCGATTATATGAAAGAAGAAATTGCTGTTTTTAAAAAATGGACGCCGGACATTCCGGTTACGACAAATTTTATGCAATTGTACGAAGGACTGGATTACCATAAGATGGCCAAAGAACTGGATATCATTTCCTGGGATAGTTATCCGGAATGGAGTACAGACAAAAGGGAGCTAATTGATACCGCTGCGATGACGGCATTTGATCACAGCATTATGCGCTCTTTTAAAAGAGATCAGCCATTTATGCTCATGGAAAGTGTTCCAAGCCAGGTCAACTGGCATCCTGTAAACAAGCTAAAGCGGCCAGGTATCCATAACCTGTCTAGTATGCAGGCGGTAGCATGCGGTTCCGATACCGTGCAGTATTTTCAATGGAGAAAGAGCCGGGGGTCATATGAGCAGCATCATGGAGCCGTGATTGACCACTTAGGGCGGTCCGATACCAGGGTATTTCGGGAAGTAGAAGAAGCAGGCAAAAATTTAAAATTACTGCAGGAAGTACAGGGCAGCGTACCAAAGGCTTCAGCAGCAATTATCTTCGACTGGGAGAACTGGTGGGCAATCAACGATATGGCGGGGTTAAGTGTACAGAAAAATTATCCGCAGGAATGCAGAAGACTGTATCAGATACTATTCCGTTATGGCATAGAGGCAGATGTGATATCCCAGGAAGAAGATTTAACCCCGTATAAGGTGGTGTTTGCACCAATGCTTTATCTGTTAAAGCCCGGGACGGAAGAACGGTTCAGTCAGTTTGTAACAGAAGGCGGACAACTGGTGGCAACTTATCTTACCGGATATGTAAATGAAAATACGCTCTGTTATCTGGGCGGTTTTCCGGGAGGTGCATTAAAAGATGTTTTCGGGCTGTATACGGAGGAGATCGATTCCCTGTACCCTTCTGAAAGGAATGGTGCCGCTTTTACCGAAGACAGCGGTATGGAGGGAGTCTGCCAAATCCGGGATTTCTGTGAAATCATAAAGCCCGTGACTGCTCAGATTCTGGCAAGTTATACGGGGGATTTCTACCAGGGAACACCGGTAATTACCGTAAATCGTTCTGGGAAGGGAAAAGCATGGTATCTGGGGGCAAGAGTAGAAGATTCCGGTCTGGAACAGCTGCTGGGGAAAATAATGTGTGAGTTGGGGATAACTTTTAAAAAATTACCAATTGGTGTGGAAAAGCACATACGGTATCATGACAGCGTGCAGTTTGAGTTTTATTTAAATTATACGACAGAGGAGAAGGAGATTCATCTGGAAGATAATGGAATTGGATTTTCGCTGTTGTATCAGAAACCTGTTTTTGATACACTCAAACTTAAAGGGTTAGGCATGGATGTGATAAAACAGGAAAAGAGATAAAAGTTCTGGGAGGAATGAAGATGAAGCTGCTGTTAGTAGATGATGAAAATCACGTAAGAGAAGGCATATTGTCTATGATTGATTGGAAAACCGCTCATGTAGACAAGATAGAGCAGGCAAAAAACGGAAAGGCCGGGTTTGAATTAGCATTGGAATTTGAACCGGATATTATACTTACGGATGTGAGAATGCCTAAAATGGACGGAATTGAAATGGCGTTTGCGATTCGGGAACATCTGCCTCATTGCAGCATAATCTTCATGAGCGGATATTCGGATAAGGAATATCTCAAATCAGCAATACAGCTGTCCGCAATTAATTATGTGGAAAAACCAATAGAACTGGAAGAACTTTTTCAGGCAATCAGAGATGCTGTACATGTGCAGGAGGAAAGAAAAAACTGGGAACAGAAGAAAGCCGAGATGGATGGAAAGCTGGAAGTAAGTATGGCAGCCCTTCGTAATCAGCTGGTTTTGGACCTGACTAAGAAAAGCTTTCAGAATGGAAAGCGTACGTCTGACATAAAGATGGCTTATCCGGGGATATGTCCGGATCATGCATTTATTACAATCATTGTAGATCTTGTGGGAATTAAAAATGAAGGCAGTTTTAGGACCGGCAATCATTTCATACAAGAGGAACAGAGCATACAGACAAATGTAAAATTATTTTTGGAAAGTAAATTCACAGAGAAAGGTATGCAGGCATTGATTGGAAGCAAGGATGAGCATCTGGTATTGCTGCATATAGATCTTGGGAAGGAAGCAGAATCCTTTCTGGTGCGCAGGACAGAACGAACAGCAATGTGGATAAAAGAGCTGCTGGATGATTTATGTTATAGTTTTGTCTCAGTTGGAAGCCGTGTGGAGCACCTTTATAAAATCTATGAGTCCTATAATAATGCAGCAGCAGCGATGCTTCAGAGCTTTTATTATGAGACCGGCAGAATCATTTATTATGAAGACAGGCGAAATGAAGAATTTGTATTATCGGAAGAATATCTGGTGCAGTTCAAAGACATTATAAAATACGGTACATTTGAATCAGCAGTAGAATTTATACAATCCATTCTATTGAGATTGAGGGAACATCCTCATAAATTTATATTTTCCGTAAAGGAATTTTTCTTTAGAATGTTAATACAAGTGTCCGATACTGCCTGTCAAAAGGAGATTGCCCAATTTATGGAGCAGCCCCGGGGCATCATCCGGGAAACTGTCTGGGAATACCGGTTTTTAAGCCAGCTGGAAGCATATATGATAGAACAGCTGGAGTTATATTACCACAATGTAAATGAGGACGGTGGAAAGCAGGCAGTATCTGAAAAAGTAAAATATATTGTGTCTTGTAACTACAGTGAACCGGATCTTTCTCTTTCAACCATAGCACAGAAGCTTTCCCTGACCAGTTCTTATTTATGTATTCTTTTTAAAAAGGAATGCAATATGACATTAACAGCGTATATTATTGATTATAGAATGACCCGGGCAAAAAAGCTTTTGGCGGAAGAAAGCAGAAGAATCAAGGATATAGCCTTAATGACCGGATATATTGACTGTAATTATTTTATAAAGGTCTTCAAGAAGTATACAGGGGAAACACCGGCAGAATTCAGAAAAAGAATACATAGACAGGAAGCAGAAGTGTGAAAGAAAATCCCTTTCACACTTCTTATTAATGCAGTGTCGCAGCCGATATGCAGAGGGGGAAAGCCAGATTGCGCTATTCAGGAGGATAAATATGAAAAAGAAAAATACTTTCAAAATAAAATTCTTTCATCAAATGAAGTTAAAGACGAAGCTGCTATGGGTATATGGATTTTTAATTCTGGTTCCGCTGGTTATGCTGTCTTTTTTTGTGTTTCAAACCTACTCCGAAGGTATGAAAGAACAGCTGATTTATTCTGCTAACCAAAGTTTTTCCCAGACATATGATTTTCTGGATTATAAATTTTCTAAAGTCACCGACGTATTAGACCAGTTGTCTAACAATGAGGAGATCAGGCAGATGATAACAGGGGATATGGTGAATAAAGATATTAAGCAGCAGTATTGGAATATGCTAAGCATCAGACAGACCTTTCAGGAATTAGAAAACCAGGAAGATGTATCCAGGATCAGAATATATGTGGACGATAATATTTTATATGCCGAAGACCAGATCAATATGTTTGGTATGGGAAATATTCAGGAAGCGTCATGGATCAGACAGATGGAGAATGGCCAGAAACAGGTTCTGGGATTTGCGGACAATCCGGTACTTTCTTTTGCCTCCCGGATCAAAAGTATTGTAGATTACCGCCAGACTATTGGCTATATGCGGGTAGATATCCGAAAATCAAATATTGAAAACATTCTGAAACGGGCTGACATTACAGAAGACAGTATGACCTGTCTTGTAAATAAGGATAATGAGAAGATCGCGTGCTCTGTCAATGGCAGTACACCCCGTGTTATTATTGACCCGGAAGAGTCGGAAAGGAAATTTATAGAAGAAGATGATGGATTTACAGAAATAGCGGTAAATGGCAGAAAGATGCTGATGTGTCAAAAGTATCTATATCATTCTGGCTGGACAATGCTCACGGTAATTCCGTATCAGACAATTATGCGGGATATCAGCAGTATGCAGATAAGATTCTTTGGAATTATGCTGATTTCATCCATATTTGTGTTTTTTATGATATATCTGACCGGCAGGTCCATAACAGACAGGGTGGAACGCTTAATGTGTCATATGAAAAAGGTTCAAAAAGGTGAAACAGATGTAGAGATCGGAGAGGGAGGGGGCGATGAAATTGGAGCCCTATACCAGAATTTTGATTTTATGATACATAAAACAAATGATCTGATGAACGAGAAGTACGAACTGGGGAAACATGTTAAAAATGCAGAATTACAGGCACTTCAGTCTCAGATTAATCCGCATTTTTTGTATAATACCCTGGATATGATTAAGTGGTACAGCTACGGAAAGAAAACCGAAGAAATTAATGAGATTGTTTCTCAGACCGCCAAATTTTATAAGATGACTCTGAATAAGGGGAAAAGTATAGTAACAATAGAAGATGAGATAGAACATGCCAGGGCATATCTGGCAATTCAGAATATGAGATTTGAAAATGCGGTAAAGGCAGAATTTGCCGTTCCGGAGAATCTGTTAAAATGTCCTATTCCGAAAATAACCCTGCAGCCATTGATTGAAAACGCCATTTTGCATGGGATTATGGAAAAGGACGACCCGGAGGGAACCATAACATTAACGGGTAGTGTTTTAAAAGACCACGTGGTGTTAACTCTAAAGGATGATGGAATTGGAATGGATAAAAACAATGCAGATAAGATACTGACCCGGGAAATCCAGTCAAAGACAGGAAGCGGCTATGGAGTAAGAAATATACATGAACGCATATTAATACTCTGCGGTCAGGGATATGGACTGGTATATAAAATCAAAGAGGGGGAGGGGACAACGGTAGAGATACATCTGAAATATACACAATAATTTACTACACCATATAAAGATATTACGATTTCGGTAAATACGTTCTCTTGATACAATCTATATATGAAGAAAACTTCAATAATAAGAAAGAGAGAGGGTGTATGTATTGAAAGTCCATAAAAGGAGAGGAATTCTCTATGATGTGAAAAAGAACCGTACATTATTGCTGATGCTTCTGCCGGCAGCGCTGTTGACATTTGTGTTTGCCTACCTTCCAATGGGAGGTCTGATCCTGGCATTTAAACAGTTTCGGTATGATCTGGGGATATTCGGAAGTGATACAGTCGGACTAAGTAATTTTAAATTCTTTTTTCAATCCGGAGATGCATGGAATGTTACCAGGAATACCGTATTGTATAATCTGGCATTTATCATGATCAATACCGTACTGGAGGTTGGATTTGCTATTGTTTTAAGTGAGATTGTGAATAAGTTTGTAAAGAAGACACTTCAGTCAATTATTTTTCTGCCCTATTTTATATCCTGGGTTATCGTCAGTTCCATTGCCTATAGTTTATTTAATTTTGAGAATGGTACTTTAAATGGAATTCTTTCTGCTATTGGTATCCAGCCCGTTAATATTTATGCTGAACCATCCTGGTGGAAATATATTATCGTAGCTTTTTCGGCCTGGAAAGGAGTCGGTTATGGAATGGTGGTATACCTGGCTTCAATAGCGGGAGTGGATACCTCTTTGCATGAGGCGGCACAGATAGATGGAGCAAACATATTTCACAGAATTCGCTACATTACCATACCAAGCATAACACCAACTATAATTACTATGACGCTGCTGGCAGTAGGAAAGATATTCAAAGGCAGCCTGGATCTGTTTTACCAGCTAATTGGCAACAACGGAGCGCTTTTTGACGCTACAGATGTAATTGATACTTATGTATTCCGTTCCCTGATTCAATCCGGGGATATAGGGAAAACAGCAGCAGTTGGTCTTTATCAGTCTGTCTTATGCTTTGTCACGATTATCATAGTGAATAAAATCGTAAAAAGAGCAGAAGCAGATTATGCACTGTTTTAAGGGGGGATACGATGATTGTCTGGAAAAACATGTCCGTTCAGGAAAAAATATTTAGAGCTGTCGGATACTTACTCATAACATTATTTGCAGCATTGTGCCTGATTCCTTTTTTGATTATTATTGCATCTTCGTTTTCAAGTGAACAGTATATTATTCAAAATGGTTACAGTCTGATACCCGGAGAACTGACGCTGCAAAGCTACGCAGCAATATTTAAGAATCCGGTAAAAATTTTAAGAGCATACGGAGTCACTACCATCGTGACCGTAACAGGTACGGCATTGGGAATTTTCATCAATACAATGACCGGATATGTGCTGCAGAGAAAAGACTTCCAGTGGAGAAATAAAATATCATTTTACTTTTTCTTTACCACGTTGTTCAGCGGCGGCATTGTTCCGTGGTACATATTATGTGTGAAATATCTTCACTTGAATGATACCTTATTTGCACTTTTTCTCCCGTCGCTCGTATCCGTCTGGAATATTCTGCTGGTAAAAGGATTTATGGCCGGGGTTCCCTACGAAATTACCGAATCCGGTAAAATAGACGGAGCCGGTGACTTCACCATTTTTGTGAGGCTGATACTGCCTCTTTCGAAACCGGTAGTTGCTACAATTGGTCTGTTTACGGCTCTGACATACTGGAATGACTGGTATAACAGTATGCTTTTCATAAACAATGAAAAAATGTACAGCTTGCAGTACCTATTGTATAAACTGGTAGGAAGTGCTCAGGAAATGCGGAGAATTATGGATGAGACAGGGATGAATATGGAGACGGTTCCGATAGAATCAATGAAAATGGCACTTACGGTAGTTGTAACCGGACCAATAGTACTGCTTTATCCATTTGTGCAGAAATATTTTGTAAAAGGTCTAACGGTAGGAGCAGTAAAGGGGTAGGTGCAATATATGATATGGAGGATAAGAATATGAATGGATTGAAAAAAGGATTTGCTTTGTTAGTGTCAATTTGTCTGGGGGCAGCAATACTTGGCGGCTGTGGGGAAGCAACCGGGAGTGAAGCTAAGGTACAGGAAACGGAAAGTGCACAGAGTGTAAAAGAGTATAATGGACAGGATGTATCGCAGCCCGCAGATCTGGTTATGTATGTAATTGGAGATGAAGCGGCGGGAGAGAAAGCCGTACTGGAAGAATTAAATAAGAAATTAAAAGAGAAGATTAATGCAACCCTTACAGTAAATCACATGTCTTTAAGTGACTATGCCCAGAAGTACTCTCTTTTAATTTCATCAGGAGAAAAGTTTGATTTAATCTATACCTCTACCTGGGCAATGTATGCAGAGGAAGCGACAAAAGGGGCATTTGCGGAAGTCAGTACAGATGTTTTAGAGAAATATATGCCCTTAACAAAAGAGCAAGAGCCAAAGGAGGCATTTGAACAGGCATCGATCGGCGGAAAAACATACTTTGTACCCGCCAATAACCCAACTATTCTGACAAATGCAGTTGTAATCCGAGGTGATTTAAGAGAAAAATATAATCTGGAAAGATTAAAGACACTGGATGACCTGGAAGAGTATTATGATAAAGTAATTGAAAATGAAAAGGGAATCTTTCCATATGCCGCATCCCAGAACAATTATGAAATGCGTATAGCAATGCTGAACAACAATTATAATATGGTTGGATTAAATGGGGTAGATCAGTTTTTTTACTATAAAGTAAATGAAAAGACAAATGCAAAAGATATTTTCTGGCTCTATGACACACCGGAATATAAAGAGTGGATAAAAAAGATGAAAAGCTGGTCAGACAAAGGTTTTTGGTCAAAGAATGCAGTGGCAAATAACACCAATCCAAGAGATGCCTTTACAAATGGAACCAGTGCGTCACTCGTTTGGAACCTTGGAACCTGCGGGGCTGTGGCAAACCAGATTGAAAAGGAACATCCTCAATGGAAACCCGAAATATATGACTTAATACCTGACAGCAAAAAAATATTGGGAGCATACACCGGTGACGGAGCAGCCGTTCTTGCGTCATCTGAAAATCAGGAACGTGCGTTTATGCTCATAGACCTTTTGAAATTTGACGAAGAATGCAACAACCTTGTTCGGCTTGGGGTAAAAGATATTCATTGGATTGATCCCACAGAAGAGATAGGCGAAGAAGGATTTTGGAGAGCAGGTGAAAAGCAGGAAGAATATCCTTTTGGATCAGCATTCTCCTGGGCATTTAAAAATAACAAGTTTGAAAAGAGCCGTGAGGATAAATTTCCGGATGAGGTTGATCTGACTAAAAAGTGGACCGCAGCACAGGAAAATACTCTATTAGCAGGTTTTATCCTGGATGATAACAATATTAAGAATGAACTTGCTAATCTCAATAACGTAAAAACAAAGTATGTTCCTCTGCTGGATTTGGGACTTGTGGAAGATGCAGAAGAAACGCTTGCAGAATTTAACCAGCAGGCTGAAGCGGCAGGAATCAATAAAGTGAAAGAAGAATTATTAAAACAGGTAGATGCTTACCTGACTAAATAGAGAATAAAGTCTTCTTTAAATCTGCCATTCCTTGCGATATGCCAAGGGTGTTGTATTTTCCCTGTTTTTAAACAGATTAATAAAATGACTCACATGATTCATGCCTACTTTATAAGCAATTTCATTGACGGAATCATTAGAATACTTTAACAGTTCCTTTGCGTAAGAAAGTCTGTTTGCAATGATGTATTCATTTACCGTAGTTCCGGTATATTTTTTAAACTCTTTCGAGAGATGAAATTTACTGACTCCGTGGCGGGATGCCAACTCATCCAGTGACAGAGGGGACTTAAAGTTCTGATCTATATCTTTCAATACATTTTTTATGTAGGAAGGCATGAATATAGTCTGGGCATCAAAAGTAATTGTCTGTACAAGGAGTTCCGTCAGGATATTAGTAATAAGGTTAGAAGTTAGGACTTCGGTAGATGCATTTCGCTTCTGGTTTAATGCCAGAATTCTGCGAAGGGTGCTTTCCATAAAAAATGTGTCCTGAACCTGAACGGTTTTAAAACCATTTTTAACAAATTCCTCGTAATATCCAAGGGCGCTGCTTCCATTAAAGTGAATCCATAAGAATTCCCAGTCGCTGTTCCCGGCAGTTTCATAGTAATGATGCTCTGTACAGTTAATATAAAAGCATTGACCCGCAGTAAGATAATAATTGCAGCCCTGATATTTTAAATATCCCTGGCCGGATATGGTATAAACGATCAAAAAAGAATTCAGATTTTTACGTTCTGTAAAATAAGAATCGCTGGTCTTAAAATATCCGGCTTCCTGGATGTAAAAATAAATGGATTTTGCCACATTACTGGCTGTAATAATTAAGCGGACAGAGTCCTCAGACCAGCTGTATGATGCACGCTCTTCATAGTTCTGATCATTTTTTATCTTCATATTGATAGCCTCCCAATCCGGTGAAATCCGGTAAAATCCTGCTTAGTATGATTGGCAAGATTCTGTTATTTTTGCACAATAAACTTGATTGATAATTCCATGATAAATGATTACAATGGATTTGTAAAGTGATAACAGGACAACAACATAATATAATAATAAAATCAGGAGGAAATAAAATGGCAAAGTTAAAAGAAACCAGAAAAGCGCGTATTGGTGTTTATACAATGGGGTTGAAACATTATTGGGGACAGTTTCCCGGACTTCGTGAAAGAATGATAGAATATGGGCAGTTTATCTCAGATAGAATTACGGCAATGGGAAATGCACAGGTTTTCTTTTATGGATTGGTAGACTGTGAGCAGGAAGGCCATAAAGCAGGAGAGTATTTTAATGCAAATAATGTAGACCTGATCTTTGCCCATGCGGGAACTTATGTGACCAGCGGATCTATACTGCCGGTACATCAGGACTGCAAGGCACATACTGTAATTTTAAATCTTCAGCCTACGGCTAAAATTAATTATGCACAGACAACGACGGGTGAATGGCTTGCTCACTGCGGAGCATGTCCGGTTCCGGAGATTTCCAATGCATTTAACCGGGCGGGAATTAAATACCGTGTGATAAATGGACTGCTGGGACTGGACTATACACCTGAGATTTCATTGACCGATGAAAATACCGCCAACCGTCCGGAAGCCATTCAGGCATGGAAGAAGATCGAAGAGTGGGTACTGGCTGCCAGTGTAAAAAGCGGACTCTCCGGAGCAAGATTTGGCTTTCTTGGAAATACATACAGCGGTATGCTGGATATGTACAGTGATTTTACCATGTTTCAGGGGCAGACAGGAGCACATCTGGAAGTACTGGAAATGTGTGATTTAAATCGTGCCATGGAGACTGTAACACCGGACGAAGTAGCTCAAAAACGCAAAGAGATAGCAGAGTTTTTTAGAATAAGTGAAGATTCGGCAGCAGACCCGCTGGCTAAAAAGCCTACAGAAGAACAATTAGAGTGGTCCGCTAAAGTGGCAGTGGCACAGGAAAAATTAGTAAAAGAATACGATTTGGATGCCCTTACTTATTATTATCATGGCGCACCGGGCGGAGAGTATGAAAAACTTCAGGGAGGCTTTATCGTAGGACATTCTCTGCTGACGGCTAAGGGGATACCATGTGCCGGAGAAGGAGATCTTAAGACCTGTCTTGCAATGAAAATCTGTGACATTGTTAATAAAGGAGGATCCTTCTGCGAAATCGTTGTAACGGATTATGAAGAAGGGACCATCCTTTTGGGACATGACGGACCATTTCATCTGGAAATCGCAAATGGAAAACCAATCCTTCGCGGCATGGGCCTGTATCATGGAAAACAGGGAACCGGGGTATCCGTTGAAGCAAAAGTAAAAACCGGACCAATTACCACTCTGGGATGCAGCCAGACTATAGACGGAAGATTAAAGTTCATCATAACTGAGGCTGAATCCACAGACGGAACAATTATGACCATAGGAAATACCCAGACTCCGGTTAAATTCAAAAAAGATCCGGACAGTTATATGGATGAGTGGTTTGCAGAAGCTCCAACCCACCATTTTGCAATGAGTGTAGGACATAATGCATCCCTGTTTGAAAAAATAGCAGATATTCTGGATGTAAATTATGTAACCTTAGATAAATAGTAAGAAAACTGCAATGAAAAAAAGAAACAGCAACTCAAAGTGCTGTTTCTTTTTTATTTTTAAATTTATAATTGAAATCCATCAGTCTTATCTCTTAAAAGCTGTTCAAATTGTGGCAACGGCATAGGTTTTGCAAAAACATAACCCTGTACAATGTCACAGCCCACTTCTCTTAAGAAATTAACCTGTTCTTTCATTTCCACGCCTTCGGATACTGTCCTCATTTTCAACTGTTTCGCCATAGTAATAATATTGCGTATTACAATTTGCTCTCGTTCTGTGTTTGCCCCTTTTCGGAAGAAGATCATGTCAAGCTTTAATACCTGAATAGGAAGCTCTTTTAAAACATTCAGAGAGGAGTATCCTGATCCAAAGTCATCTAATGAACAGACAAATCCATTTTCCTGTAAAGCCTCAACAAAAGTTTTAAACAGTTCATTATTATTTAGAACGACACTTTCTGTAAATTCTAATTCAAGCATACCGTCCGGAAGGTGATATTTATTTTTCGTATTAATATAGAAATCAAGAAAATCATCCTGGAATAGTCCCAGGCGGGAGACATTTGTCGCCAGCTTTATCTTAGGATTACCGGCATCCAGATATCCTCTTGCCCATTTACAGATACCCTCAAACATATAGCGGTCCAGGTGAATAATAAAACCATTCTTTTCAAATAAAGGAATAAATTTACCGGGCACAACCAAAGATCCCTGACCACTGACCCAGCGGACCAGCACCTCGCCTCCGGCAATTCGGTTCCCATGCTGTATATCTACTTTGGGCTGAACAAATATCTTAAATTCTTCATTTTCCAGTGCCTGATGCATTCGGGATTCCATTTCAGTTTCCATGAGAATCTGTTTGCGAATGTCCTGAGAATAAAAAGCATAATTGTCACTGCCGGATTGTTTCATCGCTTTTTGCGCCATATTTGCCCGGTTAATCATATCATTGAAAGTGATGTCATCTTTAAAATCATTCACACAGTAGATACCAATGCTTAAATCCAGGTGATATTCCTGATTTTCTGAAGTTATATAGTGATTCATCTGCTCATTCAGAGTCTGAAACCATTCTACAAGTTCGGATTTCTCATTGTAGTATTTAAGTCCGGTAAAATTATCTGCATTTACCCGGCAGAAAAATTCATTTTTCAGAGTATGTCGGGATATCAGGTTTGCAAAATACTTTAACACTTCGTCACCTGCGTCATACCCAAACAAATCATTAAAATATTTAAATCTTTTAATATCACAATACCAGAAAGCATAGTTAGAATTCTGCCTATGATCATGTGGAGAACCGATATCCAGCAGAAATTTAACAAAACTGGAATAACCTGTAATCGGATCGGAATAGGCAAGCTGTTCCAGATGTTCTTTGTTTTTCCTGGTCATCTGATTCATACGGTAAGCAAAAACCATAGATATAATAAAAGCAGAACTTACGATAAGAATAACACCCAGAGTATAATTGTAATTGCCATTTATGATAGATTCCGGTACGATACTTATAATATACCAGTCATTGACGTCAACGGGTATATAGACAGCCCAGTATTTATTTCCTTTGTAGTTATAGCGAACCGTATTTTCAGATCCTGCAGCAAAATCCGACAGAATATTGGCATATGCTTCTTTCGAGAAATCTCCCAAATCCGCCAATTTATATATGTTGTCCACATTG
>NZ_JNGB01000104.1:0-6737 GCF_001029355.1 Robinsoniella sp. RHS
CTCCTCTGTAATACCTTGCTGCATCTTCATAGATTCTACAATCCTATCTACCTTCTCTATTGCAATTTTATCTATATTGTTCAAATGCTCCACCAGCCGACCTTGTGTGAGTAGGCAGGTATAAAATACTCGGCGGTGTTCCTTTAAATATTGAAGTCTCAGCCTCCCATTTTTTCCATAGGTAGGGGCTGCCTCCTGCGGCGGTAATAAATCCGGCAAATAAAAATCTCCTTCCAATGTGTAAAACAAACCGTTTCCCTCATCGTAAATATGCTTTTTCATAAGTCACTCCTTATCTTTCGCCCCTATCTTTGGAACGGGTACGAACCTGATTTTTCTTGTTATCTGTAGCTTTTATTCTTTGCTTGTACTTCTTCAGTGTTTCCATTACGCTAACTGGTTCTTTGCTTTTTTCCGTACTATTTTCCCATTTTTTTATTGATTTTTGGTAACTGTCGTAATCTGCTTTTGCGGCATTATAATCAGCCAGAAACGCTTTTGTATTTTTGTATCCATAATCCCGCACACCGTTGGACAAACACTGCTTCATACTAGCAATCTGAGTAGTTAATTCCCCGATATTCTCCTGCAACACTTTCCGTTGTTTTCCTTTAAAAATACCTTTCACACTCCCCAGTTCCCTATTAGCTTCAACCAGAACTTGCTCTTTTTTATGAATCGCAATATTCTGATTATTAAGCTTTTCAAAAATCACTTGTAATCTCGGAAAGTTATTTGCCAATTCCGACTTCGCAGGTGGTACAGACGGTATCTCTTTGTTTTTCTTTTGTTCATATGGCAGATATGCAGATTTTTCATCAATAGTTTTACTTGAATTTACGGCATTTAGCACTTTAAATATCAGTATTTGCAATATAGTGATTGCCCCCTTTAAAACATTTGCAAATAGCTGTGGGCATTTCCCTTCTTTTCTTACCAAAGTTTTTACTTTTTCAGAAATCTCCATCTGTTTAATATTCATAATCTGTGTCTCCGGCACTCCACCTAACAAGGCTCTATCCACTGTTTGATTCCAGTCTTGTCTTAATTGATTATCCGACTGCATCTGCTCTGCCTTTGGATTATTTTTCCCAATCTTTTTCATTGGCAGGTACACTCCCTGCTTATCAAATACCTTTAACTGCTCTTTTTCGTCCTTCACATATAAATTAATGAGATTTGTAAATGATGCCTTTACCTCTTTTAAAAACAGTTCCGACTTAATTTTGCTTTTTTGGGTGTAAATAACTTCCGTTCATACACCTCCCCTTTCGAGATAATCTTGCAACCGTTTTTTAACTGACCAGCCTCATCTATTATCTCTTTTTTAGTGCGTACATGCCGCCCCGTTTCATCGTAAAACATGTTACGGGTTGCAACCTTCTCGACTGGTTTCTCCAACAATTCTCGTTCAGAAAAGATGAGATGGATATGATAATTTGTTTTCCGTTTATTATGATGCAATGCTCCAATAGCTTCTACCTCATATTGCTGCTTAAAATGCTCCACAAACAATTTTAGCAGCATATCCGGCTCATACTCCACAAAACTCTCCGGCAAAGCTATAATCAATTCTCGTGCTTCTATACACGATCCTTCCGTACCACTTTTCTTGAATTCCTCCTGATTACACTTTGCCAGTTCATTCCAAAATTTTCGTTCCGTTGTTTCATACACCGCATACAGATTTTCTTGTCGTACATGGCTGGATATATAACTAATCCGACCTTTCAAATTTGTCAGCTTCGACATCTGTATGAATGAGTGTCTTGCCAATAAGCGTACCCCCTTCCTGCACTTTTGTGAGTGGATACCGTAGGGTATCCGTTTACGAACTTCATGCCCGTTTCCGGGCTGCATTATAATCTCCTCTACTGTTTATCTTTAGAATAGCAAAAGGCATATTACGACAATAATTCACTTACTTCCCCGCCATAGCGTACTGTCTTTTCATTCGCATTTCTCTTTGTCCGCTATCAACAGGTGCGTGCCACGCTCCTGTTATTGGTAGTTAACGAAAACCTACCACCGGAAACTTTCCGGCACTCCCCTTTTATCCAAATACTCTTTTCTAGCTTTTTCCTTCTCTTCCTCCGAAGGTGCTGTTTTGTATTTTGAATATAATAGGCGCATGGTTATGGAATCCATCTTATCCATCAGTCCTTTCTCTATTTCCGGCTGAACCTCTTGCACACCCATGATGTGGTATTTCATCAATGCTATAAATAATTCCTCTGATATTTGTATCTGCTTCAAATTTTATCCTCCATTTTTCAAGTCCGCAACAACGTAATGTCTATGATTTTTGCAACCTTGCATTGTCCATCTCCGCAAATTCTATATACGCTGCATTGTTGCGTTCTTCACTATAATTACTTTATATTTTTCAGTTCCCAATACCATGAATTGTTGATTTTCTTGGCTTTGATGTTTAATTCTTTCTTGGCATTTTCCAGAGTCCTTTTGGAGATATCTTCTGCATCTGCCAATTCAAAAATTTCACTACTTGGCATTGTTTTATTGATTTTGGCAAGTTTCCGAAGCCATTGCTTTGCCTGTTCCAGTTTATTTGCTTTTGGAGCAGTACCGCCCAATACTTCATCTGCTGTTATATCGTAATCTCCCAGCCATTGAAAACCGTTTTCTGATAATGAAAATGCTTTGGGATGCCCAAAGGCTGCAAGATTATTTTTAATCTGAACAACCGCTCTCACATCTGCCTGACCTTCTATTCTCCCTACCAAAAGAACGCTTCTTGCTACGGCAAAGAAATCTATGGAACCCATTCCCCGATAAGCAGCTTTGTTTCCCGCCGCCTTATTCATATGACCAATCAGGACGATGGCACATTGATACTTCTCCGCCAACAGCCCTAATTTCTTTGTCATATCTCTGGCTTCATTTGCCCTATTCATGTCAATCCCGCCGCCTAAATAGGCTTGAATTGGATCAAGAATCAGTAACTTGGCATTCGTCCTAATAAGTGCTTGTTCCAGCCTTTCATCTACCATAGAAAGCATCTTGTCACTTTCATCAATAACTACGATTCTTTCACAATCTGCTCCCGCTAATTTCAATCTCGGTTTTACCGTGTCGGCTAAACCGTCCTCGACTGTCTGATAGATAATGTTCATAGGCGCTGGTACTTTCACATCCTTATCAAGTCCACTTCCTTTTGATAATTGAGCCGCTATATTTAAGACCAGTGTAGTCTTTCCATCCCCCGGATCACCTTGAATAATTGTTAATTTTCCATATGGGATAAACGGATACCACAGCCATTGAATTTCCTGCGACTGTATCTCCGATAGTTTTATTAACTTTAAGTCTGTTCTTTCTTCTTCCATAAAGCCTCCATTCGAATGATTATTATTGATACTCTGGAAAACCTCTGCTATACTTGTGCTGTAATACTTTGGATAACAGATGTTTTCCATTGTGTGAAGTCCTAACAGTTGCTGCTGTCGGGACTTTTTTCTTTATTTTCCTCCGTTTCCTGCCAAAGATATTTTACACCATCCAACATCCACAATATGGCTTTCAGCATACTCAGACAGTCATTTCTCATTTCTCCAAGCCTTCGTTTGATAACGTGACCTCTTGCTGTTCAAATTGACTCACAACATCATTAAGATTCATTTGCATAATCTGTAATTCTTCTACCAGCCGATAGATTACTTCCTTTTTACCAACTACACAAACCCTGTTATAAATACAGGAGCGGATGAAATAGTCTTTCTTTTGCATTCCGCTGGCTATAATTTTTGCTTCGATTTCATCACGCTCTCTTGGCGAAACCCGAAAGCTGATTGTCGGGTATTTATGAACTCCGCTCATGGCTATGCCTCCTCTCCATTGACGATTTCTAATTGTTCTGCTAATTCAGCTTGTTTATTGGGGTATAGATGGGAATAGGTGTTTAATGTGGTTTCTATTTTCTCATTCCCCAAACGCTCTGCAATCGCCAATGGCTGAAATCCCATTTCTACAAGCAGGGATGCGTGTGAATGCCTTAAATCATGCAATCTAATACGCTTTACTCCCGTTTCTTTTATCCCTCTTACAATCTCATGCTCCATAAATGACTTGGTAAATCGGAACATCCTTTCTTTGGGCGTGATGCCATATAGCCTACTGCAATACTCTTTTAATTCTTCTGCCAGAAATAGCGGAATTGTTACTTAACGATTACTTTTCGGTGTCTTATGCGGAGTCACCATATCTTTGCCTTTGATACGCTGATATGACTTTGAAATACTGATAATTCGCTTCTCTAAATCAATATCCTCATAAGTCAAAGCCAGTAATTCTCCAATCCGTATCCCCGTCCAGTATAGAATCAGAAAAGCCATCTTTGCCTCCGGTTTTTCTTTCATAGCGAAAATGAACTCTTTAAACTCCTGCTTCGTCCAAAATTCCATTTCGTCTGCCTTGCTTTTACCAATACTGCCAGCTTTTCTGCATGGATTGTCTTTGAGGTCATAGTATCGGACTGCGTAATTAAAGAGTGCTGCTAACTGATTATTGATACTTTACAAATATGTGGGGGCATATCCCTTTTTGATTAACAGGTTCTGCCATTCTCTAATATCAGCAGTCTTGATTTCGCACATCTTTTTATTCTTGAAGTAAGGTGTTACCTTCAAATCAAATACATATCGCTTGTTTATAATGGTGCTTTCCCGTAAACAGTGTTCCATATCTTTATAGTAAATTTCCACAAAGTTATCGAACTTAATATCTAAATCTCTTTGCTGTTGCTGCCGGAAGTCCCGCTCCCATGCCTCTGCTTCACTCTTTGTTTTAAAACCTCTTTTGTACTTCTTATGGCGTTTGCCTTGCCAGTCCTCATAATAGAACTGGCTGCGCCACAGCTTACCGTCTCTTGTAATGGACATTCTATCAACTCCTTTTCTCTCCTTATGCCAACTTCATGCCGTAGAATTTTTCTTGAGAATATTTTGTCGGAACTTTTCCAGAAATCACTCTGAAACCTTTTGCTCTCAACTCATCATTCAATCCCCGAACCACCTTATATGCGTATCCTCTGGATACCCCCAACAGTTCAGCAACCTCATCTGCAGTTAAATACATTTTCATCCTATTATCCAAATTAGTCTCTCCTCTCCTGTTTTTATCAGTACACTTTTGTGATCTATTGTGTTTTTGATTATACAGTACACTTTTGTGTTCGTCAAGTATTTTAAATAACTTTTTATACACAAATGTGTCCTCATATGATAGAATACAAATGTAAACTTAAAAATATGGAGGGTAATTGATATGACCACTGGTGAAAAAATTAAATATTTTAGAAATATGCGTGGAATATCGCAAGAAATGCTTGGACAACTATCTGGCATTAATTCCGCCACTATCAAGAAGTATGAATATGGTATCCGTAATCCGAAGCCAGACCAATTGCTCAAGATAACAAATGCACTGGGCATCAGCATTAACCTTTTTATGGACTTTGATATAGAAACCGTATCCGACGTACTGTCTTTGCTGTTTAAGATGGATGAGCAGGTCGATATGACCTTTGAAGCCGAAAAAGATGAGGAAGGAAACTTTATCCCCGACACAATGAAGATATCCTTTAAAAATCATGCCATTAATAAAAAGCTATGCGCTTACTTAAAAGCAAAACAGTTGCAGGATAATATCGAAAATGCTAGTGACAGTTTTAGTGATCAAAAACAGCATCAAGAAGCTATAAATGCAATGGAAAAAGATATGGAAAAAATCAAGAATCATCTTGTGGATGATAGTATGGTGGTAAAGAAGGGGACTAAGGGAATAATGGTTAAGATGTTCCCACAATAACCTCTTATTTATTGTAGAAAGGATGACTTACGTATGAGATTTTGTGACTTATTTATTTCTTATAAAATAGGATTAAAGGGGATTAAAAGTACCATTCCCTTTACCAAATTACCGCTTTACAGAAAAATTGCAGTTGTATTGACTTTCTCGCTCTGCTTAATTTCACTTTTTATACTATTTTTGAGATGTTATATAATTGCTCTTGTAGTAATTCTACTGGCAATAATATCACCCATTATATTTTTAAAAATTGATTCTAAGACAAGCAATTTAGAATATATGCTCAAAAACCACTATTCTCCATATTCCTATCAGAGAATGAGGATGGTAATTCAAGTTCTAAATGAATACAATGTTGATATAAACAATATGGATTCCATTGATATGTTGATATCAGAAGCAAAAATTGCACAACTTCAATGTGACTATTTTGCACTTTTAAAAAAGCCGCTTAAAACTCTATGAGCGATAATTATACCAATAGTTGTGTTCGTTGCTCAAAAATTAGGTTATACAACCTCTCAAGAAAATATACTTATTCTTGCGCTTCAATCTATTATAATTATATCATCTATTTTTTCTATCATTCTTGCTCTTGCAACGTAAGCGATGAATAACATAGCGTATAGACTTTCCCAACGTTTACTAGTTTTCAATAAATTTAAACAGTCATGGCTGGATGATCTTCAACCGTTACTGTTTCAACATCTATTAATCTGGAACAATGCTCTTTTATGAAATCACTCCATGGCAGTAATTGTTCAATACCATCAGGCCCATTTTTGTAACCCGGCATGTACAACAGCAATGTATAGATATATTGGAACACGTTCAGATTTGTTGCTTTTGCAGTCTCTACGAGACTATATAGGATGGCACTTGCATTTGCACCAGCGACTGATGCATGGAAC
>NZ_JNGB01000105.1:0-17202 GCF_001029355.1 Robinsoniella sp. RHS
CCGATGAGCAGAGGCAGTTTCCCGTCCTGCAGGATTGTTGCTGCACGGTCCTGTATATCCTGCAGGGCAAGTGCAGTATCTCCGAAGCAAAGTTCAAGATCACCGCTGTCAAAAATCTGCATGTCACTCAGGTCTTTATCCTGATAAGGGCTATAGGTTTCCAGACCAAAGGATTCGGATCTGATCGCCTTGCTTCCGAAACGGGTACCCGGACGGAAAGAAGTGGTAGAGTCAAACGGAGCCCCAAACAGAACAATCTTTGCATCCGAATACTCTGCGTCACAACCGATAAAAGTTTCTATATTTTTATTCAACATCTCTTAATAACTCCTCTACATAAGCTGGTAGTGCAAAAGCTCCGGCATGCACCCGGGGTGTATAGTAACGGGTGTTAATTCCTAGCAGATTCCAACCAACCGCATTCAAGTCATGTACCGGATGGTACCGCTTGGAAGCAAAGCCAAAAAGCCAGTGCCCGGACGGATAGGTTGGTATGTGAGCCTGATAGACCCGGCTAATGGGAAAGCTCTCAACAATCCTTTTGTGCGCCCGCTGGCACGCAATAGCATCATCAGCATAAAATGGGCTTTCGTGCTGATTAACCATTATGCCGTCTTCTTTCAGGGCTTTATAGCAATTGCCATAAAATTCTTTGGTGAACAATCCTTCTCCCGGGCCAAACGGATCAGTGGAGTCAACGATAATCAAGTCGTATTCGTTTTCTCTGGATCGGATAAATCTCAGACCGTCTTCATAGAAGATACTGACTCTGGGATCATCCAGGCGGCAGGAGGTCTGAGGCAGATATTTTCTGCAGACTTCTACCACCAGGGGATCTATTTCCACCATATCGATTTGTTCAATGCCGGTATAACGGGTCAGCTCCCGGATAACGCCTCCGTCACCGGCACCGATCACAAGGACTTTTTTCACACAGGGATGGACGGCAAGCGGAACATGAGTGATCATTTCGTGATAGATGAACTCATCTTTTTCCGTCAGCATCATATAGCCGTCTAAGGTAAGAAAACGTCCGAACTCTTTTGATTCAAAAACATCTATTCTCTGAAAATCACTCTGCCCGCTGAATAACTGTCTGTTCACGCGGATTGACAGCTTTACATGAGGGGTATGCTGTTCAGAAAACCATAGCTCCATATAATCACACTCCTTTTAAGACATTCAGGTGTCCGATGTCAGGATCTTCAGGACCTGTCATGGAGCAGCCTTTCATTTTTGCGTATTCAATGTATTCCAGAATTCCCTGGGTGATTTTTTCCCCGGGAGCCAGAATCGGGATGCCCGGAGGATAGCACATGACAAATTCACTGCAAACCCTTCCGGCTGTTTCACGGATAGGAAGAGATTCTTTTTCTGCATAAAATGCTTCCTGGGGAGTAACTACCACCTGGGGGTCTATATATTCCTGGGTCAGCATGCCGGCTTTATCCTTCTGGTAACGGCGCTTAATTTCGGCTAAAGCACTCACAAGGCGCTCAATATCCTGCCTGCGGTCACCAATAGAAATATATGCCAGAATATTGCCGATATCGCCAAACTCAATCTGAATATCGTATTCGTCCCTGAGAATATCATAAACTTCTATTCCTGCAAGTCCGATATCCAGTGTGTGAACAGAAAGCTTTGTCACATCAAAGTCATAAATACTGTTATCATTGATAATCTCACGGCAATAAGCGTAATAGCCTCCGATTGCATTGATTTCACTTCGGGCATATTGTGCAAGAGCGCGTACCTTTGCAAATTCTTCCCTGCCGCGAAGTGCCAGATTACGTCTGGAAATATCAAGGCTGGAGAGAAGCAGGTAAGACCCGCTGGTGGTCTGGGTCAGATTGATGATCTGCCGGGTATAGCCCTCGCTTACATTTGGTCCGGTGAGTAAAAAAGAACTCTGTGTTAAGCTGCCTCCGGATTTATGCATACTGACGGAAGCCATATCAGCTCCGGCTGCCATGGCTGATATAGGCATATCCTCACCGAAGTAAAAATGGGTCCCATGAGCTTCATCAGCCAGAGCCAGCATGTTATGCCGGTGGGCGAGATCCACAATGGCTTTTAAGTTGGAGCATATGCCGTAGTAGGTTGGGTTGTTGATTAAGATAGCGACGGCATCGGGGTGCTCGGCTATCGCCTGTTCTACCTGTGAAACTTTCATTCCAAGAGCAATGCCAAGCTTGTGATCCATATCCGGATTGACATATACCGGTTTTGCACCGCAGAGTACCAGCGCATTAATGACGCTTCGGTGTACATTACGTGGAAGGATAATCTTATCCCCGCGTTTGCAGGCAGTGAGCACCATGCTCTGAACAGCAGATGTCGTACCGCCAACCATTAAGAAAGCGTTTGCAGCGCCAAATGCTTCTGCAGCAAGTTCCTCCGCTTCTTTAATAACCGATATGGGGTGGCAGAGATTATCCAGCGGCTTCATGGAATTTACGTCGATACTGACACAACCTTCGCCTAATAATTCCACAAGTTCAGGGTTTCCACGTCCTCTTTTATGTCCGGGGACATCGAAAGGGACGACCCGCATTCGTTTAAAACGTTCCAGTGCCTCATAGATCGGGGCATGGGATTGAGCATGATTTCCCATAACTTGCCTCCTAATATATATTTCTTCCGCTGAAAATTTCAATCATTTCCCTGCGCAGGCTTCCCATAATTTCAAGCCTGGCTCTGGGTGGAAGTTCATAAACATCTGCATTAAAGAGATAATTTTGCAGATCGATTTCCTTTATCAGCATTTTGGTATGGAACAGATTGGCATCGTAAACGTTAATATCAACAGCATCATATTTGCGGAGTGTTTCTTCTTTTATATAATTCTGAATCGATGTCATATAGTGGTCCATAAATAATTTGTTACCATATACATCCCTGGTGAAACCCCGTACCCGGTAGTCCATCGTGATAATATCTGAATCAAAGGAACTGATCAGGTAATCCAGGGTGGAGAGGGGTGTAATCTCACCGCAGGTAGCCACATCAATATCTACACGGAATGTGGCGAGGCAGGTATCCGGATGATATTCCGGATAGGTATGTACCGTCACGTGGCTTTTATCCAGATGTGCCACAACGGTATCGCCTCCGGCAGGAACCATGTGATCCTCTGCAATGAGGATTGTGACGGAAGCACCCTGCGGTTCATAATCCTGGCTGGAAATATTCAGGATCGTGCCGCCGATCATATCAACCAGATGCGTCAGGATGGCCCGCAGCCTTTCTGAATTGTACTGTTCATCAATATAAGCAATATAATCCTTCTGTTCTCTGGGAGTCTTGGCATAACAGACATCATAAATATTAAAGCTCAAGGCTTTCGTCAGATTATTAAAGCCGTAGAGCTTTAACTTATTTTCCATATTCGTACCTCCTTTATCCACCAAAAGGTATTTTATAAACGCGCTCCGGCCTTTATTTCCCTGTCTGACAGGCAAAAAAATAACGCAAGCGCCGGTACAAACTGTCCATCACTTGCGTTATATTATTCTGAATTTGAATTTGCATATATCAAAAAGATGAGCCCCCCAATAAAGGTATGTAGATTCATCTTAAGTATTCCGATTCAAAAACAGATATAGGGATCAGAGTCTATATAGCAAATATTTTACTTTTACTACTCTTATTGACCGTTTCACAAGTTTGATGTGCCAGGATGCACACTGGTTATGAAGTAACCAACTTATAAAATTTGAGCTTTTAACTCAATCAATAAGGCAACAAATGTTGCCAATCGGCAGTTGACCCGGCTGTCCGCATGGCCTAAACTTTCCAAAGTGAAAGTGGTCAAAAATATTTGCATGGGAAGACCTGATAAATCTGTTTTTCCATACGACTTCAATATAGCATAGGTGGTCTGGGAAGTCAACAAAAAATTATGAGCGTACCTTTCCATAATAGCACAAACCAAGTGCACCTGGACCGGCATGTGTACCGATACTGGGACTGACGTCATTAATTATAATATTTTCAAATCCCAGTTTTTCCCGTATCTGTGAAGCGGCAAATTCAGCATCCTGTATGCAGTCGCCATGGATGATTCCCACCGGACGGCTCTTGTCATAGTTTTCTTCCAGGGTTTCTTTCATATTTTCCACTAAGGCTGAAAGAGATTTTTTACGTCCGCGAACCGTTGCCAGCGGCACGAGTTTTCCTTCCGGATTCACATACAGTATAGGCTTAATATTAATCATACTGCCGAATACGGCAGCAACTTTGGATACTCTTCCTCCACGCTGCAGATGGTGCAGGTCATCTACGGTAAACTGCACATTGCCGTGAAGTTTTTCTTCTTCCAGAACAGCGGTTATGTCATCTATGGATTTACCATCAGCCTTTAGATCCAGCGCACGAAGGAGAAGCAGTGTTTCTCCAAGAGATACCGTTAAGGAGTCAATTACCTGAATCCGGGAACCGGGATATTCTTCCATAAGTTCACCAGCGGCAACTGCCACATTATTATAACTACCGCTCAGGTTTGAGGAAAATGCAATATGCAGAATATCCAGACCTTGTTCCAGCAGGGATTCAAAGCGCTGGCGTATCACTGCGGGATTGTTAGCCATGGAAGTGGGTAGTGCACCTTCCCTCATCTTTTTATAAAATTCAGATGGAGATAGATGCTTCTCATCCCCAAATACCTCGTCCCCGAAAGCATAATATTGAGGAATAATGGTTAAATTATATTTTTCTATGTATTCCGAAGGAATGTCGGAATTGGAATCAGTAGTGATTACAAAATCGTTCATGGGAATCTCCTTTTGTTATATATTCAAAAGATTTGATTATCAAAGTATATAGTATATGAAAAAAATAGGGTTGTCAATGATAAAATAAGAGGAAACAGACCGTAATTTTTTGACAACTGACATGCCGCGTAATATAATGAACTGCAGAGAACAGACAGGCGGATTAATTGAAAGATCTGCTTTTGCCGGTTTTGATTGAAAGATTCAAAATTGAAAGATTCAAGAATGAAGGATTCAAGATTGAAAGATTCAAGAATGAAGGATTCAAGATTGGAAGATTCAAGAATGAAGAATTCAATATTGAAAGATTTAAGATTGAAATATACAGGATGGAGGAAATAATGATTAAGGAGCAGACACAGGTTAAGAAAGCAGAAGAATCCAGGACAGAAAATTCCTATCTGCTGATGCCGGGACATATTAACGGATATGGCAGGCTGTTCGGAGGTATGCTGATGCAATGGATAGATGAGATTGCCGGTATTGTGGCAAAACGGCATGCACAGACAGAAGTTACCACAGCGGCAATTGATAATTTACAGTTTAAATCGGCTGCATACCTGAACCAGACCGTTGTACTTATCGGAAAGATTACTTATGTGGGAAGGACTTCTATGGAAGTGAGAGTGGATACCTATGTAGAAGAGCTTAACGGAACCAGAAAAGTGATCAACCGGGCATATGTGGTTATGGTGGCAATTGACAAGGAGGGGACTCCTGTACGGATACCGGGATTGGCACTGGAAACGGAAGCTGCCCGGGCTGAATGGGAAGGCGGAGAGAAGAGGTACCAGCTACGGAAAACCAGAAGGCAGGAAGGATATTAAAATGGAAAATGCTGTATTTGCCAGTTATTTAATTGGTAAATACAGCATTTTTTTACAAATAGATTAAATTTCTATAAATTTGCATCTGCCTATTGCTGTTTACATAATAATTTGTTATAGTTACAGTATAACAAATATAATAATACCATTTTGAATTTACATGGTCTGGAAAGGGGGAAATAACCATGAAAATAGAAAAAGTGAATGATTCAAGGCTTCTGTGGTCACTGAATAGAGAGGACTTTATCGAATATAAACTCAATGTCAACGATTTTTTATACGGGACGCAAAAAGCACGCACACTATTCCAGGAAGCAATGAGGAAAGCTGAAAAAGATTTAATGTTCCAGGTGGAAGGTTATCTCCTTCATTGTCAGCTTCAGGAATTATCGGCAAGCGGAATCACATTTTCCATTACAAGAAAAGAACAGCTGCCAAAAACAGAAGAAAACCAGTCAAAGGAAAAATCGGTTGAACATACACTGGGATCAGAAGAAGAATTACATCTGCTTTATGAATTTGCACAACTGGATGATGTAATTCGGGTATCAAGGCTTATCAATACGGAGATTCCATTGGAAAATGCACTATACAAATTTGAAGGAGAATACCTTCTGTTTGTAGAACCCAATAAGGACGAGGGAGAACAGATGGCATGGTGTACCATTAATCTGGCTGAATTTGCAGATGTGGAATCGGTCACCAGAGGACAAAAGGCACTGCTGTGTGAACATTCTGAATGTATATTGGAAAAGGATGCATTGCAGAAATTACGGGTTCTCAGTTAAGTAATTGGCGGGAGTGGGGGACTATTTGGTGCCGGTACTGCCAGAGCGTGTCAGAAAGCAATTTTAAACACGCTCTGGTGAATTTTACGTCTATATGATCCTTCTACGTCCTATCTTACCCGGCACAATTCTCACTTACAAAGCATCTTTTGTAAGTAAAACCCCAATATCTATTTAATAAAGTGAAGCGGTTTCGGATACCCATAGGAACGGAAAAGGGCTTCCAGCTTTGTCTGACCCTGGATCAGTGCGTCTTCTATGGTATAGCTCTTTTCTAATATATTTCTCAGCACCCCGCAGAGAATTGATTCGATCTTGTTCTGGGGGATTATCAGGGACCTGCTTCGGTAAGGTCCGTTTCTTTTGCGGCAATAGGCAAAACTTTTTTCGGTTAATTCCATCCAGGGATACAATTTCATAAGTTCATGGCTGTGGTAAGGTGCGATAACCGGTGACTGTCCATCCAGAATTGTCATGTAGCTGCTTGTATCCGGCTGGCAGAGCCAGTTAAAATATTGGAATATCTCTTCTGACTTTGTAGTGAACGGATTCAGGCCGAAATTCCAGCCGATGCTTACCGGAGTTTTGCCGGGAATGGGTTCATATCCTACCCGTCCTATGATATTTTCATGAATACTGTTGCTGATTTGTGCTGCGTATTCCGTATATGTAAGAAGAATTGCGGTTTTCCCGGAGTAAAAATCTGAGACAGTTTTTTGTATGGATGTCTCAAAAGGGGACTGCTCTACATAGTGTAATGTCTCTAATATATGGCGGAATGCTTTTATATTTTCGGGAGTATTCATGCATACCCGGTTGTATTTATCCCATAACTTTCCGCCAAAAGACCAGAGGCGTATCAGAATTTCCGGTGCCAGTTCTTCATCCATGCTTCCGGCAAAGGAAGTACCATAAATGGTGGGTGAATCAGGGTTACAGGAACGTGTGAAAAAATTGGCTATTCCGTTAAATTCCGTCCAGGTCTTGGGCGGACGCAGGGAGATCTTATATTTATTTTTAAATGACTTAATCAGGTCCCGCTTTTCAAAGAGGTCCTTGCGGTAAAACATGATCTGGGATCCGCCTATAATGGGAATACCATAGTAGCGGTTTTCATAACAGCAGTTGTCCATGTTTTCATCAAAGAGTAAAAGCGGGTTAAAGCTTCCATTGGCAATGAAATCGGTGATTTCCGACACCAGTGAGTTTTGCACCATATACTCCAGCCAGGGCACATCATACATATAGATATCATAATAATTGCGGGACCGGTCAATATCTTCGATGATTTTATTCAAAAGGTTATTTTGCGGAACAAAATCGAATTCTACAGAAATTCCGGATTCCCTGGTAAATGAACTGGTCAGGAGTTTCGTAGAATGGGAAGTGTCCAGGTCCACCATTAGAGCACGTAGTACCGGGGCCTTTTTCAGGGGCACGGCAGATGGCAGAGGTAAGGATGGAGGTTTTGGAAAGTCCAGTGAGGAGTCTGTTATGTTGTCGGTAAAATTCAGTAATTTTTCTTCGAAAAACATAGGGGATTCAATATTTTTTGCCAATAGGCGGGATGCCTCCGTACCCAGAGTAAAAGCTGTTCTGGAAGTATAAATGGTCCCCGGCAGTTTGGCAGAACTGTTCCAGCTTTCCTCGCCAAGTGTGATAACCTGGATATCACGGGGAACGTTGCGTCCCTGGATCTGGAATGCTTCCAGCACGCCATAAGCGATGTTCTCGGAAGAGGTGATGACTGCTTCAACCGGTTTGCCGCTGAGTCGATGCATGGTGGATTTAAATGCATCTTCTTTTGTCATATTAGTATTGCAGACCAGCGTATCATCGAATTTCAACCCATAATTTTGAAAGGCTGTCTGGTATCCGCATATACAGTCTTTTTCTGAAGAAAAGTGAGAAGCTCCGGTAATTAGTGCAATGTTTCGGTAACCTTTGGATAATAGTTTTTCAGTAATAAAACAGGTAGTGCGGTAGTTGTCAAAACCGGCAAAACTGACATCTACATTATGAGGCCTCCGTTCAATAAAGACAGCCGGAATATTAAAATTCTTAATCCTGTTTTGAAAAAATTCTGTGTTCTGCGGCTGGCAGGTTATAATTAAAAGCCCTGATACGTTCTGACTCACAAAATCTTCGATTTTCTCGCATTCAATATCCGGTGAATTATTAGAAAATGCCACACTGATCGTATAGTCTTTATTCTGCAGATAAGATGAAATTCCTTTAAATATTTCTGCATGATAGTGGTTGTCAATATCAGTGAGTACAACGCCAATGCGGTTGGTAGCAGATAATTTCAAGTTTCTGGCCGAGGCGTTGGGTATATATTTCAGTTTTTCTATGGAATCCATAACTTTCATTTTTGTTTCCGGCTTCACCTGGCGTTTTCCGCTGAGACAACAGGAAACTGTTGCAATAGATACACCGGCATCTCTAGCAACATCATTTAAAGTTGCCATGTATGGCATACCCCCTTATCTTAAAGAGAATCTGGTACTGAAATTAACATTTTGCAGTACCGGTTAATAAGAAGTTATCATGAAATCATAAAACAGTCAATATATCTAAACGTTTAGATTTATATTTTAGAAAACCTATTGTAAATAATGATTAAGAATATATAATGTAAATATCAGATGAACAATAAAAAAACGAAAAAGAGATGTAAAATCACTTACATATTGTACAATATGACGAAAGCGGGAATGAGATATACCAGAGTGATACTAAAATCGAAACGAAAATGTGAAAAAGTAATAATTGAACAGGCGCTTGATTATGCTTTGGAAAATTAGAAATGGAGGAAAATTCATATGAGAAGATACGGGCAGGTAATCAAGGTTAAAGAAGAATTTTTAGAAACTTATAAAGCTTTGCATGCACAGCCTTGGCCGGAGATCAATGCAAAGATCAAAGAATGCAATATCAGTAATTATTCCATATATTACCGGGATGGCTATTTATTCAGCTACTATGAATATACGGGAAATGACTACGAAGCGGATATGAAGAAGATGGCAGATGATCCCAAGACACAGGAGTGGTGGGGGCTATGTGATCCATGTCAGGAGCCGGTGGAATCGGCTGCAGAAGGTGAATGGTGGGCTGAAATGAATGAGGTTTATCATTTAGATTAAAATCTAAACGTTTAGAGAAAAGGAGATTAATATGACATCAAGAGAACGGATATTAACATCAATCGGACACAAGCAGCCGGATTATGTTCCTCTGGATTTAGGGGGAACACCCAGCTCGGGTATATCGGCAATTGCCTATAACAAGTTAAAGAAGCATTTGAACCTGACGGGAGGACATACGAGAATCTTTGATGTAGTACAGCAGGTTGTACAGCCGGAAGATAATATTATGGATATGTTCGGAGTAGATGTAATTGATATTGGAAGGGCATTTAATGAAAAAGACAGCGACTGGTACGACATTACTTTAGCAGATGGATCTGTTGGGCAGTATCCCAAATGGTTCCATCCACAGAAACAGGAAAACGGGGATTATCTGGTGATTGACAAGGAAGGAACCACCATTGCTAAAATGCCGGTAGGAGCAACGTTTTTTGACCAGACATATTTCCCATATTGTGACGATTACCCGGATGACTATCGTGACCTGGACCATCAAATGGGAAAAGTACTGTGGAGCGCGCTGGTACATAGTCCCTGGGATCATGCCGCAGAGCCGGATTTTTATAAACAGCTTCGGGAGCGCACACTCAAAATGAGGGCGACGACAGACCGGGCACTTATGATAACCTGCGGATGTAACCTTTTTGAATGGGGAACCTTCTTAAGAAGAATGGATAATTTTCTTATGGACACTTATGCAGATCCGGAAAATGTAGAGATATTGGTAGGAGAACTGATGGAGCGCCATTTGGCCACCCTGGAAAAGGTATGTGAGTCAGTGGGAGATATTGTGGATATTCTCAGATTTGGAGATGACCTGGGAATGGATACCGGAATGTTTATGTCTCAGGAGAAATATCAGACCCTCTTTAAGCCCTATCATAAGAAGTTAAATGAATATGTCCACAAGCACAGCAGCATGAAGACATTTTTACACTCCTGTGGTTCTATTTACCCGATAATGGGAGATCTCATCGATGCGGGATATGATGTGATTAATCCGGTTCAGACCACTGCGTACCAGATGGATCCGCAGGTATTAAAAAGAGAATTTGGCAGAGACATTACCTTTTGGGGCGGTGGATGCAATACCCGGTCTGTTCTTAACAGATCCACTCCCGGGGAAGTATATGACTACACCAGGAGGATGATTGATATCTTCTATCAGGACGGAGGATTTGTGTTCAATCAGGAACACAATATTATGCCGGATGTACCGCCGGAGAATTTGCTGGCAATGTATCGGGCAGTGGCTGATGCCAGATAGGTTAAGTGACAATTTGCGATAGTTAAAGATAGCATGTAATGGCATGAAAGGAGTATTAAGAAATGGAAAAGGGCAATAAAGTCAACAAAAGCCAGCTGAAAAAATTGTTTGCAAGAAGTGAGGTGACGGTAATTGCGGCAGTACTGGCTCTGGGAATTATTTTTACAGCATTTTCAGACAGCTTTTTTACCGCCTATAATTTATTCAATATGGGAAGAACGGCTGCAATTTATATATTCATTGCAATTGGGCAGGCATTGGTAGTCATTGTAGGCGGTATGAATTTATCGCTTGGATATATCGGGGGTATGACAGTTGTCGCTGCCGGTTATAGTATGCAGGTATTGGGGCTTCCGCCGGTGGCAGCGGTATTGGCAGGCCTGGCAGTAGGTGTAGCAGCAGGCTGCATAAACGGAGTGATTATTACAACTTTAAAATTAAACTCATTTGTAGTTACCCTGGCTACTTCCTTTATATTTACCGGATTAATCAACGGTATATCCCAGGGGTATCCGTATAATGAGATACCGGAAAACTTTACGTTCCTGGGAAGGGAAGGGTTTCTTGGAATTCCGTTTCTTCTCTGGATGGCAGCGATTGCTTTGCTGATACTGGGATATTTCTTTAAATATACGGTGACCGGACGGCGCATTTTGTCTACGGGAGGCAACGTGGAAGCCGCAAGAATGTCCGGTGTCAATACCAATAAAATGATTATTCTGGCAAATGTGGGATCCGGATTATTTGCAGCAATTGCAGGGCTGCTATGGATATCCAGAACCGGATCTGCACAGCCGTCTACAGGTGTAGACTGGATGGTTATATCCTTTGCGGTGGCAGTAATTGGCGGAACGGCGTTAAAGGGCGGTGTATTTAATCCAATTGGAGTATTCTTTGCAGGATTTCTGATTGTTATGGTAAAGAACGGACTTGTTATGTTAAATGCTAATATTTATTACGAACAAGCGTATCTGGGATTAATTCTTTTGCTGGCGGTTTCCTTAGACAGCATTAAATCTATCATGAACAGCAGGAAGCTGAAGCAGGAGTTGAAAAAGAAGCAGCAGGCATAGGGGCATCTCAGGATGCAGTGAATCAGGTTGTATTACATAGAAAGCAGGAGCTATAAAGCTCCTAAGAAAAGGAGAATAAATAATATGAAGAAAATGATGGCAACTTTATTATGTGCAGTATTAGTAACGGGATTATGTGCATGCGGAAGTCCAAAAGCACCTACAGAAGAGACGAAATCAGGTCAGACGACAGATGCGGATGCTAAAGAACCAGCAGGGGAAGAAAAATCGGGTTCCGATTCGGCAACAAAGATTGCATGGTATGCTCCGGCACCCCATCCTTATTTCGACGAAGTTAAAAAAGGCGTTGAGAAATTTCAGGAAGACCAGGGTGTGGAAGTCGTAATCCAGATCGGTCCAGACTGGACCCAGGCAAGTGAAAATGAAAAAGTGGAGGCTTTAATTGCCCAGGGAGTAAATGCACTGTCCATCTATCCCTGTGATGCGTCCGGAGCTAACGGCCTGTATGAAGAAATTACGAAAAAGATGGGGGTTAATGTCATTAATTTTGGTACCGATACGGCAAAACCTACCACTGCTTCCTTTGCAGTAGCTACCGATGTAAAACAGGCGGCATATGATGCAACAGAAGCTGTAATAAAGATGATGGGAGAAAAAGGTAATATCTTAAATGTACTGGAAGTACTGGAAGATCCCAATACTGCACTTCGTAAAGAAGGTGTGGAAGAAGCAGTAGCTAAGTATCCGGATGTTACGATCATACAGGAAATAGCCGGAATTAAAACCCAGGAAGAGGCAGTCAGCAAAATTGAAAGTGCACTTTCTGCAAACGTTGGAAAGATTGATGGAATTGTCTGTACCGGACTGGTTACAAGTGTAGGTATGACACAGACTTTATCTGATTATTACGAAAAACAGGGAGATGACAAGCATATCTATACGGTTGCCATTGATACGGACTCCGGTGTTATGAAAGGGATTGAGAATGGTATTGTAGATGCAACAATTGCGCAGAATACAGCAGGTCACGGTTACATTTCCTGTATGATTTTAAAATATATGGGAGAAGGATATAAAGTAAAGGATGGCCAGTATTTTATCAATGCCGGAAATGTTATTGTTACGAAAGATAATCAGACTACCTATGAAGCAGAACTGGATCAGGTAACCCAGGATATCTTAGGGAAACTTACAACCGAGTATCTGACGAAATAGAATATTGTGCCTCCCGGAGTATTTACCCCAGGAGGCACCTAGTGGAGGTTCGTATGCTGGAATTAAAAAATATAAGTAAAATCTTCCCGGGGGTAAAAGCGCTGGATGATGTTTCCCTGAGTTTTCGCAAAGGCGAAATACACGCTCTAATGGGTGAAAATGGAGCCGGAAAATCAACCCTCATGAAAATTATAACAGGTATTTACCATCCTGATATGGGAGAGGTGTATCTGGATGGAGAAAAGGCAGATATCAAGAATTTCAGGGATGCAGTTGACCATGATATCAATATGGTAAGCCAGGAGATTCAGGTGATTCCGGAGTCAACAGTCGCTGAGAACATTATTTTAGACCGGATTGACCAGTTTAAAAAAGGGCTTGTGGTGGACTGGAAAAGGATTAATGAGACCGCGGTCAAGTATCTGCGCATTGTGGGTCTGGACATCAGCCCTACCCAGAAGATAGAACACCTGACGGCTGCACAAAAACAGCTGATACAAATAGCGAAAGCTTTGTCCTCAAATGCAAAATACATACTTCTGGATGAACCTACATCATCATTGACTACCTATGAGAGCAACAATCTGATTAAGATTGTAAAGCGCTTAAAGGAACAGAATGTGGCAGTCATATTTGTATCTCACAAGCTGGAAGAGGTAATTGCACTCTGTGATAAAGTCTCCGTACTGAGAGACGGAAAATATGTGGGGACAAAAAGCTGTGTGGGAATTACCCGTCAGGACATTGTCAAAATGATGATTGGACGGGAAGAGTCAAATGAACATCTGGGATTTCTGGATGTGAAAGAAGACGTGGTGCTGGAAGCAAAAAATATCACCACATATGGGCAGTTCGACCAAGTTGGATTCCAGTTAAAGCGTGGTGAGATACTGGGTTTTTACGGGCTTGTAGGCTCAGGAAGAACAGAATTGGTGCGGCTTTTGATCGGTGCGGATAAAATGGATCAGGGTGAAGTTTACGTAAAAGGAAAAAAAGCAGCCATAAATTCCGTACAGGACAGCCTGGAGCGGTATGGCATCGGATATGTATCGGAAAACAGAAAAGAAGAAGGCTTGATTCTGGACTTTTCGGTTGGGACCAATACAACCATAACAATCTGGTCCCGCATCCGCAATAAGTTCAAGAAGATCAATATAAAGGAAGAAGAAAAAACAATCCGTTACATGATCGACAAAATGAAAATCAAAACGCCTACAGCAGAAACCAGGGTGGGAAGCCTCTCCGGCGGTAACCAGCAAAAGGTCAGTATCGGGAAATGGCTGGCAGCAGACTGTGATGTGCTGATCATAGACGAACCTACGGTAGGTGTCGATGTGGGAGCCAAAAAGTATATCCATGATTTAATCTGGAGCCTTGCAAAGGATGAGGGAAAATCTATTATATTGATTTCTTCCGATATGCCTGAGATGATTACCCTTGCCAGACGCATCCTGGTATTTAAGGATCAAAAAATCACAGGTGAAATAAATAACCTGAATGCAGAGGAACGAAGATATGAAGATGTAAGCGGAGAGATTGGTAAGTTGATGGCTTAGTACTACAGGGAACGTTTTGTAATGTTCTATTAAATGCATTATATTGGGGTTTAGCTGAGGAAGGGACGCTTTGTAGATGGAGGTAGTGTACGGAAAGAGAAGGGGGCGGACCAGGACATTGGTTTGGAAGGCTTACCGCAGAACTGGCATTTTCTAACCTTCCCGGAGCACTTTTTGGCGGCACGCGGGCATTCGCTCCGAAATCCTGATGCATTTCGCAGCTCACTGCCCGCTTACAATCCGATGGGAGAAGTACTGCATTTTGCAATGCAGTACTGGTCGAATTGTATCCGCCAAAAATGCTCAGCTCTGCTATAAGCCTTCCAAACCAATGTCCTGGTCCGCCCCCTTCTCTTTCCGAGATAGCATTCGTTGATACAAAGCTGGTTTTCTCAGCGTGGTGGGACCCTGGGGTTGTGGCATGCTAGACGCGATTGGTGTAAGCTATGATGTCAAGTAACTGATCTTGAGAACGGGATTTGTTTTTCTTTCTGTGATCAGAAAAAAAAGTAGGCTTTTATCTTCTTTTGTGCATAAACAGCCAAAAATATACTGCGTTCCATCAAATAAAGAACAAACAGCTTCAGCCCCAGGGCATCTATCATGCTGAAAACGAATAGCATAAAACAACTAAACTTAGCACTGTGATTTGTCTCTTCAATCCAGAAAAAGTAGCAAACTTTCATCTTTTACGCATATATAGCCGAAACATATCACGCTGCATCCAATAAAGAACAGCCTGCCGCAGCCCAGGGGTCCGACCATGCTGAGAAAACCAGCTTTGTGGCGGTAACATGAATCTCGGAAAGATGGGGGTGGGAAACTGATATGGGCGGAGGAAGCGTAGAGCAGAGCTGAGTATTTACTTAGCTTCCCGGAGTGCTTTTTGGCGGATAGTATTCGACTGGCTCCCATCGGATACTAAGCGGGCACTGAACCGAGAAATGCATCAGGATTTCTCGGTGAATGCCCGCGTGCCGCCAAAAAGTGCTTCGGAAAGGTTAGAAAATACCAGTTCTGTGGCAAGCTGACGGAGTCCATATCAGTTTCCCACCCCCATCTTTCCGTACACTACCTCCATCTACAAAGCGTAATTTAATCAGCTAAACCCAAATATTGACACCGAAAATTACAAATACCTAGTTTTTCGGTGTTTTTGCGTCAGAAAACAAAAAACTGTTCCGGATTTTCCACATCATTGTTCAGGAATGTGCATTTCCTAAGAAAAATCCATTTGTTATACTTATGAATATCACAGTAAAGGGTATTACGGTCAGCTGCATGGAAGCGTTTTGATTAGTCTCACTGTGAAAAAAAGGAATGGGGGTTTCATTTATGAGAAGGAAGAAAAGAAAAGTATGGCAGGGATTGGCAGGAATTTTATGCACGGCAATGCTGGTACCATGTATCAGCCCGGCATTTACGGCGAAGGCAGAAGGTGGAAACAGCGATGCGCAGTGGGAAAAGATTTCCGGAATTATGGATACATTTGCGGATAAAGCGGTCTGGACGAATACAAAATATGATCAGGCTATCACGCAGCAAATGCCCAGTACCGCACTTTTGGGAAATGGAGAAATCGGTGCCACCTCTTATGGGAATGATACGGAAAAAACCTGGCTTTTATCATCCAATGATTTCTGGTCAGACAATTCACTGTATTTTGGGTATGTGGGAAGAACACCGCAGATTATAACGGGGGGCGGGCTGACAATAACCCCTGCTGAAGCCGGACATGAATATAACCTGATTTATGGCAGCCAGGTCAAAGCCAGTTCTGAGTCCCGGGACCATGGGGCAGCGCTGACTGCTGGCGGATTATATTTGAAAAATTTAAATGGAGACGGTGAAAACTTTACGGGCTGGGAAGCAGCAGAAACAGGTACACCCCAGTGGATTTTATATGATCTGGGATTTAATGAGATTATGGACCGTCTGGTTGTGCGCCATGACAATTACACGTCCGGCAAGGGAAGCGGGCGCAATACAAAGGATTTTGAGATTCAGACTTTAAAGAATGGCATCAAGCCGGAAAATGCAGGGGAAGAAGACTGGGTTACAGTAGAAAAAATCACTGGCAATGAAGCCGACAGTACGGAAGTAAAATTAAATCCGGCACAGAGCTTCCGGTATCTTCGGATCTATATTACCCAAGCGACTGCTGAAGGGGATGATGGAATTGCCAGAATCGGGCAATTGGAAGGTTATTACAAAAATGATGAATACCAGATGCCGATTATCGATAATAAAGGATCGGAACATCCCTATAATAAAGTATACCAGATGCCGGCTTATGCAAGCAGCCAGACCCAGGGGCATGAAGCTGAAAAAGCCGTGGGCGGCGTAACCCAGGCAGAAGGATGGGTATCTGATATCGGACAGGAACAGTATCTGATAGTGGATCTGAAGGTATCCACTAAATTTAACCGCTGGCATGTGAAGCATGATAATTATACATCCCGGAAAGGAGCAGACAGAAATACAGATTCTTTTGATCTGCAGACCAGCGAGGATGGCGTGAACTGGACAAAGGTTGATTCTGTGACCGGCAATAAAGCGGATGTGACAGACAGAAGGCTGCTTTATGA
>NZ_JNGB01000106.1:0-7018 GCF_001029355.1 Robinsoniella sp. RHS
TGATTGCAGTACAATTGAATAAGAGAGATTTCGAATATGATATCCATTCACTGGTGAGAGCATTCTATCCGGGGGTGGATGTACCTGTCTATTACGGGGAAGATCTGGTGGAAGGGTCTTTTGATTTTTATATCATGATATCCTACAGTGACACCGGCATTGCTATAACATTTTATGGACCGGATCGGGAAAAGCTGGATGGACGAAGCATTCAGCTGGATTATTATGCCAATCGTAAGGAAACAAAGAACCGGCTGAAACGCCTGCTTTATGAAATGCTTAGAGAACGTTCGGGTCAGGAACTGCCCTGGGGGACGTTGACAGGCATTCGCCCTACGAAGATTCCAATGGCTCTGTTAGAACAGGGACTTAAGAATACTGAGATAGCGGATTATATGCGCAATACATATTATTGCAGCAATGAAAAAACCTCACTGAGTGTTATGATTGCAAACCGGGAAAGCTATATTTTAAAGGATATAAATTATAAAAATGGTTATAGTCTATATATAGGAATTCCATTTTGCCCCAGTATCTGTCTCTATTGTTCGTTTAGTTCCAGCCCGCTGTCCGTGTGGAAGCATAAAGTGGACGCTTATCTTGACGCACTTTGTAAGGAGATGGAGTTTGCTGCAAAGCTCTATAAAAACCGTGAACTCAATACGATTTATATAGGGGGAGGAACACCTACGACTTTGGAACCGGAACAGATAGAGCGTCTTATGAATAAGATTGAATCCTGTTTTGATATCAGTAAAATCCAGGAGTACACGGTGGAAGCCGGAAGGCCTGACAGTATTACAATGGAAAAGTTAGAGGCGATACGCAGACATCCGGTTACCAGGATTTCGATAAATCCTCAGACGATGAATGATAAGACGCTGGATATTATAGGCAGGCGCCATACGGTGGCGCAGACCAAAGAAGCATTTGCTCTGGCACGGGATGCAGGATTTGATAATATTAACATGGATTTGATTGTAGGACTTCCAGGTGAAGGTAAATCTGAGGTGGAGCATACACTTCAGGAAGTAGTGGAGATGGATCCGGAAAGTATTACAGTCCATTCCCTTGCAGTGAAACGCGCGGCAAGGCTGAACATGTTTAGAGATCAGTATAAAGAGATGACATTTACGAATAATCAGGAAATTATGGACATGACATCTGATTATGTGAGCAAAAGCGGACTGACACCTTATTACCTGTACCGACAGAAGAATATGGCGGGAAATTTTGAAAATGTGGGTTATGCTAAGCCGGATAAAGCAGGTATTTACAATATTCTGATTATGGAAGAAAAACAGAGTATTCTGGCATTGGGGGCGGGAGCAGCTACTAAACTTGTGCCGGATGAGGAACATATTGAACGAATAGAAAATGTAAAAGATATTAAAGGTTATATCGAACGTATTGATGAAATGATAGAACGGAAGCGAAAAGGCTTCTTACTATACGAAGGGGAATTGGAATGACAGAAACTCGTAAACAACGAACATGTCACATCATACAAATAGATCTTGCAAAGGAAATTGCACATGGAATGTGTGTCAGTAATCTGGCCAGCCGTGTGTCCAGAGAACTGGGCCTTTGTGAGGAAGATTGCCATGAGATGGCAATTGCCGGTTTTCTCCATGATATAGGTAAGATGGAACTTGCAAAATATATCTATGGACGGGAAGAAGAAACCTTAACGGTTGAAGAGATGCGGTATGTTCGTACACACTCTACGCTCAGTTATGCTATTTTGCATAAAGAGGGTTATTCCATGAAAGTTTTGGACAGTATTCTGTATCATCACGAAAACTATGATGGTACTGGATATCCATCCAATCTGGCAGAGGAAGAGATCCCTATAGGAGCAAGGATCTTAAGAGTGTGCGATGTCTTTGCGGCTTTAACTTCCGACCGTCCATACCGCAGGTCTTTTGAAATGGATGCTGCTGTGGAATTGATGATTGCGGAAGTAAAGAATTTCGATATGAAAATATTCCTTGCATTTTTAAGAGTCATACATCAAGATGGGATAGAAGAAATATTAGACAAAGAAAATATAGAGATTGAAATAGAGGAGGACTTGTCATGATTACACAGGCACCCAGAGGAGTACAGGATTGGTACGGAGAAGAGATGCACAAGCGTACCCTGGTAGAAAAAATAGCAAGAGATTTAGCCAAAACGTATCATATATCTGAAATTATTACCCCTGTGTTCGAGCATACTGTGTTGTTCCAGCGTGGAGTTGGGGAAACGACAGACGTAGTACAAAAAGAGATGTATACCTTTTTAGATAAAGGTGACCGCAGCATTACTTTAAAGCCGGAGGGCACCTCCCCGGTTATGAGAGCTTACCTGGAGCACAACATGTACGCACAGCCTGCACCTACAAAATTATTTTATGTGACACCGGCATTTCGTTATGAAAAACCTCAAAGCGGCAGACTCAGACAGCATCACCAGTTCGGAGTGGAATTTGTAGGATCCAAAAGTCCATTGGCAGAAGTCGAAGTGATTACACTGGTATCTACCCTGATTCGTAAATTAGGATTATCCGATGCAAAGCTTCATATTAACAGTATCGGCTGCAAGGATTGCCGTAAAACTTATAATGATGCCCTCCTTGCGTACTTAAAAGAACATGAAGAACAGCTATGTCCCACCTGTCGTGAGAGAATGCTGAAAAATCCCCTTCGTGTGCTGGACTGTAAAGTGGATACCTGTAAAACGATTGTGGACAAGGCACCTAGAACAATTGAATATCTGGATGAGGAGTGCAGAGAGCACTTTGAGGAATTACAGGCACTATTAGATGAATTGAACGTGCCCTACGAAATAGATACGGGAATTGTCAGAGGACTGGACTACTATACAAAAACTGTTTTTGAATTTGTAAATTCGGAAGGTTTTACACTCTGCGGAGGCGGACGTTATGACGGACTGATTCATGAAATCGATGAGAAGCAGGATATTCCTTCGGTAGGATTTGGAATGGGGATCGAACGAATTTTATACTTCCTGGAAAAAGAAGGTGTTCAGCTCCCGTCAGAAGATTCGGTTGAATTATATGTGGGAATTCTGGGAAAAGAAGCGAAAGCAAAGGCATATAAGCTTGTAAATGAAATCAGAAGCCACGGAATTATCGTGGAAACAGACTATATGGACCGCAGCGTGAAAGCCCAGATGAAATATGCGAACAAAATCGGAGCAAAGAAAACGGTGGTCATCGGTTCTGACGAGCTTGAAAAAGGTGTGGCAAGGGTAAAAGATATGGAAACCGGGGAACAGACAGAAGTGGCATTAACGGATATTCCGGGATTATTTGTTTAGAGCGTGTATAATAAAAGTAACAAAGTGGATTTTAAATGTCCGCTTTGATGATGGAGGATAAGAGAAATGGCAGAATCAATGAAAGGCCTTAAGAGAACACACAGATGTGCGGAGGTTACAAAGTCCGACATTAGTACCGAGATCATTGCAATGGGATGGGTACAGAAAAGGAGAAATCTTGGAAGTCTGATCTTTGTGGATCTGAGAGACCGCTCCGGGATACTTCAGATCGTGTTTGATGAAAATGATATTGGAACAGAGGGATTTGAGAAAGCAGGAAAACTGCGCAGTGAATTTGTAATTGCAGTAAAAGGAATTCTGGAAAACCGTTCCGGAGCTGTAAATGAACATCTGGCAACAGGAGAATGGGAGCTTCGCGCTACGGAACTTCGTATTCTTTCTGAATCTGATACACCGCCTTTCCCGGTAGAGGAAAATATCCAGACAAAAGATGAACTTCGTTTAAAATACCGATATTTAGACCTTAGAAGACCAAATCTTCAGAGAAACCTGATGCTAAGAAGTAAGGTGGCCACTTCTGTACGAACTTTCCTTGCGGAAGAAGGCTTCCTGGAAATTGAAACTCCGATTTTAATAAATAGTACCCCGGAAGGTGCTCGTGATTACCTGGTTCCAAGCCGTGTGCATCCCGGTAATTTCTATGCTCTTCCACAGTCACCCCAGTTATTTAAGCAGCTGCTGATGTGTTCCGGTTTTGACCGCTACTTCCAGATTGCAAAATGTTTCCGTGATGAGGATTTAAGGGCGGACAGACAGCCGGAATTTACACAGATCGATATGGAGATGTCTTTTGTAGACATAGATGATGTAATTGAAGTCAACGAAAGACTGTTAGCTAAGATCTTCAAGGAAGCTATCGGTATTGATGTGCCACTTCCGATTCCGAGAATGACATGGCAGGATGCAATGGATCGTTATGGGTCCGATAAACCGGATATCCGTTTTGGTATGGAATTAAAAGATATATCAGAAGTTGTAAAGGACTGCGGATTTGTAGTATTTAAAGGAGCCCTGGATAATGGCGGAAGTGTACGCGGCATTAATGCGAAAGGGCAGGGAAGCATGCCTCGTAAGAAAATAGATGCACTTGTTGAATTTGCCAAAGGCTATGGCGCCAAAGGTCTTGCCTACCTGGTGATCAATCCGGATGGCACTTTTAAGTCCTCCTTTGCGAAATTTATGTCAGAAGAGGAATTAAAAGCAATCGTTGCAGCAATGGGTGGAGAACCTGGGGATTTACTGCTGTTTGCGGCGGATAAGAATAAGGTTGTCTGGGATGTATTAGGAAATCTTCGCCTTGAGATTGCAAAAAATATGGGAATTCTCTCTAAGGATGATTATAAGTTCCTCTGGGTAACGGAGTTTCCGCTTCTGGAGTGGTCAGAAGAACAGCAGCGTTTTGCAGCTATGCATCATCCATTTACCATGCCGATGGAAGAAGATTTAGATAAGATCGATACAGATCCTGGTGCAGTCAGAGCGAAAGCATACGATATCGTACTTAACGGTACCGAGCTCGGAGGCGGCAGTGTCCGAATCTTCCAGAATGATGTTCAGGCAAAAATGTTTGAAGTTCTGGGATTCACAAAAGAACAGGCAGAGGAGCGTTTCGGATACCTGTTAAATGCATTTAAATACGGAGTTCCACCCCACGCAGGACTGGCTTATGGACTGGACAGGCTGATCATGCTGATGACAAAAGAAGACAGCATCCGTGAAGTGATTGCATTCCCGAAAGTGAAGGATGCGTCCTGCCTGATGACAGGAGCACCGGGGGTTGTAGATGAGAAGCAGTTAGATGAATTAGAACTGAAAATAGTAGCGGCTCAGGAAGAAGAAAAAGAATCAGAGTAAAATTGAATGATAGAAATATTATATATGAGCTATCCGGACTGCCATCCGGATAGTTCTTTTTTTACGGTAATGGGAGATATCAAGGAACTATGTCAATATAACCGGGGATGCCGTTTGCACTACAATTGTTGTAAATCAGGAAGTTGCGGCAGATTGTAGTGTGTTTAATTGTAAACCAGAAGAAGTATTTGATAATAAATTGTAAATGGTTATGGAATTTTCAGGGAATTGTGCTATAATTTTTATTATAGAAGTGTGATGAGAATTTGATTTAATATAAATTATCAAATATTTATGCTTCGATAGGTACAAAAATTAAATAAAAACAGAGATTGTGTATACGATCAGAAAAGGAGCGTGAGCTATGAAACGATGGAAACAAGGTAAACGTATTATGAGCATTCTGCTTTGTGCGTCACTTATTTCTACGTCCGGCATTACTGCATTAGCGGATAATGATGAATTGCAGAATGAGACAGGGCAGGCAGCTAATGTGGGAGCAGTCAAAGGAAATGATCTTCGCAGAGAGGAAACACAAGAGAAAAATAAAGCAGACAGTAAAAAGGAGACTGAAGACCTGACAGAGCCAGAAGCAGGGGAAATAACAGAGGAACCGGGGATTTCGGCAGATATCCAGACAGAAGAGCCTGAAGCGGCAGTTACGGAAGAAATACCGGAAACAGAGGATATAGCCCTGACGGAAGAAACGGATACAACCGCTGTGGACCAGCCTGAAACTCAAACACAGACTGTCGGCAATGAATCGTTGGATTTAAAGTCGGAAGAAGCACTGAATAAAGAGATTGGTTCAGGACAATATGATGATATATATTTAAAGAAAAACTGGGAATATATTTTTAACAAAGAAGAAGATAAAGTGATTTTGACAAAATATAAAGGTGCCGATGTTAATGTATTTGTGCCATCAAATGTTCAAATTAATAATAACGAATATGGAGTAATTATAAGAAAAGCACAATTTCAATTTGATGACGAGGAAATTGAAGATTATTACGCGGGCGCTTTTTGCGGCAACAAGGAGATAAAAACCGTACAGTTTGATAACGGTGTTAATATTGAAGACAATGATTTGTCATATGCATTTTACGGATGTACCGGATTGACGGATGTAAGCGGTATACCTGTGAATACCAAAAAGATGCAGGGGGCATTTGAAAAATGCAGCAGTCTTGTTCAGGCACCTGTTATTCCGGATGGTGTGACTGAAATAGATGGTATTTTCAGAGACTGCGCAAATCTGAAACAGATTACAACAATACCGGCAGGAGTCACAAATATTGATTCTGCGTTCTACGGCTGTAAAAGCTTAGAACAGACCCCTCAATTGCCGGCTGGAATTGTCAGCCTGAAAGATACATTCAGAGGGTGTACAAGTTTAACCAAAGCGCCTGTTATTCCGAATACGGTTACAAATCTTGACGCAGCATTTGATGGATGCAGCAGTTTAAGCGAGGCACCTGTGATACCAGACCATGTTGTGAGTATGGTTGCAACTTTCAGTGGATGTGTAAAATTAGTAAAAGCTCCGGTTATCCCATCCAGTGTCGTTTATCTGAATAATACCTTCAGCCAATGTACAAGTCTGGTTGAGATACTGGAAATTAAAAATGGAGTAGTGGATATGCAGTATGCATTTGAAGGCTGTACCAGTTTGATAAAAGCTCCTGTGCTACCAGACAGTGTAATATATCTTCAAAATGCATTTAAGGGCTGTACCAATCTTGTACAGGCTCCTGCTATACCGGATGGTGTTATCGATATGAGAAGCACTTTCGAAGATTGTAGTAAACTACAGGGA
>NZ_JNGB01000107.1:0-9047 GCF_001029355.1 Robinsoniella sp. RHS
GCCAATGCATTTGCTCTTTCATCTACGATTTCACCCACTCCGTAATAATTGCCTTTCCAAAAATGCTCTTCAAATTTCTGTTCCATGGAGGCCATACGGTTTGTAAGAAAATCATGGTACTCTAACCTGGACAGACATTCCCCAACACGTTTCGCAAAAGAGAGTGCCATATAATACCATGTGTTTTCCAACACAATCTTATCCTGGTTATACAGATGGTCAAACCAGTACCAGTCACCTGTTCTGCTCTCTACGATCCCCTCTTCATTCATATCCCACAGCCTCAGGTAACGAACCATAGGTTCAAATGCCATTTCCAGAATCTCTCTATCCCCGGTAAATTCATAGTAGACTGATATCATCCCTAATTCACTGATTGCATTTAAACTTTGGGACGGAAGCTCGCTAGAATGGATACCCGGTACATTACCCACCAGACAATCACCTTTTCTTAATGAGATGAAGTTATGTATAGCTTTCTTAAGCAGTAAAACCGCATTCCGATCCAATGTATAAAAGATCTGAGGTGCCTGGACTGAGACATCCCCGATCCATTGCCCCCGCTCCCGGTCAGGACAGTCCATAAAATTATCCCTCATACAGAATTTTAATGTTCTGGCACATTTTTTCATCAAAGTGTTAACTTCCTCATTATCAGTGTGCATTACACCCATTAATTTCGTATCATACTCACAAATACGGTATCCAAGCCTTATAATGGAAACACTATCCGGGATATAAAAATGGAGTTCCTCACAAGCCATATAATCATAATTCAGGTATTGGTTATATCCTTTTTGGCATATGTATTCCGTCATGTGCCCCGCATATTGATTCATCTCATCTCCGGGCCCTCCATTTACTGTATAACGGTCATTTCTGATCTCTATGGTTTCATTCCCCTCAGCTTCAACTTCCATATAGGCCATGACATGCAGGGCGGTAGGTAATTTTAATACATATCTTCCGTCAGATTTCCTATATTCTGCGGAAATGACAGGCGAAAAAGAAAACAGAGGAACCGGACGCTCATAAAGACTCCCAAAATCTTCCCAACAGTATTCAACAGCATCTTTAAGCATTTCGTCATTTATTCGGTAATTTGCATTATAGCCAATATTGAAACCTCCATATAAATAGGATGGCTCCGCTTTGTCTGTCTCGAAATAACATGGATGACGCAGGCACTTCGTTGCAGAGTCACTGTATAGAGCCAGCTCCTCACATGCAAAGATCAAGCCTGCAGATTTAAGAGGCACATTGTTCCTTCCTCCGTTACCGTAATGCCATACAAGAATTTCCATAACATTCACCCCGGCTTTTATAAAATCCGTAATGGCAACCTTGTCTGCATATCCACTATTTTCACCATATGCATCCCGGAACAGCCCGCCGTCCAGAACGCATAAGTTCTGATTTATATATAGGAAATATCTGGTATCTGCTGATATAGAAAGAATATAATCACCTTCTTTTTCTACCTTAAAATTCTTTCTAAAATAAACCCAGTCATTATCTGATCGATTATTTTCTTCCCAAATCCACTTTGCACCTGTTAACATCCCTTTTATCCTCCTCAAAATTTTTTTCAAATCTTCTTTGAAAATCAGACGGCAGTTCCCCTGTAATATTTTTAAACACACGGCTAAAATAAGCAGCATCCTCATAGCCAAGCATTTTTGCTATTTCCCATAACCTTAAATCGGGCTGTAAACGCATAACCTCCTTTGCCTTTTCTACTTTCATCTTCATAAAATATTCTTTAAATGATGTTTTCTTATATGTTCGAAACAGCCTGCTAAAATATGTTTGTGAAATTCCAAAGTAATCACAGACCATCTCCATACTTAAAACTTCATTTATATGATTATTCAGATAATCTTCTATGGAATCCAGAAAGATCTCTTTACCAGTTTTTTCTGTTTCCGGCTTCCCCCGGGAAATGCTTCTTTGCAGAACAAACCAGAAGCTCTCCATTAATTCCCCCATATTGTTGGCATAACATACCGCCTCTTCAAGCAGCATGCTGTCTTCCAGTGTATCTGTATGGATATACTTTGACGCAAAATAGAAGATTGTCCGCAGGCTTTTCTCAACATGAATAAGCGGGCATTCATTTCTTTCCCATTCACTGAATAAGCGGATTATAGCTTTTTTAAGTTCTTCAATCTTATAATCCTTAATATAATGAGTTATTTGATCAATAACCGAGTCTGTAAGGGCTACTGTATAATCTTCCTGAGGCTTTAAACTGCTAAGCTCAATAAATGTTGTTTTTGAAACTATAATTCTGGAGTTTATTTCTTTTATCAGTATATGTACTGTATCCGCAAAGTCTTGAAGCATGATCTTTTTTGCTGAATAAACAGCAGTATAATATTCTCCCCGGCACCAGACCCGGGTAAACTCTTTCATTTTTGTTACGATATCTCTGTCTGAAATCAAAATAACCTCGGATTCATCTCTGCATGCTAATACCCAATAATGTCCTCCGGTATCCATATCAAAATTTATTTCCAGTTCATTTATCTGTATACCATATCGAAACGGAATGCCTTTTTTACGTATCAGCCCTATGTAATACCTGTCATTCATCAAATATTTGTTCATACCCGAAAATGTGGCATCATTTTTTACGATTAAATTTCTAAAACATTCATACTGTTTCTTTTGATACTTTTCATTTAAAGTATCTCTTAGTTTATTCATTAGCGTATTTATCTTATTTAAACTGATTGGTTTTAATAAATACTCCACAACACCATATCGAATAGCACTCTGCGCAAACTGAAAATCCTGATATCCGCTAATAATTACCAGTTCTATATCCAGATTGCGCGCCCTGATCTGCCTTAACAGCTCAATACCGTCCATTACAGGCATTCGAATATCCGAAAATACCATATCAGGGGATTTTTCTTCAATTAAAACAAGTGCCTCTTCGCCTGACCGGGCCTCTCCCACCACCTGCATATCTGGATAATGACGGTCAATCATATTTTTCAGAGAACGAAGTGCTAACGGTTCATCTTCTGCAATAATTATTTTATACATATACAGCCTCTCTTCACTTTTTCTTCTCTATCATAACAGCTTGTGCCGGTAAATTATATGGATAAACAAACACACAATACTGTAATTTTAAGCACACCATTTATTCTATTTGAATAACCGTCAATGCACAAATGGTTATTTCTACCATTTCAATGTTTAATTCTTGATGCAAAAAATGGCTGGCAGTCAGAATTAATTCTAACTGTCAGCCATTTTAGCATCCCTATTTAATTTTCGCTTATACTTCCAACTTATTTTCCGGCACTCTGCCCTCAAATATATCAATCAGTGCCTTCGCAGTCACCAAAGAAGTTTCTTCACAATTCTCAAACGTTTCCGCTGATGTATGAGGTGTGGCTATGTATTGCGGGAAGGAAAACAACGGATTCGTAAGATCCGCCGGTTCCTGTTCAAACACGTCCGTCCCCATCCCCCCGGCCTTACCTGACTGCAGCGCTTCTGCCAGTGCTGCCTCGTCCACCAGGCTTCCTCTTGCGGTGTTTACCAGAAGAACTCCGTCTTTCATTTCGGAAATAGTTTTTTCGTTAATGATATGCCTGGTTTCTTCATTTGCCGGCAAATGCATGGAAATAATATCACTGTTTCTTAGCACCTCTTCCATGCTGACTAATTCTACACCGTATTGCTCTGCCTGTCTGTAATCAGGGTATTTATCATACGCAATCACTCTGGGTTCAAATCCCATTAATCTCTTTGCCACATTTCTGGCTATCGCACCAAATCCCAACAACCCCACCGTACGGCTGCGCAGTTCATGAGACATGGTTCTGTCCCACCTGCCTTCTCTCACTGCATTATACAGACAGGGAATCTGCCTGGTCAGGCATAGCATCAGGCTAACCGCCTGTTCTGCTACTGCCGGGGCATTCACTCCCGGACAGTTTGTAACAGTGATTCCATGGTCTCTTGCCCCTTTAAGATCAATATTATCTACTCCTACCCCGAATCTTGCAATTCCTTTTAAGTTGGGTGACAATTTATATAATTCTTCATTCCAGGATTCTACACCTGCGATTACGCCGTCTGCATCTCCGGTCAGATCTTTTAATTCTTCAAACTGTAAAGGTCTTTGATATGGATTTTCAATGACTTCACAACCATAGTCCATCAGCAGTTTTTTACCGGGAGCACAGTACCTGGAATAGTTTGTGGCAGTTACCAATACCTTTTTCACCTTTTTCATTATTTACTCCTTTACCGGTATTCTCTATGCAAATAAGTGCTGCATCAAAAAATGTCCCGGACTTATATTGTTTTCTCATAATGTTTTCTCATAATGTTTTCTCAAACCATTTTGTCAGACGGTCCAGTTGTTCCACTTCTTTTCTGCCGGTATCATTACAAAGATCCGGACTTTTCGTTCTCGTTTGAAGTGAATTAAAATTGCCAATCTGCATCTGATAATATTTGGCATTGACCGGGTATGCCTTGCATTCAATAAATGAAGCTACGGTAAGAAAATCATTCCTTAATCTTGCCTTTTCAGGCTGTTCACGGAAATGACCGGTGAGCCAGGTGTAAATTTCCGGATGGAAATTCGCCATTACGCCGCTGTACCCGCTTGCGCCCAATTCCAGAGATTCCAAAAGAGTTGCTGAATTGGCATTGAACAGTTTTAATTCTGTTCCCTTAATCACCTTTAATTTTTCCTTTATATTTTCAATATCGCAGCTGGTGTCTTTTAGAAAATAGAAACGTCCGGTTTCGGCACACCACTTTAATAATTCCGGGGATATAATTCTTTTATAAGGATAAGGACACTCATAAAATCCAAGGGGCATGTCTTTTGGCAGGCGTTCCAGCAGATACTTCAGATTTTCCAGCCAGATCTCATCGCTTTGTGTTTCCTCTGCTAAGCGGTTTGTTAACAAAATTACTGCATCCACACCTGTTTCTGCAATTGCCTGTAATTCCTCAGCCTGATCATCCAGAGAATCGGAGATATGCCCGGATGCTATTACCGATGCTCTTTTACCCGCCTTTTTGACCACAAATTCTGCAATAGCTGCCCGCTCTTCCAACGATAAATAAAACATCTCACTGGACTGGCACACTGCAAACAGCCCCGCAGCTCCGGCATCTATATACCAGTCCACTATTTTCCCCAATGCTTCATAATCAACCTGATTTTTCTCCGTAAATGGCGTAAGCATTACCGGATATACTCCGTCCTTAAAGTTCATCATCATCATTTGTCTCCTTTTCTGCAATCCAAAACTGCGGGGTAGTTAAAATCCCCATTTCCTTTAGCTGATATTCATAACTCCATTTATTTCCCGTGGTTCTCCAAAGATTCGGTCCATACCACTCTTCCTGTGTATCTGCGTTATGAACCGCTCCAAAAGCATTAATACGGTTTCCGTACAGACGTATCGTCATTCGATGCCATCCCTCATTCACCTCGCCCAGATCCAGTATATAAGGTGCCAGTGCAATTGTTCCGCCTCTCTTTCCATCCAGATCTACCGTAATCAGCGCTCCACGGTAATGGGATGTCTCCAGACAGAGCCTGCCCTCTTTGCTATAAACAGATACCTCATACTCCATGTTTCCGGCATAAAAAGGGAATCCCTGGTTTACAAAGTTTCCATAATGTAATTCGCCGGGCATTTTTATCAGCTTCTTCATTCTGCCTGATACCTGCACCCCAAAGTTTCCCAGTAGATAGCACCATTCCACGTTTGTCTTCTTCTGAAACGGGATATGTATTACCAATTGGTTCTTACCTTTTTTTATCTGTCCCACCTTTCTCTTTCGGATGCACTCATCTACAAACCAGCCGGAATCCGCTCCATTTATAGGTTCACCATTCCACTCCATCCTCACATTTTCCGGATGCTCCATGGCAATTTCTGCCGATTCAACTACTGTTTCTGAATCTATGGTAAATCTTAATTTCAAAATATGTCGGGGAATTTCTTCTTCTTTCTGCGTCCAGGGCTGTGCCAGTGCCTCCATTCGAAGAGGATAACCCAATTCTTTCCGGAAAAGATTGTCAATGCGCAGGATTTCTTCCTCCGGCATGAATTCTCCATCATCAAATGCGTATTCAGCCATATCCAGCAGACATACATTCGGCTCAGTCAGGCGATACGAATCCGGCTGGGGCAGATCTTTCTTTTCTCTCACACTTTTATCCCATGAATAGCACAAGCTAGGCTTTTCTAGCTGCTTTTTTTCTTGCTGCTTTTTTTCTTCCTGCTTTTCTTTTTTCAACTCCAGCAACAGACTGTCATGCTGTGACCCATAATATATTATTTTAGTTTTTTGATCCGCATAATCAGCATGAATATCGTAAATCTCACCACTTAAGGTATCATAAACCACAGGGCTGTAAATTCCTTTCACCCAAATTTCCCACTTTTCCATATGGGTAATATGCTCATTTTGGGGTTTGTTTACATGGCAGATAAACAACCATTTTCGCTCTTCCTCTTCTCTGAGCTGATAGAACATATTTGCAGACCGTAGCCCGTTTTCTCTGTGCTCCATGCGTGTGGGGTCTTTTCCCTCTGTATTTTCCACACAGATATCAATATCTCTCCAGGGTTTTAATGCTTCTAACAGCTGGGATGATGAATACTGGATCTTTTCACATTGTTGTGAGAGGAGGACTACGGCATTACTTTCCACAGCATCTACATAACGTGGGATATTTCCCATAAATATGACTTTTCCACCATGTGCGGCGAATTCCTTTAACTTATCCACAGTAGAGGAACGCAGTGTGTGACATCCGGGGACAATTACCACTTCATAGTTCATTTCACCCATGCAGAACTTTTCCCTGCTGCCGTGCAATGATTTTGATCCATCACTTAAGAGTGCTTCTGAAATAAAGTCAAAGTCCAGAAGCCCGTAAAGCATCCAATCGATTACATTTGAAAAATTATACTCTAATTCCTGGCGGATGACGGCAGTCTGCTTCTGATTCCCCCAGTACATCCAGTAGGATTCCACCGGATGTATCACACCGATGCGTACCCCTGGCATGCCTCTTGTCAGCACCGCTGCAAGCCTGGCAAAATGATTTTCAATATAGGAATATTCTTTATACCATGGTGACTGGTAACCGATGCTTGCCGGATAATCCCGTTTTCCCTCACCTTCCATAGATGCCCAGGTCAGATGCGGAACCCGGACCGTTACTCCAAGAGCTGCCTGCCAGTCTCCCGCAAGTTTGTGATTTCTAAAATCAAAATCCCAACCGGTTACACCATAGATTTCACTCATTACGCCTTCCCGCCCATACTGGTGTGCCACGCTCTGCGCCTGTTTTGCGGTGGACAGTTCCCGCCTGTCACATAACATGTCAATTCCCGGAAGTCCAAATTCTTTCATCGGACGCATCACTTCCCCAGCTGCCATTGTCTGGGAATGAAGTGTCCACTCATTCATCATATGACCGGTAAGTGCAATGCCATGGCTGCTGCACCACGTTCCAGCATTGTCCCCAAAAGCTTCTGAAAACCGCTGGCACACATGTAAGTGGTACAGATACCGTACCTGAGATGCCTTCTGTTCTCCCAGTTCCCAGATCAGTTCCGGAAGATGATCCAGAACCGATATGCCAAAACATTTATAAAAAGTATCCTCAAAATCATCTGTAAACGGCAGAATTACCGGTTTATATGTAAAGGGTGTATCCAGTACTTCCTTGTGGCTGGTCTGCGGTTCATCCGTAAATATAGCCGGTATCTGTCCCCCAAAATCTTTCCCCAGCTCTCTGTAATATACCTCATGGGTCAATTCTATAAACCGGTCAATTGCCTTCTTATCCAGGGTATTTACATAAGCCTGATTATTAAACCACGGCGTATCACCTGAGATCTCCAAACTGGCTGTCCATACATTTCCCCCTTCTTCTCCCGGTTTTAGAACCCGTCCGCTTATTAAATATCCTTTCGGATCCAGTTTAATCTCATATCTTGCAAGTAACTTGTTATGATTACTCCGCACTGCTTTTGCCGCTGACATAGGTGTCTCTTCTGCAGCGTCCGTCCAGTTCTCCGGCTGGAATACCAGAAACCTGGAACGGTAAGCTTGCTCCCTGGTGACCATTCCCCCTGCACTGCCGGAGGGCCAGCGGTCCTCATCATAGAGCCAGCACAGCAGATCCTGCCTTTTTGCCTCATCTTTGCAGGCTTTCACATCCTCCAGGAATTCTCTGCCCATATATCCAGTATCCAGACCTACACGGCAGTGAATATGGAATCCGCCCATCCCCATTTCTTTAAAATAAGAGATCTGTTTTAACAATTGTTTCTGATCCAGCCTGCAGTTCCACGCCCAGAACGGTGCTCCGCGGTATTCACATCCGGGATTCTGAAACTCCTCCCCGCTCAGCGCCTCTGTTTTTAATTTATAAAGCATTCCTTTTCTTCTCCTTTACCCGATATTCTAAAGGTGTTAAACCTGTTAATTTTTTAAATACCTTAAAAAAGTATTTTGGATTGGAATAGCCGATTTCATCCGAAATACGGTCTGCACTTAAATCTGTTTCCTTTAATAACTGCTTTGCCTTTTCCAGCCTGATCTCTCCCAGATACTCATTAAAGCTTTTATCCAGCTTTTCTTTTAAAAGGCTGCTGCAATACGCTGGTGTTACAAAAAATTCAGAAGAAATCATCTGAAGGGTCAGTTTACGGTGATAATTTCTTTGGATATAAGCCTGAACGGAATGAAACAGCTGATTCTGATCCGGGCTTTTCAATTGAATAGAATTTATGATCAGCGTAATATAACCTGATATTTCATTTTTCATCTTACCCAGGTCATCGCAGTAAAGATATCGTTTATAAAATACACTCATGATATCATCAGTATCCACACCCACTCCCACCGCATACTGGTTTACCATTGAAACAATGCTTTCACACGCATTTCCAATCGCTTTCAGGGAGTATCTTTTCGTATCCATTTGATCAAAATATGCCTCCATGATCTCTCTTGCCTGTTCCTGATGGTATTTG
>NZ_JNGB01000108.1:0-11648 GCF_001029355.1 Robinsoniella sp. RHS
ACGGAAATTTTTGTGTAGAGGATATCAATAGTACTAGTTATACAGGCAGTACTACCTAACACTTGGAAGAGCAGCAAAAAGCCATTGAAACCTCCTTCAAAGAAAGTTTCAATGGCTTTTATTACTTCACCAATAGGGCATGCCTGCCAGTTGATGCTATTAATCTTAACACAAGGGAATATTAGCCGAAGTATCTCTCTAATAAACCTTTAAATGCTTTACCGTGGCGAGCTTCATCTCTGGCCATTTCATGTACAGTGTCATGGATAGCATCCAGATCAGCTGCTTTTGCACGTTTTGCAAGATCAAATTTACCTGCTGTAGCGCCGTTTTCAGCAGCAACTCTCATTTCCAGGTTTTTCTTTGTACTGTCTGTTAAGACTTCACCAAGTAATTCTGCAAATTTTGCAGCGTGCTCTGCTTCTTCATGAGCAGCTTTTTCCCAGTATAAACCGATTTCAGGATAGCCTTCTCTGTGAGCAACTCTGGACATAGCCAGGTACATACCAACTTCTGAACATTCTCCTTCAAAGTTTGCTCTTAAGTCTGCCAAAATGTCTTCAGAAACACCTTTTGCAATACCAACAACATGTTCAGCAGCCCAGCTCATGCCTTCTTCCTGTTTTGTGAACTTGCTTGCAGGTGCTTTACAGATTGGACATACCTCCGGTGCAGAATCTCCTTCATGAACATAACCACATACATTACATACAAATTTAGCCATTTTATCAATCTCCTTTTTATTTTATGGGGTTTTCTTATAACCCTTATTTAATATTAGTAATTGTTACTGATATTAATATACTCCTTAACAGGTCATTTGTCAATAGGTATTTGGAAAAAATTTCAAATTATTGTGACTGTGATTATCTTAATAGTGGTTATGGTATTTCGATAGAATTATTTTCTTGGAAAAGTAATTCTGCGGGACCCCGGAATTTTATTCTGCTCCATAGAATCCAGAATTTCATCTATAAAATCTTCGTCGTCGTCCTCATCAAAATCATCATCCTCTTCGTCCTCGTCATCATCCTCGTAAAATGAATCAATTTCGCAATATGTAAATTGAGTCACATCTGCTTTATCGTCCTGATAAAGGGCAGAAATGATTTTTTCAGCCAATGGAAGGGATATTTTTATTCCAAAATCTTCTTCCGGTCCACAAAACTCTAAAATTTCTTCATCCATAAGATATTCTGCTTTGTTAACATCCATGACACTTAATAATTGATCCATATTTTTGTACAGTACTTTCATAGGTTGTTTTCTCCTTTTAAAATAGATATGTTTTAGCGCTTACCAATATTATGCATTATTTTGCGGGAATTGTCATCTGTTATTATAAAAAATTAATGATAATAATGTAAATTTTATGAAACATGAGCTGACTTCAAATATTGTGTGTCAAAAAAGCTCGAAAAATAAAAAAAGTATGTATCCTTAGTAACAAGAATACATACTTTTATATTTAGAGTATAGTGAAATGTTATCGTGATTAACCGAAATATCTTTCTAATAAACCTTTGAAAGCTTTACCGTGACGAGCTTCGTCTTTTGCCATTTCATGAACAGTGTCATGAATTGCATCCAGATCAGCAGCTTTTGCACGTTTTGCAAGATCAAATTTACCTGCTGTAGCGCCGTTTTCAGCAGCAACTCTCATTTCCAGGTTTTTCTTTGTGCTGTCAGTTACAACTTCACCAAGTAATTCAGCGAATTTTGCAGCATGCTCTGCTTCTTCATAAGCAGCTTTTTCCCAGTATAAACCGATTTCAGGATAGCCCTCTCTGTGAGCAACTCTGGACATAGCCAGGTACATACCAACTTCAGAACATTCTCCTTCAAAGTTTGCTCTTAAGTCTGCTAAGATGTCTTCAGAAACGCCCTGTGCGATACCAACAACATGTTCAGCAGCCCAGCTCATGCCTTCTTCCTGTTTTGTAAACTTACTAGCAGGTGCTTTACAGATTGGACAGACTTCCGGTGCAGAATCTCCTTCATGAACATAACCACATACATTACATACAAATTTAGCCATTTTTCAATCTCCTTATCTTATATAAATATTTTTTGTACCGACCCGGCAGTAGAATACCGGATCGATGAATAATTAGTTTGTATTTTGAATTTTAGAAATCAGTAACGATTACTGATATTAATTTATCATAACTCTTACATGAAGTCAAGCTTTTTTTGTGAAATTATGATTTTTTGATGCAATCCGGACAAACTCCCATAAAATGTGTAATATAGCCGTCTATTTTACCTGAAAAATCCTTTTGTGCGACATTGACGATTTCATCAATATTATCCATTTCTAAATCGAGCACACTGTGGCATTTCGTGCAGACAAAATGATTGTGTGGGTTTGTATTATAGTCAAAGCGGTCTGCGCCGTCTCCTGTTACAATTTTTGTGATTTCTCCCAAATCGGATAACAGGGCAAGGTTACGATAAACTGTTCCCAGACTGATCTTTGGAAATTGCTCCCTGATGTTCATATATACAGTGTCGGCAGTGGGGTGGTCTTTTCTGGTTGCTAAGAACTCTATAATAGATTCCCGTTGTTTACTGTATTTTAGAGTAGCCATGATTCACCTCCTTATAATAATGATAACGGTTACTGATTTTATTGTATATGATTATTTAACATTTGTCAAATGTTTTATTGATCAGTTTATATCAAATTATGCCTGATTTGCCTTGTTTTTTACTGATTTGAGTATAAATGAATCAGAAGGAGAGTGAACCGGTATTATTTGATTTTTGTATGGGATAAAAAGAGACCGTTTAAGTGAAAATAAGTAAAGGGTGACATATTTTACAGAACTGCGGTATAATACTAATATTAAGGTAAATACTGTAAATACAAAATAAGGAGTAGTAAACAATGGAAAAAAAATTTGATACAATTATAATCGGCTCCGGACCGGCAGGGCTGGCTGCGGCAATTTATGCAGAAAGAGCAAAATTAGAATGTCTTATTATTGAAAAAAATTATGTAAGCGGCGGTCAGGTAATCAATACTTATGAAGTTGATAATTATCCGGGCCTGCCAGGGATCAATGGCTTTGATATGGCCACAAAGTTCAGAGAGCACGCAGACGCTTTGGGAGCAGAATTTGTTACTGCAGAAGTAAGTGACATTATAATAGAAGAAACGGATCGGAAAGTTGTTACGGATCAGGGTGAATTCATTGGAAAAACGGTCATTTTAGCTGCTGGGGCGAGACACCGTAAATTAGGAGTTCCGGGAGAAGAAGAACTGGCTGGCATGGGGGTATCCTATTGTGCTACCTGTGATGGTGCTTTTTTTAAAAACAAAACAGTTGCCGTTGTAGGCGGCGGTGATGTTGCCGTAGAGGATGCAATTTTTCTGGCAAGAGTATGTGAGAAAGTATTCCTTATTCATAGAAGGGATGAGCTGCGTGCAGCAAAGATTTTGCAGGAGAAGTTGTTTGCATGTGGTAATGTAGAAGTCATTTGGGACTCTGTTGTTAACAGCATTAACGGAGAAGAAAATGTAGAGTCTGTAACAGTAACTAATATTAAAAATGAAAAAGAAGAGAAAGTTGCTGTGGATGGTGTGTTTATAGCAGTAGGAATTCTGCCTAATTCTGAGGTGTTTCAGAATATCGTGGAAACAGATGAGCATGGATATATTGTAGCTAATGAAGATTGTGTTACAAATAAGAAAGGAATTTTTGCAGCAGGAGATATTCGTACAAAAATGTTACGTCAAATTATTACAGCAGCCGCGGATGGTGCAAATGCCGTAACTTCCGTACAAAACTACCTTATATACGCATAAACAGAGCATCTGGCCTTCCATTATATTATTACAGATTTAAAAAATATATTATCGGCATTGACAAATCATGTAATATTTGTTATGATAGCAATGTAATAATTTTAATAATTTCGTAATAAATAATAATTGAAAGATAAGATATATTGGAGGTCGAGGATAAGTAATGAAGAAAAGGATGATGAAGATTGCAGCCTGTCTAATGGCAGCATCTATAACTTTTGGAAGTACTGGGATATTAACAATGGCTGCTGGTGCAGATGTACCTTTAGCAGGATTACAGGCTAAAGTTGAAGAAAATAAAGATGCAGGCCAGTCAACTGAGAATACTACCCCAGCCGAGCCAAGTAAATATGATGGACTTGCTATTGCGCAGGTAAATGATGATGCATATGTTAACATCAGAGATGCAGCGAGTACGGAAGATGGAAAAGTACTTGGTAAACTTTATAATAATTCAGCAGCTGAAATTCTCGGTCAGGAAGGTGACTGGTATTTAATTAAATCAGGCTCTGTAACAGGATATGTAAGCAAAGATTTTTTTGCAACAGGAGCAAAAGCAGAAGAACTTGCCAAAGAGGTAGGGGAAGAAGTTGCTACTGTTAACACAACAACATTAATGGTACGCCAGGATCCAAATACAGATTCTGATGTTGTTACACTTGTTGGTGATGCAGAAAAACTTCAGGTAGAAGAAGATCTGGGTGACTGGGTAAAAGTTTCGGTAGATTCTGATGTTGTAGGATATGTAGCAAAAGACTATGTAGAGTGCGATACAAAATTTGTGGAAGCAGAATCAAAGGAAGAAGAAGAAGCGAGAATAGCAGCAGAAGAAGCGGCTTATCTGGCGGCAGTAGAAGAAGCAAGAAAAGCTGATGAAGCAGCAGCAGCACAGGCAGCAGCTGAACAGGCAGAAAAAGATAAAGCCTGGTTAGAGTACTTAGATTCTCAGGAACAGGCAGCAGCAAATCAGGCAGCGCAGGAAGCAGCAGACGCACAGTCCGCAGCAGATGCATTAGCAGCACAGCAGGCAGCAGCAGAGCAGGAAGCAGCGGATGCAGCAGCGAAAGCTCAGGAAGCAGCTGATCAGGCGGCAGCAGAGCAGGCAGCAGCAAACGCACAGGCACAGGCAGAGGCGGCAGCACAGGCAGCAGCAGATGCACAGGCACAGGCGGATGCACAGGCAAAAGCGGCAGCAGATGCACAGGCAGCAGCGGATGCAGCAGCACAGCAGCAACAGCAGCAGCCTCAGACAGACGGAAGTCAGTCTGGTGGAAATACAGCAGATAATCAGGAACAGCAGTTTGGTGATACAACAGGCGGATCTACAGAGACACCGGATGCAGGACAGTCTTCAAACGCATCTGGGCTTAGACAAAGCGTTGTAAGTTTCGCATTACAGTTCGTTGGAAATCCATATGTATGGGGCGGTACAAGCTTAACAAACGGAGCTGACTGTTCAGGATTTACACAGTCTGTTCTGGCGAACTTCGGTATTAGTATTCCTCGAGTTGCAGCTTCTCAGGCAGGCAGCGGCAGAGCAGTAGATCTTGGAAGTATTCAGCCAGGCGACCTGTTATTCTACAATGGCGATGGTGGAATTGGACATGTATCTATGTACATTGGTAACAATCAGGTAGTTCATGCCAGCAGTTCTACAACAGGAATTATCGTATCTGATATGGGTTACAGACAGCCATGCAGTGCAAGAAGTTACTTAGATTAATTTGAATTAGGACCTTCACTCGAAAGAGTGGAGGTTTTTTTGATATGGGACTGTTTATTCCTGGATTTGTTTTATAAGATAAAATCGGTTTGCCTTGAGCATATTCCTGAGAGCAGACGAGGGGAGAGTGGAATGATTTAATATTTGCTACAATATGGAAAGGGAAAAAATTTAATACAATTCAAAAAATTCCTCACAATTCAAAGGTTATACAAGATGCACAAATTTTGTCGAAACTTGGAGAGAAGTGTAAAATCCGTGTGTATAACTGTGTCGAGTTATCCACATCGAAAATGTCGGAAATAGTGGCAAAATGGAGTTATACACTAAGTTATGCACATTATCCACATAAAAGATCGAATTTTCACAGGTTTACATAGTATTTTTTAGGAACAAACGTTTTGTAAAATGTGATAATTCGTATTTTTATGTGGAAAAAGAGCTGATTGGGTATTGACTTTTTTATCGTCTTAATATGGTTTTGAAAAAATGAAGATGATTGCCATTTTCAGATAATATGGATAATTGTGTATTAATTATTTTGGAGGGCGGGTATCTGGGTAAAGGAGTATATGGGACGGAGTTTAAGAGAGGAAACAAGATGTGTTGAGATGTATAAGAATAGGTTGCTTAGAAAGTGGGGGATTCAGGAAATAGACGATTTAAGAAGTAAAATAGTTAAGCTGGATGAAATGCAGAATGCAGGTAAATACCGCTGGCATATTATGATTTATAACGCTCTGATTGCCTGTTCTAAGGCAATTTATGAGCAAGGCATAAAAGCCATCACCAATACTCAAAATGAGGGCATATGAGGCGATTAAAGTGTAGAGAAATGGAATAGCGTTTCTTTGGATGAAATAAAAGAAGAACCAACTGTTATTAACAGTTGGTTCCGGAATATTTCGTATTTAATGATCTGTCGTTGGCTATGCCCAGTAGCGCATTGCCGAAACCGGTGTTGTATAGTCAAAGTCTGATATTATAATGCCGGTTGTTGCGTTGCTGGCATGAATGATCTGCCCATTACCAATGTAGATTCCTACATGCCCTACCGGGCTGTAATAGAATACCAGATCTCCCGGAAGCAGATGTCTCTCATCCGGTATCACAGATTTTCCTTTGTTATAGATACCACCCCAGGGTGAATAACCATTTGCCTGGTCTTCCGCAACTCTTGGAATGGATATGCCGAAGTGCTTCATTACGCTCATGGTGAATCCGGAACAGTCCGCCCCATTTGTCAGACTGGTGCCGCCCCATACATATGGGTTGCCGCGGAATTTCTTGGCATAAGCTGCGATTTGTTCGCCTTTTGTAGCATCTGCAGGAATATCCGGATCAATATATGCGCCGTCTGCATCGAATGTATAAGCTACACCGTTTACCATAATTGTAGCGGATGCAACCATAGAACCGTCAGTATTGAAATAATATGTATGGGTCCCGATATCCAATAAGCCGGTTTGCATCACTCCGTTTAAGTCAAAATAGAATCTCTTATTGTCAATTGTCTGCCAGCCTTTTACTGCGGCAAAATCACTGCCAAAGTAATAGCGTTTACTATCGACGGTTACCCAGCCTGTCACCTTATTATATTTTTTATCGTTATAATAAGTTTTTCCATTTTCATAAAAGAGACCTTTGGTGCGGGTTTGTCCATCACGGTATCCGCTTGCTGACACATGATACTTACCTACCCATTGACTGGAAGCCATGCTGCCATCACTCTGAAGATAACATTTCTTTCTGGTTGGTCCGTATGTCATCCATTTATTTTTGGCCATAACGCCATTTTTATCAAAGCAATACCACTTGTCGTCTAATTTCTGCCAGCCTGTCACTTTCTTGGCAGTTGAAGGGCTGAAATAATACCGTTCCCCTTTAATGGTTGCCCATCCGGTTACCATAGCGCCCTTTTTACCGGCGTACATTGTTTTTTTACTTAACCAGCGATTCTTTTTTACAATACCGGATTTAGAGGAGTAGTAGCGCTTGCGACCTACTTTATACCATCCCGTTTGCATTTTACCGGTTGATTTATTGAAATAGTATGAAGACCGGCCGATCTTTGTAAATCCGGTTTCCATCGCTCCGGTATCAGGATCCAGGTAATATTTCCCATTTGGAAGAGTGAGCCAGCCTTTGGCTTTCACACCCTGATCGTTATAATAATACCAGGTCTTTTCGCTCTTGGACTGATACCAGCCATTTTTCTTCTTTTTTGAATAGGAACTTGTACCGGAATCTCCGCTGGAGGATAGTACTTTATTTCCATAGGCGTCAAATTCTACGCCGTTTACTCTGGTATTACGTGCCATAGACCCGTCAGCCGTTACATAAAAATTACCAATCCACGTATTTTTGGCCATTTTACCATTGGCTCTTAAATAGTACCATTGGCGGTCTGTGTAAACCCATCCGGTTTTCATGATACCCTGTTTATCAAAATAGTACCAATTTCCTTTTATCTTCTTAAAGCCAGTTGCATAGCCAAGTGTAGAATTCGTTGTGTACTGTCGTCCCTGATCCGTCACTTTCCAGGCCGCCTGAACATCAGGGGCAGGTATAGACGTAGCTAATATTCCTACCAGGGAAAGCACTACAAGAATTTTTTTCTTCATCCTATACTCCTTTGATATTTTCATTCTCTTTTAAATATTGCGAGTGTGTGTATATACGTTACAAATATATTACACTTCATTTAAAATAGTAGCCCATCTGGAAGGAAATGTCAACATTTATTCATGAAAAAGCAAAAGAAAAGTCCATATCTATGTATGTTGCACAGATATGGACGCCTGATTTTGTATGCTATGACGAAGTAATATTTGTCATATTTAGTATTATTTGGAATGCATACGTTTTATGACTTTCAGTCTTGTGAATTCTTCACGTTCTTTTTCTTCCAATGCATTTTGAATACTCTTTGTGAGTTCGGTGTAAGTAGGGATTGTAATGTTTTTCAAAGCATTGGCACGTTTTTGTGTCTTCTTGATATTGGTTGCAAGCCGGTATGCAGAATTCTCGATCATGGAAAGTCTGATCGTCAGTTCCTTTACTTTCTCGAAGGAAACCTTTGCTTCATCCAGTGACCGTTTCGTCGTATAATAAGCGTATGTTGGTTCATTTACGATGGGATCTGCCTCCACAAGAGGAATTTCAGTTCCCATTACGCTTCGCGTTTTTATACGAATGGAATTCTCAACCGGTACGGAGAAAGAAATCTCCTGTACATAGTTGATACCGTGCTCGATATTAGCTCTTTGGAGAGCAGCATAGGCGGTACGGAATGTTTCATCAATCTGTGATTGAATATCCTGCGCCTGGTCAATCAGCCCCATAATCTCTTTGATCAGGATATTTCTCTTCTTATCCATCAGATCGAAGCCCTGTTTTGCAAGAGCCAGAGAGTTCTTAGCTAATATTAAGTTACCCTTCGTAGGAAATGTATTTGGATTCATTAAATCACCTCTGACTCGGCAGGTTTGTAGTATTTATCAAGAACCTTTGTATCGATACGGTCAAGTTCTTCTCTAGGAAGCATTCCAAGAAGTTCCCAGCCTTTTTCCAGGGTATCGATAATGGAACGGTTTTCGTTTTCGCCCTGTCCAACGAATTCCTGTTCAAAAGATTTACCAAACTTTAAATAAATTTTATCGAGAGGAGACAGTTCGTCTTCACCGATAACGCTTGCCAGAGCTCTGGCATCTCCAACCTTAGCATAGCAGGAGAAGAGCTGGTTGGCTACGTCCTGATGATCCTCCCTTGTATATCCGGCTCCGATACCATCCTTCATCAGACGGGACAGAGAAGGAAGAACGTTGATAGGCGGATAAATTGCCTGGCCATGTAACTCACGGTCCAATACGATCTGTCCTTCGGTAATGTAACCGGTGAGGTCAGGGATCGGATGAGTAATATCATCATTTGGCATGGTCAGAATCGGGATCTGGGTTACAGAACCGCTGATGCCCTGTACAATTCCGGCTCTTTCATAAATCGTTGCCAGTTCACTGTATAAGTAGCCAGGGAAGCCTTTTCTGCTTGGGATTTCACCTTTCGATGAGGAAACCTCACGCATTGCTTCTGCAAAAGAGGTCATATCCGTTAAGATAACCAGGATATGCATGCCTTTTTCAAAAGCCAGATATTCAGCTGCAGTAAGAGCAACCTTCGGTGTGATCAGACGTTCAACGACCGGGTCGTTAGCCAGGTTTAAGTACATAACAACGTGATCGGAAACACCGCTTTCCTCGAAGGTTTTGCGGAAGAATTCTGCTACGTCATATTTAACACCCATAGCGGCAAAAACGATAGCGAATTTTTCATCTGAGTTATCACCAAGAGAAGCCTGTTTTACGATCTGTGCCGCTAGTCTGTCATGGGGAAGTCCGTTTCCTGAGAAAATAGGAAGCTTCTGTCCACGGATCAGTGTGGTCAGTCCGTCAATTGCAGAAACGCCGGTACGGATATAGTTACGCGGATATTCACGGGTTACCGGGTTTAACGGAAGACCGTTAACATTTAATTTAACTTCGGGTGTAATTTCTCCGAGGTCATCGATCGGCTGACCGATACCGTTGAAAGTACGTCCCAGGATATCCGGAGATAGTGCGATCTCCATTGGATGTCCGGTTAATTTTGTATGGGTATTTTTCAGGGACATATTCTCATTTCCCTCAAATACCTGAATGATTGCTTTATCTTCATACAGCTCTACGATACGGCCCAGTTTCTTTTCGGTTCCTTCTACTGTAATCTCAACGATTTCTTCGAAAGAAGCATTCTGGACTCCTTCTAATACAATAAGGGGGCCGTTGATCTGACTAAGTCCTAAATATTCAATTGACATGATTTAACCCTCCTATGCATTTTTAGCTAAAACTTCATTATAAAATTCGTCGATTTCTCTCTTGTAGTCGTCGAATTTTTCCAGATGATCGTTTGGAACATCATATTTAATAGAAACAATTTTGTCAAAAATGTTGCTTTCTTTTAAGATGGACATTGGCATTCCCATAGTAACCAGGGCTTTTGCTTTTTTATTCAGGTAAAGAATAATTTCCATCATTTTGAACTGTTTGGTCATCGGAACGCAGGTATCATCTTTGTGGAAAGCATTCTGCTGTAAGAAACCGAGACGGATTACCCTTGCGATTTCCAAGGTAAGCTTCTGGTCATCCGGGAGTACGTCACCACCAATCAGTTTAACGATTTCCATTAAACTGCTTTCCTGGTTTAAGATAGCCATAATCTGATTACGGTTATCTACAAAGTTTGGATCTACGTTGTCTTTGTACCATGGACCAAGGTCTGTCAGATATTCACTGTAGCTGGTCAGCCATTGAATAGCGGGGAAATGTCTTGCATAGGCAAGGGATTTATCAAGTCCCCAGAAACATCTTACGAAACGTTTGGTATTTTGTGTAACTGGTTCGGAGAAATCACCACCCTGAGGAGATACAGCTCCGATGATAGATACGCTTCCTTCTGTTCCATTTAAATTCTGCATAAGTCCGGCTCTTTCATAGAAAGCAGATAATCTGGATGCCAGATATGCCGGGAAACCTTCCTCAGCAGGCATTTCTTCCAGACGTCCGGATAATTCACGAAGAGCTTCTGCCCAACGGGAAGTTGAATCGGCCATGATTGCAACGTCATAACCCATATCACGATAATATTCAGCCAGTGTAATACCGGTGTAGATAGAAGCTTCACGGGCAGCAACAGGCATGTTGGATGTATTTGCAATCAGAGTCGTTCTGTCCATCAAAGGATTGCCGCTTCTGGGGTCAACCAGTTCCGAGAATTCTTCCAGAACCTGTGTCATCTCATTTCCACGTTCACCGCAGCCGATATAGATGATAATGTCGGCATTGGACCATTTTGCGATCTGATGCTGTGTCATGGTCTTACCGGTTCCGAATCCGCCGGGAACAGCAGCCGTACCACCTTTTGCAATCGGGAACATAGAATCGATAATACGTTGTCCGGTAATTAAAGGTTTGCTTGCAGCATAACGTTTTTCGGTTGGTCTTGGAACACGAATCGGCCATTTCTGTGCTAAGGNTAATTTCTTTCCGTACCATCCGGTAACTGAATGGTAACGAT
>NZ_JNGB01000268.1:0-1397 GCF_001029355.1 Robinsoniella sp. RHS
TGCTATTCGCAGGAATGAAGATGAAGAGACCCTGTATCGCTTAAGCTACCTGGATACATTGACTAATTTTTATAATAGAAACCGTTATATACAGGATATCAACAGTCTGGAAGACAAAAGTATTCCGATCGGCATTGTTTATCTGGACGTAAATGGACTGAAAGAGGTCAATGACCATTATGGACATGATAGTGGTGACAATCTCTTAAAGAAATGTGCTGAATTAATGCAAAACAGCTTTAATCAAGGTTCCTACTATCGAATCGGAGGCGATGAATTTATCATTATCTGTACGGATATCAGCCAGGAGATTTTCAGCGAAAACATTCATAAGCTGAAATATAATTTTGCCCATAATGATTGTAAGGCCGCCATTGGTTATGAATGGGCGGAGGACTGCCATAATATCCAGTCAATCATAAAAACAGCCGATGAAAATATGTATGCCGATAAAAAAGAATTCTATCATAATCATCGCGAAACAGGACGTTACAGACACCGCAATGATGTATTAGATTTTCTCTCTGATCCGGACGTATTGGAAACAAAGTTACAAAACAAACAGTTCCAGGTCTATCTGCAGGCTAAAATTGAACTGGAGAGCCGCAGTGTAGTAGGTGCAGAAGCATTAGTCCGATACATAGATGATGATGGTGTAGTCCAGTCTCCGGATAAATTTATTACTATTCTGGAACGTTCCTACCAAATAAGTAAAATAGACTTTTATGTCTTTGAAATGGTTTGTGCCCAGCTAAAGGAGTGGCACAAACAGGAAAAAGCAATTTTTCCAATCTCCAGCAATTTTTCCCGCAGTACGTTTATGGATGATGCTTTCTTAAAAAGACTGGAATCCATTGTCAGTAACTATGGTATTTCCAAGGAATATCTGGAAATTGAAATTACGGAAAGCACTTGTTCTACCGATTTTAGAAGTTTAAGAAACAAAATCAGCCAGATTCGAAATGCAGGATTCCGGATATCCGTTGATGATTTTGGCGCCGAAAGTTCCAACCTGGCACTTTTGGCAACGGCGAAATTTGATATACTCAAAATTGACCGGGGTTTTGTAAAAGATATTATATCCAACGAAAACACACAGACGATAGTAGAAGCTATCGTAAGCGTTTGTAAAAAACTGAATATCCAATTAGTCGCAGAAGGGGTTGAAAACGAATCCCAGCTGGAAGTACTTGAAAATTGCGGTGTGAAAACGGTGCAGGGCTTTTTGTTCAGCAAGCCAATGCCGATGACGGAATATGAATGGAAAAATTCCTATAAATAATCTTTTATCACCGTTAATTTATAACAGGAAACTAATTGAAAGACTGTTTCATAAAGAGACCGGGGATACTGAAAAAGCAGATGAAAGTCAAGTAATTTACTTTCATCTGCTTTTT
>NZ_JNGB01000109.1:0-6686 GCF_001029355.1 Robinsoniella sp. RHS
ATCCACTTCACTGTCATGCTGCACCATTTTCAGTTTCTTAACAGGAATGGTCTGGCCCAGATCATAAATCATATACTGGCCTTCCTTCTGGGATACACTGAAGTTTGCCTTTGAGCTGCGGTCTCCGTCCACTGCAAGATCCGCATTGGTTATTGAGGATGCTGCAATATTAGATTCCATAAAATGGGGCGCCGCGATTTCTTTTGACCTAACGGCAAACTGGGACAGTTGAAAAGTAACCGGTGCGCTGCCACTGTTTATCAGGCGGACATACCTGATATCCATGCCGCCGGACAGATTGCCCGGATTCACAGCCTCCCATTCCGTTCCGTTGACCGAAGCCTCCATGGTCAGTTGATTCTGCTGTGTATAGTCCGAATTAATTTCGACTACGTTTCGGATTCTTGGCAGCATAATACCCAGATACTGGTTTTTTACAAGTGTAATATTACGGTCATTCACTTCTAAATTAGCGGTATCGGCAGTAGATACAACGCTCCTTCGGCTTAAAGATGCCACATTTGTATATGCCACCGTGGAAGGGAGCACTTCACCTTCGCTTACCGCAAATTCCCTCACCGCCAGCCATTTGTTCGTGGCAGCCTTTGCCCTTACTCTGACATATCTGGCTTTAATTCCAAGCTCTTCCGCATTAAAATAAATGTCCCGCTTATCGGAATAAGACTCCAGTTCTGTGTAATTTTCTCCGTCCAGGGAATATTCCAGTGCAGCACTTGATATCAGATCTGTTTGCGCCGTGGTGGTTCCCCCCTGAAGGAATTTAATGGTTCCAAGGGTTACTTCCCTTCCAAGATCCAGTCCCAGCCAGCCCCCTGCCGGAAGAGAATCATTTGGTGTGGTTTTGAACCAGGCAAAAGTATTGTCGTCCTTATCCGTTACCTTGTCTTGCGTATATTCATTATAAGTGCCGTTAAATCCATCTGATTTAAGCAGTTCTGAATCTACCGGTACAAACGGCCTTGTTTTATCCGCATTTGGATTCACTACGCTGTTTACTTTCGGTCCCAGCAATTCAGATAAATTTTTCACAAATGGAATCAGCCGTTTTGCCCCTGCCTCTACATTCGGAACCGCATCAATATTTACCACCGGGCATTGTCTGGACAATCCATAGTTACTGGATGCTTCAGAGAAGTAACTCCATACATTTTCATAGTCATTATTTTCATACGCCATTGCAGTATTGATATAATTGATTGCTGCTTTCGCCAGATATCTTAAGGAGTCGGTCCATGGAGACAGTTGTTCCTTTAGGTCTGCATTTCTGGAATCCCGTTCAAAAGCGTCTGCCGCATCGGCTATTTTCTGGAATTCATCTGCCAGACGGCCTCCTTTTTCCTGAATAGATGCCCCTGATTGATAGAGTGTCATGAATTCTTCCAGTAAAGGTGCCAGTTCTTCCGATTCTCCCAGTACCAGCCCATGCCCGTTGGGAGAAGGGTCTGATAAATGTTTCGCCATGGTATGTAAAGCCTCGGAAGCATCCGGTTCCACATATTTAAAGGAATCTGCCCAGCTCTTGTCCCGATTGAAATCCTGAATGTTCCAGGCATAATCGGCAACCGCAAAAATCGCAACCTTGGATGGCTCTGACTGCTGCATGGGATTGGTAATCACCCCTGCCAGATTCGTTACATCGGTATTGAGCATCTCACCTTTTCCCATGAGCATGCGCACTTTATTAATATCATTTACCGGCCAGTTCAGCCAGAAAAGCGGTTTTCTTCCTGCCTTTGCATCGGATGTAAGGCCATTGACAAACCCATCCACCGTTTCTTTTGTGACATGTCCGCAGACACTCTGCCCCGTCCAGAAAAAGTCTACATCGTCATTTACCAATTGGTTTGCATTTCTTAAATTTGTCCAGCTGTATCCTGCAAAAGCCCAGTTATATTCCGGCGGGCAGTAGAGGATATCTTTTACATCATTTTTACTCTTGCACCAGTCTGTCAGATCATTCAGAAGTTTGGCAATAAGATTTACGGATACTCCGCCCGCATCATCTGCCAGAACACCAAAACGGCGTACTCCTGCATCATAGAGCTGCTGGAATTTCTTTTTAATCGTTGCCAGACTGTCATCATAATTGCTTTCCGTAATACGGTCACTCATAAAAGGATGGATGGTCCAGACAAAATCACACTTGGATTTCCTGCCAACTTCTGCCATCTCCCTGATTTCAGCCAGTTTTTCTTCCGGATACATTTCTCTCCATTTAGAATTGTGGTATGGGTCATCCTTTGGCGCAAATACATAAGCATTGCATTTGATTTCCCCACCGAATTTCATGAGATTCATGCGGTCTTCATTGGACCAGGGCAGTCCATAATACCCCTCAATAAATCCTCTAAGCCCGGTATCTGAAAAATCCGTAACTGTAAAATTCTGCACCTGTTTTCCGGTGATCTGGCGCAATACCATTTTCAGCGTGGATAACGCATAAAAAGCAGCATTGGTATCTTTCCCAACGGCTGCAATGGTATTGTCCTGCGCTGTTAACACATAGGCATCTGTCTGGTTAAAATGATCATCCGTAACTGCCGTATGGTCTGCGGCAAATTGGTCCGCAGCATCTTTTGCTCCTTCTGACCGGTGGATACCTACCAGTAAATTGGTCTTCCCCTCAGCAGAAGCGTCAGTAACTGCGTGTGATACGCTGGCTGTCTCCAGCACATCGTCCACTTTATCTTTTGTTGCCTGGTCTATACCTTCTCCAAAAATTACATTTACTTCATCTGACAGTGTAAAACTGCCATCCGGATACTCCACGTCATGAGGCGTGGGATAGATTTCGTATGCTGTATTTTCCGCAGCCGAAACCTGAAGCGGCCCTGAAATTCCACTTAGCTGCACCGATGTCATGGTTAAAACAATAATCAGTAAAAAACTAAGTGCTCTTTTTAATCTTTTCATTCTTAATCCCCCGATCTTTTTATTATTTCATCTGCCTGATTTATTGTCAGGTAATTTTGCCCGCAGCGTGTTTGAAAGCTGGAAGTTACCTTCAAACACGCCCGGACCCTTTCATGGTTTATTTTTTGACATATCTGGCATTTTTAGAAATGTTTGCTTTATTCAGTAATCTTTTGTAGCTGCCGTACTTTTTCTTTGGAACTGTGACTTTTATCTTCTTTTCGGTGTTTTTAAAAGCGTTTTTGCCAATGGATTTTAGTACCTTTGACGAAATCGTCACATATTTTAATTTCTTGCATCCCCGGAAACTTTCTTTTCCGACTTTCTTAATATTGCTGCCCAGAATCACTTTTTTCAGCTTCTTCTGGTTCTTAAATGCCTTATCGGATATTGCGGTAACCTTAAAGGAATAACCGTTTAATTTTACGGTTGATGGAATCTTGATACTGGTACTGTTCTTTTTAGCCGGGCGCCATACAGTTACGGTTCTGGATTTGGATGAAGCAGCAGTTACCTTGTATTTTATACTTCCTACCTTGTGGGTAGTTCCCTTTTTCGGAACCGGTTTTACTTTTACAAGCTCATTTCTGGCTGTATTTAATGCCTTGTAAGCCTGATCCACCGTTGTCTGTACCGCTTTCGGATCACTTAATACTTTTGCAGCTGATGCCAGAGCACCGGAGAATTTCTTCCAGGAAGTGCTGGTGTAATCAGAAGCTTTTAAATTCTTGCAGGTTTGGTAAAGATTTTGCAGCGCTGTTTTATTTACCACTGGCTGCGGGTCCTTTTTCTTTAATGCTGCCAATGCGTTCTGTAAGTCAGAAGCCGCCTTGTTTACCTCTTCCTGGGATGCCTTTGGATTATCCAGTACATTCTTTGCTTTTGCCAGGGCATCTTTAAATACCCGGAAGCTTTCATCCGTATATTCCCCCTGGACTTTTTGTTTGTTATCGTCATACAGTTTCTGCAGGGCGGATTTATCAACAATTGGTTTTACGGCAAGATTTTTCACTGCGTTTTGAAGACCCGTAACTGCTTCCGCTATCTCTGCTTCTGTAGAATCCGGATTGTTCATAATTCCCATAGCTTTATCATAAGCCGCTTTAAATGCGTTCCAGCTCTCCTGGGTATAATCCCCGCGCAGGATACCGGATGCATCTGTCAGCTGTGCCTGCAGTTCTCCTTTGGCATCAGGCTGGTTTAAATTGATTTCCGCTGCTGAACCAAAACCGCCCTCACCTGAGGTAACCTTAAATTGTACATATCTGGCATCCACCGGATCAAAGGATATGGTTTTGGAGGTATTGTCAGCAGCCAGTGTGCCGCTGGAAACCACCTCATAATTACTGCCGTCCTGACTTACCTTTATCTGGTAACCGGTCACAATACCGTTTATGCCTCCGCTTTGACGGGGCAGGTATACAAATTCATGGATACGGTTTACCTGATTCATATCAATGGTAATGGTAGCCGGCAGTTCTTTCATGGATGGCGAATACTGGGTATGCCAGATCGTTCCCGGCTTTCCATCGAATGCAAGTGAAACAGGTCCCTCATTGCCATCAGCTGTTAACGCCTGTTCATTGTCAGAGGATACTGTCCAGCCGCTGGTTGGGATTTGGGAAGGATCATTGATATCATAGCTCTTAGTGATTCTGACATTATCGACATAGCCCTTAAAAGCATTTGTTTTAGAACCGATCCTTGCAAGCGGCAGCACAAAAGAACTGCTTGAAATATTTGTCTTCTTTACCAGTCCTTTATTGGTGAAGGAACCTTTTGCAGAGGAATTAAATGTCCCATTTACATACAAGTCTGTCTTCTGGGGGTTTACACTCAGAATAATATTATAGGTTTTTCCGGCTTCCGGAATAAAGTCAAACTCATATTCATACAATTCCTGGGTATAACCCAGTTTGTTGTTCTCCACAATGCGGATATCATGTGTCCCGTATGGAGAATCCTCTTCAAATATAATCTGCCCGGGCTTTACTTCATCCATCTTAAGGGTAAAGGAAAGCATATTTCCGTCTGATCCCAGCTGTTCTACAGGCGTGGCAGCATAACTTTCACCACCGCCAATTTTTAACATACTGCCGTTTAAATTCTCAGCCTGTCCTACATTTACCATATCGGTCAGGGTTCTTCCATTTGCACTGCTGTCATCTCCAATGCCGCCGTCAAAATTATATTCTGCATAGATGCCGTCTGCATCTGTTTCTGTAGAATACGGATTGGAATTAGGAGCTGTGGATATCTGGGATGCCAATGCATCAATGCTGGCAACACTGCCCTTTTCCTTGCCGTTTGCCCAGCATTTTTCGGACATCAGCGCAAGGGAATCGTAGAATCGCTTAAACTCATCTGCTTCCGTCATTCCGGTTGCCCTTTTATCTATATTGTCATTCCATATGGCATAAGCGGCTCCCAGCATCTGCTTGTCCCCGGCAGGAATTGTGGTAAATCCGCCTCGAACGGCAACTCTGTTCGGTGAAAAATCATTAAAAATGGAGTTCTTATTCAGATAATCCCCATAAGCTCCCCGGCTGCCGTTTCCGCTGGGTACCATATAAAGGTATTCATCCTGGGTATTAATCAGGTCATACCCCATATCATACATTTCTTTTCCATCCGCCCAGGATCTTGCCCAGAGATTGATCTGCACATCTTCCACTGCTTCCGGTCTGATCTGCGTAACCGGGTTATCTTTTAACCAGGTAAGTCCTCCCCAGAAACGGACGGTATTCGTTTCTTTCACATGAGGTATCAACTGGTTCAGCAGATTTCTGTATGCTGTAGTACCAGCCTCAAATTCATCTGCCCCTACATGAACTACCGTCTGGGAATCAAATGTGCCGTCTTTGGTGTAGTCATCAAAAATTCCTTCTGTAAAATCAATTACTTCCTGTTTGGATATATCCAGATGATCTACAATGGAACGTTCCTTAAAACGGGGATTCCATCCATTCACCGCATATTCCGGGAACACTTCCGTGATTCCCATGGCATGTGCCGGTACATCCAGTTCCGGTACAATATTGACGCCATAATTCCTGGAATCCTGAATAAACTCCTTAAATTCCTGTTTGGAATAGTGGTAATCATCGGATGCCAGTGTCTTTCCTTCCTCATTTGCAATAGATGACTCTAAACGGAATCCGCTGTAAGCATCATATGCATCAGCAGGGTTTGGATCACTGCTGTTCTGGTAATCCTCCAGGAATATATAATTGTCACTTAGATGCACCTGGAAATCATTCATTTTGTACCATGCCATATTTTTTACGATATCCTGGAGCATGTCCATGGATACCGGTTTACGTCCTACGTCATATACAAATCCGCGTACCTTATACTTTGGATAATCCCGTGCTTCCCCATAGGGCAGTGCATTTGTATCACTGCTTAATTTCAGTGTCTGAAGAATGGTTCTGGTTGACCAATATGCCCCGGTTGTATGAATGGCATCTACCCTAACCGATTCCCCAATTACCAGATGGTATCCCTCATCTCCCATCATCGTGTCTTCACTGCCCAGCCGGAAATAGAAATCCCCTGCTTCCGGCTGTCCGCCTGTGACAATCTCCAGTTTTTTACCGGTGATATCTTCCAGATCTTTCTGGAACTCCATGGCTGTGGATGCCAGATCTTCGGTCCCAATGACAATTCTTGCATGATCAGAGAGAACAAAATTTTCTGTACTGTCGCTGTACCATTCGGATATCTCCGGAATGACCTGCGGCTTATTGTTT
>NZ_JNGB01000011.1:0-133961 GCF_001029355.1 Robinsoniella sp. RHS
TCTTCGTATCCCTGATGTGTCTTTCCTTCCATTTCTACAGTTATGACAGCCTGACTGGAATCAGCCAGTTCCGCAAGTACAATATTCGTAGCGCCATTGCCTGACTCCCAATCTCCCGCTCCCGATGGACATATATAAAGATCCTCCTGATCCAGTCCCCAGGTTCCTTTTACCGGATTTAGAATCGTAAGTGCATTGGAAAGAACCTTGGTATTCTCCCTGATCACTACCAGCTTTGCTGCTGATATACCGTTGGAAGCAGTTCCCTTCACAAGTACCGCACCTGCTTTTTTGGCGGTAAGAAGACCGTCCTGGCTGATAGCTGCTGCGTCAGAAGCCGCTCCTGTCCTGATATCCTCCACCGTATAAACCACATCTTTCATCTGCGCATTTTCCGGATATAGGGCAGCGGTAATCTGCAGGGTACTTCCTGCCCCATCCAGCACATCACTTTCGGAAATTAGCTTTACAGACTGGGGGTAGATTATTTCTGTCTGGGCTCCCACATTTACCTGCAGCGGGGCGGAAGCATATTTTCGGTCATTTATAACACTATATGCCCGGATCAATGCCTCTCCTTTGGAAATTCCCAATATCTTTCCATCTGCTGAAACTTTTGCAATATCCGGTGAGCTGCTTTCATAATAAACTTCTCCCAGAGCAGCAGCTTTTTCCCCCTCTCCGATGGATATCCCTTCCTTATCTGACAAATTAATATCACTAACGTCCATATTATTTATGGATACATTCATTTTCATTCCTGCATCATATTCATTATTTTGTATCGAGACATTCTTGCATCCGTTAAAGGAATACAGATCATTATCCAGCTGGCTTGCTGAAGATTTCACTTCTGCCTGCAGACCTTCTCCAACACTTATCGTACATTCTTGTGCCGTTTCGCCGTTTAAAGTCAACGCCAGATCCACATTTGGTTCAAATCGGAATATACGGTTGCCTTCTATCGTTATTCCGTCCACACTCTTGGCATCTACTACCTTGCTGCCCGACTGGTAAAATTCATTTCCTGTAATCTGAATGTTTTTATGAACGGTACTGTCTACCGAGACATTGGGATTTGTGGGTTCAATAAAGATCACACCATTTCCCTGGCAGCGGTAAAACTTATTATTCTGTATCGTTACATCTTCCACTCTTCCAGACTCATACCAGCTCTGTGCATCACAGGAAATATAGATTGCCGCCATGGACGTGCCCTCAAACACATTTTCCTCAATCAGCACCGGTTTGCGTGTTGTAACCAGTATTCCTCTGGTTGGGATCTGCTTAAATGTATTTCTGCGAATCTCCACTTCCGGCGTATCGGTAATATTCTCTGCCACAAACTGCCATTCCTGTACCTCATCCGGAATCGGCTCTGTAAACCGTATTACGGTATCCGTAAGACTGATTCCTTCACTGCTGCTGCCGGTAGGGCCGCTGATGATTTCCTCCACTGTACAAATGGAATCCTCCAGGGGAAGCATGTTGCTCTGCCTTGTAAACTCTACCTGATCTCCTTCAAAGAAACTTGGAAATCCTGCTGTTTCATCGTGATTATATCTTACTGTCACTTCTCTTCTGTCACCGCTGATACTCACTACCTGCTGGAAAGTTCCGTGTATATTAATCGGATCATCATGTGGATTTGCAAAATAACAGTCCTCTACCAGAATCTTTCCTCCACAGCCTGACATCTGAAGAAAATCCGCATATCCTGCCGTAGTTCGGCCGGTTTCCTCCGGTGCCCGGAAGTCTACATCCCGCAGTGAAATATTATCCGTAGTCTGCCCCACCATTCCAAATCCGTGGAGATACCGGATATCTAAATTTTCCATCTCAATATCCTTACTGAGCCAGAAAAAAAGCTCCCGGTGTATCTCTGCGGGTAGGACGCATCTGGTAACACATGCCGGTTGTCACACTGTCCGGCTTTCCATTGTAGGTAATTTTTACTCTTCGATTGCCCAAGTCTTCCATTCCTGCCCGGTTATCAAAAAGTTCATTGCTGCGTGTAGTTATCCCTGTCCTTAGGTCTATGCTCTGGGCATAATTATTTTCAAACTTGTCTGTACCTGTCCAGTAGTATTTGCCTGTATAGGGGCTTTTGTCACTGAACCAGTTAATTTGGCCATTCTCTATGGAATACTCGTAGCACTCCGGAATATATACGGTAGCTGTATTTCCATCCACAGATTCCACGGTTATATCTACAACGGTGGGTACCTCGAAATCAACGGTAAAATTCTGAAATCTTACATTTTCACTTCGGATCGCCGCAAAAGCCGTCATTTTCCCATGAAAATTAATGACTGAACCATTGCCTTCCATCACAATGTGATTGAGGTCTTCTATCAGAATACCTATTTTTTTATCTTTATAAGCCGAATCGGCACCTACTGTATTCGAGACATAAAGCTCTCTTTCTTCTGCCTTATCCGGATAAATCTGGTATTTACCCTGAGGAAAATCAATTACAATTTCCTGTTCCGGATTTTTCTTTCTCAGATATGCAGCTCTGTCCAGTGCTTTTATAACGGCCTGGGCACTGTCCTTGCTTCCTTTGGGATCTGCTCCGTAATCAGTGACGTGAATGATATAATCCTCTGGCTTTTCCGGTTCTTTTTCTTTCAGCCTCTTCATTTCCCGGTCGAGCTCATCATGTGCAGCATTGATCTCTTCCTGACTGGCCCTTTCATCCTGGAAGACATTTTCCGCCTGAAGCAGTGATGCCTTGAATTTCCGGAATCCATCACCGTCAGGATCGGTATAATCCTGCAGTACTATATCCTGTGCCTCTTGCAAAAGTTTACCCAGTAGTGTTTTATCTCCTCTCTGATACTCTGTCAGAAATCTGGCATCTGCCCAGTCCGCGTGATCCGACCAGTTATTTTCTCCCTGCTCTGCAACAAGTATGATTTTCTCCGTTAAGCCGCCGATTTCCAGATCAATCGTTTTTTGGGGTGTATTACTGACCATTTCACCGCTGTCATATACCGGATCCTGCTTTTCATCATTAAAATATACTTTAAACCTTACACTTGCGGGATTGCCTGCTGAGTTCTGAGAATAATCTATTCCCACATTACTTCTGAACCGCGTGTAACCTTTATTCTTGATATCATATACGATCCTGGACTCAGCGTGGGTTCCCAGACCCTTTTCATATACTGCCGGATTCTGTTCTTCATCCGTTAGACAGATCTGCTGCCCTGATGAGGAAACATCCCTGTTTACCGAACCATATCCTGCTTCTGCGCTTTTCCATTCAAGATCGGATAAATATACGGCATTTTCCTCCTGTGCATCCTGCTGGTATTCTGCGTAAGATTCAATATAAGTGGCATCTCCTCCATTGTCACCTTCTGCATCAAGTACAATCTGGATCAGATCTCCCTTTAGTACTTGACTGGTGGTAAGAATCTGCAGTGTCTTTCCGGCTTCCAGTACTTCCTTATCTTTATTTACCGGCCATATTCTTTCCCCGTTTTTTAATACCGAAAGGGAAACCTGCCCAGGCTGGTTCAGATATTTCTGTGCAGATGCCCGAAGGGACAGCCGTCCTGCCTGTGGTGCCTCAAAGGTACGGACAGCATTTACATTGGATGCAGGGTGCATATATCTGGGACCTGCATACAGCCAGTTACCGCCTTCCCATGCATATTCACCTGCTATATAACCTCCTTTGCCTTCTAAATCGGAAATGTCACCGCTTTCTTTATCCATTTTCCGGTATGTCCATCCGTTAGCACCATTTACACCCGGCACAAAACTTTCCCAGGCTCCATACCTTTGTTTGCGCTCTTCTTCCCTGATGTGAATCTTGTATTGTTTCACACCCTTTTTGTCTGGTGAGACAACCTCTGCCGTAATATTATTATTTTCATCTGGCGCTATACGGATATACTCCATATCCATCAAAGTATCCCCATGCCCGGTTTCCACTTTTTCTCCATTAATGGTAATCTGTGAAGCAGTGTTTGCCGGAAATGCTTTCACCCAGAATTCCTTTTCATTTCCGGTTAAGCTTATCTCATACGCTGTCTGTTTCTGCCGGAATAAAATGTCATGACCTGCCACTGAAAGTCCCGACAGATTATAATCTTTAACCGTATCCACACCTTTATCTTTAAATAGTTCCAATTCTTTTATGGAAGCACGGGGCAGGCTGCCTCCTGTTTCTCCCTGGGTGGATTCTACTTTCGTAAATTCTATTTTAATATAACGGATCTTAGATGCAGTAAAATAGTCCAGTTCGCCATTTGCATGGGCAGTTTTTGAAGACTCAGACTTTTTATCCCAATTTACATTATCCGAAGACGTGTAGATTGTATAGGTACACTTCAGATAATCATGTTCCACAGCCAGTCTGGCATTCCGGATATCGTATTCCTGTCCCAAATCCAGATACAGGGATTCACTGTTCTGTTCTGTTACTTTATTTCCGCTTCTCCACAGGGTGAGAATGTCGCCATCCACCGCATTGTCCGGTACGGTACCCACATCACTGCTTGTTGCCGTAACTGCAGCTTTTACAGCCACATTCTCTTGCAATTCACTTTCATCGGGATTTCCCTTTCCTTCTGTTATATAAAGAGACAGCCAGCATGGAATAACTTCATTTAGTCCTTTTTCATCTTCCGCACAGAGCATCAGGGTTTTTACTCCTGTAATATCCACATCGATCTCTGCTGCTTTTGACGTTACCGGGTCACTTACATACAAAAGCGCACCGTCTCCATATATCTTAAATTTCACTCCGCTTTTTGTCTTTTCCGGATTTTTAACAGCGGCTTTCCCAGTCAGCTTCTCATAGCCTCCGTCCAGTTCGAACATAACAGGAGCCATGTTTTTCACTTCCATGCTTTTGGTATAATCCTCTCCATCTATAGAGACCGTGTCTTTTACAATCCCAGGAGGATCCTCTCCGGGAACACTTTCCTGTTTGTCCGTCAGATACATTGACACCTGGTCCATAGGCGTGCCCTGTGCAATCTCTTCATAAGGAACCCTTTTATCTGTCATCTCCCTGGTTTGAAGCTCAACGGATTCCGGCTCCATACCGGGCGAACTGACCGTTACCTGGATTTTCCCCGGGTTCTTACCAGCCTGAATAAAGATTCCTGCAACTCCTGCTTCCGCATTAACAGGATTAGCACCTACTCTTTTATCACCATTTCCGATAATACTTCCCTGTCCTTCTACCGAAAACTTTAATTTATTGTCGGCTTCTGCGCATACGTTTCCTTCTTCATCCAGCACATATGCATATACCATAACCTGGTCAGAACCATCCGCTGTGAGTCCATTACCCGAATCATCCACTTCCAGCCTGAGTCTGGCCGGTTCCTTTGCCGTATGTACTTCCTGACCGGCAATTACATTTCCATCTGCATCATAACCTTCCGCCTTTAAATAAGAACCTTCCGTATATGGTACATTTTCAAAATAATAGGGCGGGTGTTCCAGATTAGAAGATGTTCCCTCATCCAGCGGGACATTTTCCTGTTCCCATAATATTTCATCATTCTTGCCCATAACACAAAGTTTAACTTTGTCGGCATTACTGTACACATAGATCATTCTTTTGCTATCTGTTCCCACCGTTTCCTGATTAGACTTATCCACCACAGGCGCCTTCGTCCCCCAACTGCTGGCTATAAAAATCATTGGGCCTGTCGCAACATCCTGAGATTCCAGGTATTCATCCTCTGCGGTTGATCTCTGGCTTGCAAAAGCATAGTAGGAATATTTCGGTATTCTCTTTAAATCCCATATTCCGCAAGGAGACATCGTTTCATGATATCCTCTGTTGTGGTCAATTCCAATCCACATGGTCATGCCTGCAAAACGATGTGCGCTATCCTTGTAATTCTGTATTCCTTCTGACAGGGAGACCGCTCCGGTTCCTTCAAATGAGTATCCCTTCCATAGTCTGTTATTAGCCTGTTTCACCATTCTTGCCTCACCACCGGGATAAAATGACTCTTTTCCCCTTGTAACGCGGCAGTCATTAATAAAATTACCAAACTGCTCTTCCCAGTGATCTCCATATTCCCGAATAAGGGACAGTGCAGTATCTGACCAGGATTCTACTTCTTCCGGTGTCCCGTATAAGATATCTCCTTTTGCTCCCCCATGTGGATTTTCTGCAGAAGTTTTCAGTGAGGGATGCTCTTCTTTTGCCACTTGCTCCAGTTCATTTGTAAATCCTTCCGGTACACCGGGAGATTCATTTAGTGATATCTCAAAAGTAAGAATACTGGGATGATTTCTGTCTCTTCGAACCATCTGCCTGATATCATTTTTCACACGCTGTGCAAAAATTTTATCATCCGACCAATGCTGCCATCCAGGTATCGCCTCGATGACTAAAATTCCCAGTTCATCACAGGCCTTTAAAAATTCTTCCGACTGGGGATGATGTGCTGTTCTCACAATATGAAACCCGGCCGATTTAAACTTTATGGCATCTCTCCTCTGGAGGGAATCAGATGCCGCATATCCGATATAGGGATATTCCTGATGCCTGTTGACACCTGATAAAAACCCGGCATGCTTATTGTTTATCAAAATACCTTTTTGTGCGTCCATCTCGATTTTCCGAATACCTGCCGGAGTCTCTGTCCGGTCTGTCTCTGCACCGTCAGCATATACTTCAGACACAATGGTATGCATATACGGATGATCCAGATCCCATAATTCAGGATTTTCAACAGTAACCGATTGTTTTACCTCTCCGGCGCCAGCACCCGGCAAGGACAATGTTTTCCTGTCTTCACCTACCACGGTACCATCTTGATTTATAATTTTTGTAACCAGAGAAATCTGCTTTTCTTCTTTATCTTCATTTCTGATATGCGTCTTAATATCCACAATAGCTTGTTCCGGGGACACCTCCGGAAAATCTACCAAGATCCCGCCTCCTGCTGTCTCATCCTCAAAAAGCTCATCTGTAATATGAACGTTATTCACGGAATGAAGCCAGACATTTCTATAGATTCCTCCAAAATAAGTGAAATCCAGCTGACCCTGGGGTTTACCCGGGGGAACATTTACATTATCGCTGTTATCGGTTAAAACGGTGATTACATTTGCCTCGCCGTCACAATGAACAGCATCTGTAATATCCAGAATAAACGGCAGATATCCGCCGTATTGGGTATTTTCTCCTGTTTTTTCCGCCATATGTCCCTGGAGATGCTTGCCATTTACCCATACGTCCGTCACACCCATGACACCTTCAAATTCTATATACAGCTTTTTATCTTTGTACGAATCTGACAGATAAAAATGTTTTCTGTACATGGCAGGCCCCTGATAGTTTTTTCCTCCGCTGGTATTTTCTTCCTCAAGTCTTACGGAATGGGGCAGATCTACGTTCTCCCACCGTTCCAGCTCCGCCATATCATAATCTGGCTTTACTGCTTCCGGAATATTCCGCCTTACAAACTTCCATCCCTGGTTAAAATGCAGCTTCTCCCGTCCCTGTTCCGCTTCTATCTGCACAATGTCATCTTTTGCAGACAGTATCATACGCGGGGATAACACCAGTCCGACTGCCATCATCAGAACAAAAACCCATGTAATTCCTCTTCTCTTCATCATGTACCCTCCATAATTACCGTCCCCTAGAGCGTGTTGAGCTAATATACCGCGAAGTGGTGCAGATGGCGGGAATGAATTTTCAAACTCGCTCTATCGAATGGGACTTTCCTGGAATTATTATAGCATGGTGATTTTAAGATCTTTTAGGACTATTTACCTGGTATTTTTCACTATTTTGGGATTTCTGTCAGGCTTTAGAACTTTCTTTAGAATTTAGAATTTTATTATGATATTTCCAATGTTCAGGATCCGGGTCCTGAACATTGGTCGCTGCCCGTTTGCCACGGATGCATTATTATTTCCGCAATGCAGCCGCCGGCTCCGTATGCACTAACGGCAGACTTGCACCACCGCTTATAACCATAACAACAGCAAAAGCAGCGATGATTGTCAAAACGGCCTGTGTACCGGACACAACAAGGGGTAACCCAAACAGACTGCTGATTAACATACTTCCCCCAAGTAATCCCAGTTCCACCACGGCTGTGAGTATGGAGAGAAACAGATTCTCCCGGAGAATCATACCTGTGATCTGATGCCTGTAATAACCCAGCGCAGACAATAACCCTGCCTCCCGGTATCGCGTATTTTGCAGCTTAATCAGAAGTACGGCACAGATAAACAGTCCGATCCCCAGAATCAGAACAGACAGTACCAGGAACAGCTTACCCAGACTTTGAAAGGTATTCTGTAATGCGTATACTTCGTCTGAAGCATTGGTGGAATCCAGTCCCTGCAGTTTGAGCCGGTTGCTGACCGCCACGATATCAGAGAATTTTTTCACATCATAACTGATGGAATAATTGTCCTGGTCCGTTAGATTCTGATAGAACTTCTGTTCTATATCCGAGCTGATGGTAAAATCGTCATAACCCGCATTATAGATACCGCTAATTGTAACAGTATAACTTTGACCATCCAATTCCAAAACAAGCTCCCTGCCAGGCAATGTTTTAATATCTGCTGCCATCTTTCTGGCAAGGCTTGGGGTAATTGCAATCTCATTCATTCCTTTCCTTGGCATAATCCCATACGACAGCCCCTGTGCTGCCTTTGGGACAGGAAATTTTTCAGCCAGAACCTCGCTTTTTCCATTGATATGCAAAGATATATTTTCTAATTTATATTGGTAATAAACATTTTCTATACGTTCGTCCGATTTTAAATAGGATAAAATAGTCCCGTCATCAGCACCCCTGATGTATCCGTTATTAAATGCCGTGTTCTTTGCCTCAAACTCCTGGATAGACTGATCCATCACATTGCCAAAGGAAAGGGAAAATAAAAATGCCAGCATACCGATGGATATTGCCAGTGAAACGGCGATATAACGCTTTATGTGAACCTTAAAATTTTTAACTGCTTTGGATACCATGGATCTTTTATCCGGATTACTTTTCTTAAATGTTTTTTTATTTTCATTTAATTCTTTTCGATTTGCCGATGGTTCTTCTAATATTTTTTTCTCCTTAATCTGAATAACTTCATCTGCAAATGCGCTTATTTTTTGGTCATGCGTAATTACAACCACCAGTCTGTCCCGGGAAATTTCCCTGAGCAAATTCATGATTTCTGTAGACGCTGCACGATCCAGTGCACCGGTAGGTTCATCTGCAAAAATAATCTGCGGGTCATTTACCAGGGCTCTGGCTATGGCAACCCGCTGTTTCTGACCGCCCGAAAGAGTCTCTGACATCTGATTTTCTTTTTCTTCCAGACCCAGCCTTTTCAGTAGGGCCTTTCCCTTTTTCTGAAATTCCTTCCCTTCCTTTTCCGATTCACAGGCTAGTAATACATTTTCCAAAACGGTATATCCGGGAAGCAGATGATAGTTTTGAAATACAAAGCCTATGTTATCCCTGCGGTATTCACAAAGAGAATCAGCCTTCATCTTACTGATGGAAACCCCTCCTGCTAAAATCTCACCACTGTAATCGGTATCAAATCCCGCAAGCAGATTCAGTAAGGTGGTTTTACCGCCTCCGGAAGGTCCCATGAGACATACAATCCCGGTATCGGGGAAATCAAAACTGCTGTGCTCCAGTATAACGTTATTCCCATATTTTTTTGTAACATCTTTTATTCTGATCATCTTTACCGGTCTCCTGTCTTAAGGGAATTCGTAATTTTCGCTGACAAACTCACCAGAGTTGTTACACTTCCGGAAAGCATACCCATTGCAAGGACAAGTAATACCCCCGCTCCAAGCATCTTACCATTTAAAATATTCACATTCCAGAATGCAGTAGCTGCAAAATCAGCTATCGGTGACATACACAAGAATAAAACGGCTGACACCACTATGGAAAAAAACGCCTCAGTAAATGACATCAGTGCCAGATGTCTTCCGGCATAACCGCTGACTTTATAAATCGCATATTCCCGTTTCCGAATCAAGGCAGTGATGATTGACACTGCCAGAATAATGACTACCGACATGATCCCAATAACAACAACTGCCGCCCCGGACTGCTGGCTCGTCTGCTGGTTTAAACGTACCATATCCTCCACAAGCTCGAATCTTCCTAAAGGCACAATACCGTCTGCATTCAATTCGTCTTTTATTGCTATCATATCTGCCGGAGTTTTCGCCCGAATGGAAAAATTAACTTCTTCGTTCTTAATCCCCGCCTGGTTTCTCATTTCATCAATGGCTGATTTGCTGAAGAAAAAGGCATCATCCACAGAATATTCCATTAACTCCTCACCAGCATCATATTTTACCGTTGTATCCATCACTCCCACAATTTTACAATCCGATGTAACCGGCATCAAAACAGGTTCTCCGCTATCCCAATTATAGACTGCACCGGTAAAAGTAACCGTCTTACCCAATGCCTCTTTGTCAGCCCACCCTAATTTCTTCACGAAGCTCTGCGGAACAACAATTTCATTTTCGTTTCCCATTGGCATTACCCCTGCAGTCAGCTTGTTTATAACGGGTACGGAATTACTTGTATCAATTTTTATGTCATTACCGTCAACGGTTACCTGGATATCGCTATACGCCTGGGTAAAAACGATATGTGAAACCCGGTCATCAGATAAATACTTCTCGTACAGCCCGTCAATATCCTGTGATACATTTGCATCCGGCTCATCATTTTCTTTTCCGTCCGTACCTCCTGCACTCATAAAACTGTTAACAACGCTGATATCCAAAATGCTGTCACCATATGTACGAAACAGTTCATCAAAGGCTGATTGGCCCGTATCGGTAATCCCGCCGCTCACTGTGACAAGTAATAAAACCGCCCCCACCATGAGCGACAGCACATGAATGGCAAATCTTCCCCACTTGCTTTTCAGGTTGCTCCAGGCCAGCCTTATTGCATGATATATGCCCAGGCTATGTGCTTTGTTTTGGCCGGCTTTGTTTTGGTCGGCTTTTTTTTGGCCGGCTTTGTTTTCATATCGATTGGTTTTAATCTCCTTTCTGTCTGTTTCATCAGTTGTGCTGACCAGTTCCCCTTTGTCCAATTCATGTACTTTATCCTTCTGATCAATCAATGCAGTATTATGGGTTACTATGATCACGGTTCTTTTCTTTGAAATTTCCCGCAAAATTTTCATAATAATTTTTGAAGACTGTTCATCTAATGCACTTGTTGGTTCATCTGCTATGATTACCTGTGGGTCTTTCAGCAGTTCACGGGCAATCGCCACGCGCTGTTTCTGTCCGCCTGACAGCCTGCCTGTCTTTTGCATTGCCAGCCCGTCAATTTTCAGATCCGCCAGGACTTTCATGACTTCTTTTTTATTCTGTTTCATTTTCAGATACCCGGGAAGCATGATATTTTCTAAAACGGTAAGGTCATCCAGCAGGTTAAAATCCTGCCATACAAATCCAAAGATATTATTATAGTAATAACTCTTATCCCGTTCTGTTAGCTTTTTGATATCTTGTCCCCGGTAAAAAACCTCCCCGTCAAAAGACTGTTCCATTCCACTGATAATTTTTAATAATGTAGTCTTTCCGCTTCCGGAGGATCCTACAATAAAATGAAGTCCTTTGCCTATGGTCATTGAAATTCCCCGCAGGGCAAATTCATCTCCAAATTGTTTTGATACATTTTTAATTTCAAACATATAGTAATCTCCTCTAATTGCCAGGTAATTTCATTTCTGCTTTACGATTTTACCCGGTTTCGGTTTTAATACGAATATATTATCACGTCCGACATAAAATCTTTGTTAAGGCAGTAAATGATTTTCTTAACAAAGATTTTATGTGTACGTGGTATAATAATGTAAGATCCAGGAGGTGGGCAAATGAGAATTTTAATTGTAGAAGATGAAACAGATTTATGTGACTCCATTGCTGAGGGGCTGCAGATAGATGGCTATGCGGTAGACACGTGCTATGATGGTGAGGAAGCCTATGAACTTATCACAACGGAAACCTATGATCTTGTTGTACTTGATTTAAATCTGCCGGGAATGGACGGCATTGATATACTTTCAAAAGTACGCAGTCAGGATAAAAATATAAAAATCCTGATCTTATCCGCAAGAAGCACCGTCTCTGATAAAGTAACCGGACTGGATTCCGGAGCAAATGATTACCTGGCTAAGCCCTTTGATTTTGAAGAATTAGAAGCAAGAATCCGCTGTTTACTGCGGCGCACCTTTATACAGGAAGACACTATACTCGTCTGGGACAGTATATCTTTGGATACTGTGAGACGTTCTGCATCCGTAAATGGCGAAGAATTGGCCTTGACAAAAAAGGAACTGGCACTGCTTGAATATTTTCTCCTTCATCCAGACAAAGTAATCAGCCAGGAAGAAATGATGGAACATGTCTGGAATATGGAAGCAGACAGCCTGAGTAATGCTGTTCGCGTACATATTGCATCATTAAGAAAAAAATTAAAAGCCGCTCTGTCTTACGACACCATTGCAACTAAAATTGGTGCCGGGTATTATTTAATCGGAGGTAGTAAATAATGTTAAATAAAATATCTATCCGTCTTCGCCTTACGATCCTGAATGTTATTCTGCTTACCATCTGCTGCGTCGTCCTGACCATCATTTTAAACTTTTCGGCAAACCGGATGGCAAATGTAATCGAAGCTACTGTTGTGACTCCCGCAATTCAGGTTGAGCAGGATACGGATTCTGCAAATACGGAACTTAATACGCAGCTCAATCCTGATACTGCTGCTAATAGTACCATGCCTTCTGCTTCAACCCGGAACTCACAGGCAGCACGTCAGATTTTTTTATACCAGAGTATCTTTTATATGATATTGCTGCTGGTTATTGGCGGATTTTTAACCTACTATATTTCCGGCAAAGCCTTAAAGCCACTGCATATACTAAGCAGACAGATGCGAAATTGTACCGTTCATAACCTTTCCGAAGATTTAATGGTACCGGAAACCCATGATGAGATCGCTGATTTAACCCGCTCTTTTAATGAAATGTCGAATAAATTAAATGATGCCTTTGCAATGCAAAAACGCTTTTCCCAAAGTGCGGCGCACGAGCTTCGCACGCCTCTCACCGTACTCAAAACAAAAGTGGACGTATTTAAAAAGAAAAATGACCACACTCCGGAGGAATACAGTAAATTATTATCCATCATATCTGCCCATACAAATCGAATGTCTGATCTGGTAAAAGAGCTCTTAGATCTTACAAATATGGACGCTCTGGTGTGTGATCAAAGAATTGAGGCAAACGAACTGCTGATTGATGCTGCAGAAGAATTGTCTCCGCTGGCAAAGGAAAAAAATATCTATATTACGGTCAGCGGTGAGGCCCCCATCCTAACCGGTAACAAAAACCTGCTGCACAGAGCATTTTATAATGTCATTGAGAATGCTGTAAAATACAACGTTGAAAATGGTATGGTTGAAATTACTATTTCCACCCGGGAGGGAAATACGGCAATCACCATAAAAGATCATGGTATCGGCATCCCAATTGAAATGCAGCCTCTTATTTTTGAACCATTTTTCCGGGTGGATAAATCCCGTTCCAGGAAGATGGGCGGGGCGGGACTTGGTCTCTCCATTGTGAAATCCATTATTGAAAAGCACAACGGCACAATTTCTGTATCAGATCATCAGGGCGGCGGAACTATTTTTGAAATCTTGCTGCCGTACGGCAATGACCAATTATAGCCTCATGCTTTGCTGCTGTGAACGAAGAAACAAAATAAGACGGAGAGATGTTTTGATGAAATACATTTTCTCTTAACACAAATTTTATGTTAGATTTGCTACAATGGCCTCATCAACGAAAAAGTGAGGTATCGAAATGAAAAAAAAATTTGTCATTATAATTTCATCTCTATTGATTCTTTCTCTTGGCGGCTGCAGTTCCAAGCCTTCGGAAGAAAAAATAAAATCTGCTCTGGATGAAGGTACTATTACCGTAGAGGATGCAAAAGAGAAGGGATGGATTGATGATGACTGGATAAAAGCGAATTACGAAACAGTGGAAGCAAAATCAAAAATTTACCTGCTTGATCCCTTTGAAACTACATATCTGGATGGAACACCCGCTTCTTCCAATATCATTGAAGGAGAAACATGCCTGGTCTTTTTTAATACCCAGGGTGAGGAAACGCTGGAAAAACTGCAGGTTTTCAACGATATCTCTGATGAAATGACGACTGACGGCGTTCCTGTTATTGGTATTATCACGGACAAAGACTTCGGCGCGGCAAAAGAGAAACTGGCAGATATAAAGTTCCCCATAATTGTATACAATGATTCCATGCAGCAATCTTTAAAGAGCTATGAAGAACTTATTAACTCTGATCTGGTATCCATATTTACAAAACAAGGTGGCTTTTATACTGCCTGGAACAGTAATCCCGAAGGGGACGAATTACTGTCATTTGCAAGGAAGTTGAAAGATGAAGAGTAAATATACGGTAGGTACCTTATTGCTGGCTATTGTCCTTATCTGTATTGGTGCCTGCCGTGGCGAAGCTTACGAAGTACTCTCAAAGGGAATAAACTTATGTCTGGAGTGTGTGGGTATTGGCTAAGAATAAAAATCGCTGGAAGATACAGGCAGGCGCCACACTGCTGACGAATGCCCACATTACAGGCTTCTTTACCGGTAAAATCTACAAAGGAAATTTAAAGGGGATCTGCGTTCCCGGCCTTAACTGCTATTCCTGTCCCGGAGCAGTAGGTTCCTGCCCAATTGGTTCCCTGCAGGCGGTGATTGGTTCCTCAAAATTCAGATTTTCCTACTACATTGTAGGCCTGCTGATTTTGTTCGGTGTGCTGTTTGGACGATTGGTATGTGGCTTTCTATGTCCTTTTGGCTGGTTTCAGGAGCTGCTTCATAAGATTCCCTCTAAAAAATTCAGCACAAAAAAACTTGCAGCACTAACCTGGCTTAAATATGTTATATTACTGCTGTTTGTCATCATACTGCCCATGACTATCCTAAATGAAGTCGGTATGGGAGATCCCTGGTTCTGCAAGTGGATCTGTCCGGCAGGAATCTTAGAAGGTGCGATTCCTCTCTCTCTCGCAGACAGCGGCATCCGGGCAGCACTTGGTGCCTTATTCACATGGAAAAGCTGTTTGCTGGTTGGAATTATAACTTTATCCATCTTTTTTTACAGACCATTCTGCAAATGGATCTGTCCGCTTGGCGCATTCTATGCCCTGTTTAATAAAATATCCTTCTATAAGTTTCATATTGATCAGGATAAATGTAACAGCTGCGGCGCCTGTACAAAGGTTTGTAAAATGGATGTGGAAGTCTGTAAGACCCCAAACCACCCGGAATGTATCCGCTGCGGTGACTGCATCCGCACATGCCCCCGGAGTGCAATATGTAAAAGTATCAATTTAAGAAAAGAGGACAAGGTTTGAAAATAAATAGAAAAAAATTATTGTGTATTACATTAAGTGCTGTATGCATGCTTTCTTTAGCTGGCTGCGGCAACTCGGATATAGAAGCTTCGAAAGAACCATTTCCTGAATTTGAAGGTGTGGATTTTGAAGGAAATAAAATTACCAATGATATCTTTAAAGACTACGATGCCACCGTCATCAATTTCTGGACAAATGGCTGCGGCAGCTGTATTGCGGAGATGCCGGAATTAGAAGCCTATTTTCAGGATTTCAAAGATATCAACGTTAACCTGATCGGGGTGGCTGCAAGTGCCGGAGAGTCGGACGAATCGAAAGGGACGGCAGAAACAATTCTGAAGGAAAAAGGAGTGACCTATCCAAACCTTATTCCCGATAACGCAAGCAGCTTTTATCAGGATTTTATTGGTGAAATATCCGGATATCCGATGACTTATATCGTGGACAGCGAAGGTAATATGGTCGGTGCTCCGCTGGTTGGGGTTGTGAAAAAGCAGGAAGAGAATTTGATGAAACGGTTAGATAAGATTATTCAGAAATAATGAATTATAAGCTTCGAGATATCTTGATCAATAAAATAGGAACCATTATTTCTGTCCTACAAAACAAATATCATATAATAAATGATCGCATAAAAACATATTCGGGTAAGTACTTGCGAGGCAGTTCTTTCTCATGGTAATTGCTTACAAAGCGAATCTTTCTCATGTCTGAGTGTTGATTAATATAACCTGAAAAAATATCCGGGAAATCTTTAAATAATAAAGAATTTCCGGATATTTTTATATGTGGGTGTGACACACGTTTACCCGAAGCATAAGAATCGATTTCCGGGTTCAAGCCTCAATCCTTAAAACTTCGTCTAATAATCTTACCACTTCTTCCTTTCTATCTCGGGATACCACACAGTAATCATTCAGACAATCCTTTTCATCCATCGTTTTCATTGCATTTCCTTCCTCATCATCTACCAGCACATGATAGTACAGACGCTCCGGATACTTCCCGTACAATGCAAGAAAATCATCTAAATCCCCGATTACCTCAATTCCCTTCCCGGCATTATATATTTTTTCATAGATCTCCATCCAATGCCGTGCGCCTGGCTGTCCTGCGCCGTAGACCCACTGGACCGCATTGATATCTTCTTTTAACAAATAGTCCAGGTGGTTTAGATTTCCAATTCCATCTAAGTGGTATATGGTATTGGTAAAATATTTGCTAAATTTCCGAATATCCGGCAGCCCGAACTCCGCAAACATCTGAGGGCTGATCATATATGCAAAATCGTCCTGCAGGATATAGGACGGATCTTTGCTGTAAAGTCCTCCCCAGTCGCTGTATCCCGGATTTAACGGCTTTAATACGGAATTAAGATCCTCATAGGCTTCCTGAAATGCCTGGTAGACCTCCGTCTGCAGGCGGTGCACTTCCTCCGGCTCATCCATCAGCTGACACATAAGTTCCGTACTGTCCGCGAAGATTGCGGCTACATCCTGGGGCCCGCCCAGATCCGGCATGGACATCAGTACCATCCCGCCCCACTTTTTCTGTCCTGCGCGGTAAATATCCTTGATACGCCTGACCCATTTATTTTCCCTGTCGTATTGTATATGGATATCCTGAATTTCTTTTCTTTCCTCCGGAAAATACCAGACGCTTCCTGTACTGTTATCCATCCTGGCCCCGCAGAATCCCGCCAGTGATCCCGGTCCGAATGCCGCCATGTTCACAAAGGGGAATGCATCCCCTAAAAACTCACTCTGGGATAATTCATAATCCAGGGCATCTATTAATTCTTCTGCACTATATTGAAAATCATGGCATGTTTTCTGGGAAAGCAATGGAACCGGGGGCTTCTCCCGTTCTGGCTCAAAGGCATGTTTTACTGTAACCTTAAACAGCGGCCTGCCTAATTCCCCTTTCCACCATGCACTGTAATTTTTCTCTGTCTCTGACCAGCGTTCTTTGCTGAAATGTATGCTCATTTATAATTCCTTCTTTCCCGGCATTTTCCTTGTTTCTGTGTCTGCAGGCCACATGGGCCTGCAGCTGAACTAAATACTAAAAGTTTATTTTCTTACTGTCAGAATACGAACTATAGATTCTCTTGCTTCCCGCCTTATTGTATCCTCTTACTTTAAACCGGTAGGTTCTGCCCTTTTTCAATCCGGATTTGGTATAGGAAGAAACTTTGGATGTTTTTGTAGCTATCTTCTTATAATCACCTTTATTTGTCTTCATATAGATCACATATCCGTCCGTTCCTGACCTTCTGCTCCAGTTAATGGTGACTTTTCCTTTTCCGTCTTTCTTTACTTTAAGCAGATGAGGTTTTTTCGGTGCCGTTGCCGTGGTCATTACGGATGAGCAGGAGCCATACTTCTTTTCTTTTCCAAGCTGGCTGTATGCCTTTACCTTGTATTTGTAGTCTGATGCTGATTTCAGTCCCGTATCCACATAACTCGTGGATGCTGTAGTCTTTATTTTTGTCCATTTCTTTGCAGTGCTGTTATATCGGTATACAACATAGCCCTTGGCATTCGATGCTTTCTTCCAGCTGATCTGAAGGCTGCCTGACTTATGTCTGGATGCTTTTAATCCGGTTGGCTTTCCTGGTTTCTTCAGGATCAACTTGCTCCACTGTGCATAGACAGTCGTATTTGCGTTTAACCTGCATACTTCGCCTTCCCTGATCTGGGTTCCGCCCGATGCTGCGGTAAACCAGCCCTTGAAGGAATAGCCTTCTCTTGACGGAACCGGAAGCCTGCCATATGCTGCTTCCTTTGTTACCGTAATCGAAGCAGGGCTTACTTTTCCGCCTCTTGGGTCAAATGCTAACTTGTAAGTTGTGATTACTGTCTTTTGCTCAAACTCTGCGGTGACGTTTACGTTCTGTTCCGGCATAACGAAGCTGCTGCCGGTCAGTTTCACATTTCCATTATTGACCTTCAGACTTCCTGCTTTCAAGAAATATCCGTCATTAGGTACAACCGTCAGCGTAATTAATTCTCCAGCTGCCGCTTCCGGTTTGTCTGCTGCAACGTTTCCGTGTTCCATAGCCGGATCTATAATTACTTTAAACGTTTCTGCTGCCAGCTGTTCAAACTCTGCGGTAATAATTACATCCTGTTCCGGCATAAGGAAGCTGTTATCTGTCACTTCCACAGCGCCGTCATTAACCTTCAGGCTTCCTTCTTTCAGCTGATATCCTTCTTCCGGTACAATCGTCAGCGCAACCATTTCTCCCGCTGCTGCTTCTGATTTATCCGCTTCGACTTTTCCGTGTTCCATTGCCGGATCAATTGAAATTGTATGCATCTCTTCTGTCGTCTGTTCAAACTCTGCCGTAATCGTTACATCCTGCCCTGGCATAACAAAGCTGTTATTTGCCACTTCTACGGCACCGTCATTTACTTCCAGGCTTCCCGCTGTCAGCATATATCCTTCTTGCGGAATAATCGACAGTGTAACTGTCTCTCCTTCTGCTGCCTCTGTCTTATCTGCCTCAATTCTTCCGTGTTCCATAGACGGGTCAATCGTAACTGTATGCGTTTCTGCAGACAGCTGTTCAAACTCTGCCGTAATCATTACATCCTGTTCCGGCATAAGGAAGCTGTTATCTGTTACTTCTACTTCACCGCCATTCACTTGCAGACTTCCCTCGGTCAGCAGATATCCCTCTTCCGGTGTAACCGTCAGCGTAACTGTATCTCCTGCTGCTGCCTCTGTCTTATCTGCCTCAATTCTACCGTGTTCCATTGCCGGATCTATGGTGACTGTATGCATTTGTGCAGGCTGCTGTTCAAATTCCGCCGTAACCATTACATCCTGTTCCGGCATGATAAACCTGTTGTCAGTCACTTCCACATCACCATTGTTAACCTTCAGGCTTCCCTCTTTCAGAATATAGCCTTCATCAGGTTCAACGGTCAGGTTTACCTCTTCTCCTGCTTCCGCTTCCGTCTTATCACTCTCAATTTTTCCATTTGTGATATTGGTATCAATTGTAATTTCATAAGATTGTACTGGTACTCTGTTATTCGGCATGAACATACGTATCCAGTGAAAATTGAGCCAGTCGCTCTGTGTAATTGCCAGATCTTGTATTCCCACAGGGCATCCTTCTGATATACTCTGGTCTGTGACTACATAATTCGCCCAGCTTCCGCTGCTGAGTGATACAGAAGAGAACACTTCACCTGCAGCAGATCCGGTATGCAGTTTCAGGATATTTCTGGCATTCGGATAGCTGTATTTTACCTGATATTTTTCTATACCATTTTTAAAGTCCACGTTCTTATAGAGGATATAGGCATCTTTTCCCTGAAATGCCACCCCGCTGACTCCATCAGCAGCTGTAGAACTCTTCTCATCAGCCTCGGCACCTTTCAATTCAACGATAGTTCCGTCATAAACCATTACCGGTTTCTCAGCTTTTATAGAATGATCAGAATTTAATACTGCCTTAATGACAAGATTCGTTTCCTTTTCTTCCGGTATACCAACTGTTAATACTCCGGTTGCCTCATCTATGGAAATGTTGGCAGCATTTCCATCCAGTTCCCAGGTAACTGCCTTTTCTTCTGTCCTGTAACCCAGATCATCCAATGTTAATGCGGTCAATGTATATTCTGTTTCCCCGTCCTGAGGTGCACATACAATATCCTCACCGGTCAGCTCCAGGCTCTGAACACTTGATCCTGCATCCTTTTGTGAAAATTGTAAATTAACCAGATTTAAAGCTCCTGGATTTGCAACAATGTATAAGTCATGGATTCCTTTCACCTGTTCCGGATTTACATCAATCCAGGATTGTCCGGAAATCCCCCATGCTCCTGTAGTTTCGCAATCTACTCTGCCAATCAATGGACCTGTGCTGGAATCCAATCGCAGGTCAATGCTTCCAACCCTTGATAAATTTCCTGTCTCATACACTGCAGTGAACCTTTTTGCCCCTTCTTTGAAATCCACATTCTTAAATGCAACGTAGCTTCCGTTTTTATCCATCCCGGCCTTGGTTCCCTGGTTAACAGCACCATTTCCATAAGTATCTGCCGTTACTGCATCTGCCTTTTCATACAGATCTCTCGTTTGAATAACCGTCTTTTGAACACTTACCTTCACATCCTTAGTCAGATTTTCTCCATTAACTGATGCCTGTATCCGAATCTCAGCTTCACCTTCTGCCTGTGCCTTAAGAAATCCTCTGTCATCAACAGTAACTACTTCTTCGTTGCCGGATTCATAGCTGATATTTATCGGTAATACATAATGTCCTGCCGAGGTCTTAGCCTTCACATCAATCCATGCGGTGTCATTCTTTTCCAGTACCAGGTTCACGTCATCTGCAGTCAATTCCGCTCCCTGTTCTCCTACATAGATTGTATACTGGTCTCTCAGACTTTTTCCTTCTGCCGTTATGACTGCGGTTCCCGGAGCAATTGCTGTGACCAGCCCATTTTCTCCTACCGAGGCAATTGATTCGTCACTGCTGGCAAAGGTTGTCCCTTCCGGATTTTCCACGGAATAGCCTTTTTCGGTTCTCATTGATACCGACATCTGAATCGTTTGACCCGGATTGACTGCCGCAGATGCCTGACCGTTATCTTCAGCCGATATAAATAATGTTTTCGGTGTATCGTTCTTATCACCATAACGGAATTCCGGCAATAATCCAATTCCGCTTGTATCTATTGGAGAAATTCCAATTGCCATTGCCGGTGAGTCTGCTTTTAAGCGGTAATCACGATTTTGGGCATCCACAAACTGCGGATCTTCCATGATACTGTTTTGGTCATATTTATGCTTATTTTTACTGCTTTGCTTCCAGTCTGACAGGCTGAGTTTGCTGCCCAGCACCTCAAATTCCGCCTTGCCCTTTGCATTGAAGTAGAGGTTATTGTCCATAACGCTTAGAGAATCCAGCGCTGCTGTACCCGACACATTATAGGAGCCATCATCAAATTTCAGAAGAACACGATCTCCCTCTCCGTCTTCACTCCACGTACCGTTATTATGCAAAGTTCCGCCTGTATTCGAATAAACAATATTATTTTTGAATGCCATGCCTCCGCTCGGCTCAATATACGGCCCTATATTTGCTGCACCATTATAGGCATATCCAATATCAAACACATTATTTGCCACATAGTTGGAGATACTCTTCATCATCGTTCCCGCGTTAACTGAAACTGCATTTTCATCGTATATAACATTGTTGGTTACCATGGTGTGATGGGTGGCATCGTCCGTAAAAATACTATGTCCCCTCCAGCCGGTAGTCGCTACCCCACGGTATGCATTATAGATAATATTGTGGTCGATCCAGTTGTCCCGTCCGGTTCCCCAGCCTTCAATTCCCCCGCCGTCACCGGAACGGATACCGGTATTGAATATGGTATTGTACCCGATATAATTATTCATTGTCTGGTTATATTTCCAATGATCTTCAAACGGTACATCTACACCGATTGCAGAAAAGACACCATACCTTACACCCTTCATGGAAATTCCATAACGTGGAACTTCTGAAATATTATTATGCGTAATCGTATTATCTCCGCTGTTCATGAGATAAATCCCAGATCCATGGCTGACGAATTTCCCTGCATCTTTAATTCTATTGTTGGTAACCGTATTGTTCTTGTTGATATAATTTAAGCTTCCGGGATTTTCTCCTATCATGAAAATTCCCGCATATCCGGTATTCTGGATATCATTTCCGGAGATTGTATTTTCCTGACTGTAATGGTTCATCACTACCGCCATATATCCGGCATTCTTCAGAATACAATTGCTTACGGTAACGTTGGATGTATTGTCCAAATCAACAATACCTTTCAGGTTGCTCTCATATTCCTCCGTCTTGTCACCTTTGCGACCCGCATGTGCCAGCAGATTTTCCCCGAATCCATTCATTTCCAGCTGCAATCCGTCAATTGTAATATTCCGGACCAGATTTTCATTTGTTCCCTGCAGATAAAAAATTCTGTCTGTGGACGGTGCAATGATTTCACTGTTTTCCGGCAACGTTCCATCTAACGGTTTGTAGTAAAGCGTGCTGCCTGCAATCGCCCATTCACCCGGCTCATTGATATATTCCTTTGCACCCTGCAGATACTGCACTCCTCCGGAGAATTGCCCCCCTGGAAAATCGGTTGCCAGATTGCTGCCATTTACTGAAGTTACTTTCAGCACTTCGCCAAACCAGCTGGTAGCACCTCCTAATACAGCCTGCATATGTGACTGATCCTCAACCTTAACATTCTGCCACTTCACTTCTTTGGCATTTGGCAGGCGTTCTCCATTTGCAAACAGAGAATAAAATCCTTCCCGACCTGTAATATCAGCTTCATAAATGCCGTCCCCGTCTTTATCTGTCCATCCGGTAACGGGAGAACCTCCTACAACGCGTACTTCTTCCTCTTCATAATTTTTATAGGTAATTCGATAAGTATCATCACAATCCTCCGGACCGATATGAACAGCATCCTTTAGATAATAGTTTCCGCCTCTCAGGATTACCTGCACATCACTGTCCAATCCTTTTGCCACCAGATTGTGCACGGCCTCCTGTGCCATAGCCAATGACTGATAAGGCGCTTCAAAAGAGCCATTGCCCGAGTCATCGGAACCATCCGGTGATACATAGATCCGGTTTCCATCTGCTGCTGCTAATCGGAATGAAGCAGTGACCGTTACATCTTCACCCGGCATAGTGAACAAGGTATCTGTAAGCTGTTTACCGTTTACTTTCAGTGATCCCTCTTCATATGTATAGCCTTTATCCGGCTTCACGGTAAGGAATATCGGTTTTCCCTGGGCAGCCTGGCTTTGATCTGCGGTAACAGTTCCGCCTTTCATAGATTCATCCACATGGATCTTATATTGCTTTGGCTGAGAAACTCTCACATTATCAACGGATATATAATCCTTGCCATACCCGAATCCGATACCTCCATAGGTAAGAGATTCATCCTCAATTTCTGCAAACAAGCTTCCGTTCAGATAAATACGAAGTGATTTTCCCACACTTTCCGCCCGCATACGGTAAAGCGTTCCTGGTACCGGATTTTCCTTCATTTTTACAGCTGCAAGCTGCGTCCAGTAATTACCATCCGCCTTCTGAAGTTCCATCTGCTTTTGTCCATTTGAACGAATCAAAAATTGATAGAATTTTCTTCCCTTTTCCGTGGATGCACGTGTGATTAACCCGAATGCTGAATAGTTCTCTGCACCCGGCTGCAGATCTTTGAATGTAATGTCCGCTTCTACTGCATAATCGTCCCAATCCTTATTATTAAGTCCTACATAATATTCACGCCAGCTGCCGGAAGGTTCCCATTTTCCATCCTTTACAACAGCATCCGCAGGATTTAAATTTGTCTGCTTTCCGGACTGATCCGTCCACCGGTCACTAATGGTTTCATTTTCAAAATCATCACTGAACAGCATATTCAGTTCCCGCGTGTTAATTTTCAATTCTTCACTGCGCGGACCTTCTCCGGAAGCATTTACTCCCGCTATCTGGTATGTATAAGTTGTTTTCTCTTTTATCTGGCTGTCAAGGAAGCCCTTGCCTTCCACATTTTCTCCTATCAGTGTATAGTCTGCTTCACCCTCCGCTTTCCGATATACATTTACCCTGTTCTTTGCCACAGGAGTCCACTGTACAAGAACGGCATCAATATCATTTGTCAGCTTTGCATTACGAAGCACTTCATCCGGGGCTGATTGTTTTGCCGTCTTAAATGAAACAACATCACTCACCTGGGGAGTGCCTAAATATTCTCTGGTCGTCACACGGACATAATATGAAGAATCATACTCCAGCTTATCCGTAGTGGCAACGCTTAGGCGGGTTTCGATTGTCTCTGCAATATTTTTAAATGCTTCATCTGTGGCGATTTCTATCTTATAGAGAGAAGCATTTTCACAGTGATTCAAAACGATTGTGGTTGGAATTTTAGCATTTTCACTGCCATTTTCCGGGCTGAGAATTGCAGGCTTTTTCGTTTCTGCCAGCTTATATCCCCCCATAGCATCCTGCACGTTATCCAATACTTTTTCCTTTTGCACATCATATCCTGCGGGAACCTGAGGGAATTTAGCGTAGACATTATCAACGCGCCTGTTTGAATACGGTGCAAAGGATTTATCAATCGTTGCATTAAAGTTGCCTGTACAGAGATTATTCTGTAACGTAAACCCGATTGCCCGGTCATCCATGTACTGCCAGAATACCCATGTTCTGGAGCCCTCCAATTGTTCCTTCAGTACATTATAGGCATACACATTCCCCAGTCCGCAATACCAGGAATATAATGCACCTCCGTCATCCATGGACTGTGAATAATCTTCTAAGATATTATATTCAGCCACATTTCTTTCCGAATGCTGATATTTTTGTGCCAGATTTCCAATGGAAAAATATTCTCCGTTACTACCGTCCAGCTCGCTTTGGGGCAGCTGGTTCAGATCTTCAAACCGAATGCCGTACTGGCTGCTCTGTCTGCCGAACATATCATAAGCTGCACGTGTATCCGGTTTTGTCCTGCTGATTGAGTTTTCATCAGTTCCCACAATGGAAATACCCGCATAGGGAGCCCCTGCAATATAATTGAATGCCATCGTGTTCGTGCCGCTTCCAAAAACACCTAATCCGGGTGCATGCTGATACGGCGCCACACCCATGTTATAAATAGAGTTGTACATCACGATATTATTATAGTTTACATCAACAGTTCCTACCCCGTATCCATAGAGCTGCACACCGCCGCTTCCCAGATCGTGCATCTGATTATGAAGGATTTCGTTATTCTGACCGTAGTGGTTCACGGTAATGCCATAGCTTCCTGAATGCCGTATTTCATTATTGATTAAACGGCAGTTTCTGGTTCCGTCAAAGTAAATGGCAGCATCCGGGTTCTCTGCATTTCGGATGATCCAGTCTTCTGGAAATTCATTCTCCGGCAGACGGTCTGTATACTGGAACGTAATTCCGTCAAAGGTCAGATACTCTACCATATTTTTGAAATCTTCATCAATGCCGTCACCCTGAAGACGCAGAAGCTCATAGGGTTTTGGAGCTGCAATTTCATCCGTATTAATTGTTTCCTCATTCTTAGGCCAATAATAGACCTTTCCCGCCTGGCTGTCGATACACCACTCACCGGGCTGATCCAGATATTTCAGAGTATTGATGATATTGTAATAGCCCTCACCAGTACCAAAATGGTCCGGCCAGAAATTGGAGGGGATCTGGGATTGGAGATATGCCGTATTATTACTGGAATCTATGTGCTTTACAAGGGGAATCGTATTCCAGTACATAACAGGAAGCAGAACCACTTCTACATCCTCATTTCCGTCAAGGCCATCCAGCTCACCGTCCCCAAATACAACCCGTGCGCCTTTATCAGGATCATAACTAAGTGGTGCCCGTCCGTAAAACACAGGCCAGTCCCGCCACTTATCCGTATTGAAGCTGCGCGATACCTGCTGACGCTCTCCATTTACATACAAATCATGGAAACGCCAGCCCTGATCTACATCAGCCACATACAGCTTTCCTTCTGCCGCCAGATTCATGCCCTCCACGTCTTCAGCTTTTCCCCAGCCTGTAATTGGTACCTCGCCGGTAATGACCGCTTTCCCTTCGTTTCTGGCTTTATATACAATCGGATTCTCCTGTGTACCGCTGTCCTGTGGTGTGAATACAATTGTCTCCTGTTCATAATACTTCCCGTCTTCTAACAGGACTGTGATTCCGCCATCCGGAAGTTGATCCAGTCCACGAATCGTGTCTCTGGCTGCCTGGATTGTCTGAAAAGGCTGTGCTTCCGTACCCGGATTGTTGTCAGAGCCTTGTGGTGACACATAATAAAATGTCTCACATTCTTTGCTTTGATAAACTGTTACCTTGCATTGCGCCGTTTTTCCGGCATAATCTTTATGTACTGCCTTTATAATTGCCTCACCAGGTTTGACCGGGGTTACGCGGCCTTCTCCATCAACAGCTGCAATGGACTCATCAGAGCTGCTCCACGTAATCTTTCCGGTACCGCTGGGTTCCGTGTAATATCCCGTTGTCAGATATAAAGGCAATGGATAACCGCTTTCCATATTTATACTGATTTCCTGATAATTTAGCAGGAATCGGTCTGCTACAGCCACAGATTCTGCTGCTGTATTCGTAACCGCCGTCGTTTCCGGGACTTCTGTCGTTTCCGTAACTGCCGTCGTTTCCGGGATTTCTGTAGTATCCGGGACTTCCGTCGTTTCCGGGACTTCTGTAGTTTCCGAGACTTCCGTCGTTTCCGGGACTTCTGTAGTTTCCGAGACTTCCGTCGTTTCCGAAGCTTCCGTCGTTTCCGGAGCTGCTGCATAAGACGTTAACGGATTTAAAACCATAAATACTGATAATACAAGTGCTATCACTCTCTTTTTCATCCTGGGTTTCCTCCATATTATATAGTGTTTTACTGCTTTCGTAACCTTAGTAACTTACCGTGCTAAGCGTTCCGTTAAAACCAATAAATTACTCACCTCACTCCAACAGCTCCCATTAAAGACACCCCCCACACATCTGTCCGTTTCCCAATCGGACATATTCACACGCTCGCAGATAAATCCTGCCGGAAGTTTCTCCCGGGGTACCGTTACATGATTCAGCCCTTTGGAAGTTGCATCTTTCGGAACGTCCCAGGAATAAATAGGTCTTTTATCCGTAGACATATACTGGCTGATTGTAATGGTAATTTCCTCATATAGCCGGCGATAGCCTTCTTCTTTTGTCCAATCATAGAGCTTTTTAAGGCTGCCCCCCGATAAGGTACAGATTCCCGGTGCAGAATGCTTATTCTGTACATTGGCAAAGACTGTGCCGATTGTCTTCATCTCCAGTCTGTTAAATTCACTGGCCGGCGGAAATTCATAATTATAAGCAGCTACCCAGCTGCTGCACAGATGCGCCGCTGTCTTTGCATAAGAGAGCCATTCGGGCTTTAATGTAACCCGGTACAATTCTGTATAACTTTCCAGAAGCGCAAAGGCACTCTCACTGTCGGGACATTGTAAAATCTCATTTGGTCCTCCGGTTGTGTATCCTCTTTCTACAAAGTTATGATAGAAAAAAGCTGCGATTTCTTCCGCCGCATCGAGATATTTCCGGTCACCAAAATATTCATATGCAGACACCAGACCAGCCGGAACAATGCCTCCTGCTGCGGATCCCCCCACCAGGATTTCACCTGTCACCGCATTTACAAATTGTCCCAACTGCCCATAGGTATTCCATAATTTTACAAATGCATCAGCACATCCCTTTGTGCCTTTTCTCATACTTTCCGGCACCTCTTTCATAAGCGCAAAGTGCTGAAAGAGAAAATAAAGTGCATCACCGCTGTCCCGGACAGAACTGAACTCCCTCAGTCCGTCTGTTTCTTCGTATTTTTTTTCCTTTATTACTTCGCCCTTTGCATTACTCCCGGAATAGAATATGCCGCTTTCTCCCTGCAGACGGAATAAATGCGCGAGCGTTTTGATACTCCTTTCGTATTCCGTTTTTCCCCCAAGCTTCATGAGAGCGTAACTGGAGATACCGCCGCCTACCCAGCCTGTCTCCCAGGCATTTCCTTCACTTCCTGTAGTAGTGCTCCCGTAAAACTGACCTTCTTCAAACCAGTTCATGCTGTTATGCTTTTCTAATTGAATCTGTCTCAGTTCTTCCCAGGAAGGTTCGTCCGGCAGTTCATCATTCAGTTTCATTAGCTTTCTGTTCCGGAAGAAAATCTCGTAGAACTCTGCTATTGATTTGCAGGGCACTTCTAATTTCTGAAATGGGATTTCAGCCTCTTCATCCACATATTTTTCATCATTTTTAACCATATGCGGCCATCGGTATATCATCTCGCGATATGCCGGCCAGGTTAAAGTGACACACCCTTTTTCATAGGCAAGACCTATATTTCTGCCTTTGATCTGCTGAATGGTAAATACAAAAACAGCCTTTTTTTCCGCCTGCACAAAGATTCCAACGCAGGGCACAGATACATCTCCCGTGGTTACTTCTATCCTGCCGCTTCCATCCTTATTCAAACGCGGCACATCCGTGATTATGGTATTTAGATTCACCCCCATTTCTTCCGGCTCTAATAGCGGAGGATATTCTTTTGGCAGAACGTCAAATTGATTCCCTTTGTACGCACAGGCGGGGAAAAGTATATATTCCTTACCGGTACAGTTTTCTATGTTAATTTGTATTCTGGACATTTTCTTTTTTCCTTTCTGAATTCTTCGCCAAGCAGTCTGAAAATCATCATAATTTTGCAATGACACGGTTTTGTGCTTCTTCATACATTGCAATAATATTCTCAATTTTTGTATCAAATTGAATATTATGTGTAGGTGCCAGGATGTATCCGCCATTTTCCCCAAGCACCTTTATGCTGTTTCTCACATTTTTCCGAAGCTCAGGTATCGTATAGTAAGGAAGTACCTGCTGTACATCAATTCCGCCATGAAAGGTTAATTGATTTCCAAATCTTCTTTTTATCACTTCAATATCCATATTTTTTGCACTCACCTGAATGGGATCTAAGATGGTTACGCCAACATCCACCAGTTCCGGAATTAATTCCTGGATACTCCCGCAGCTATGGAAAAAAATCTCTACATCGAAGTTTTTCCTGATCTCTCTATAAAATTTTACATAGAGATCTTTAAAAAACTTACGGAACATCTCTTTGGAGATCAGCAGCCCCGCCTGAGAACCATAGTCCCCGCCCCCATCCAGCTCATGAATTTTTCCTTTTCCCGCTTCCAGTGTCTTCAGGGCATGTTCCAGACGGATTTCATTGTGCTTTTCGATCATTGCCACGGCAAGTTCTTCATCTGCAATCAAGTCACAGAGAAACTTCTCATCCCCTGCCCACATAGTGAGATGCTGCAGGCCTGACGGATCTCCGTGAGTCTTAATCCATCGCCGGCCGTTTTCATTGATGCGGTCAATGTCCTCTTCGATATTGGAAAAATCCCACCATTCCATTTTCCCATCCCATCCGGTTCTTCCTTCCAGGTCTCCGATCTCTTCGATATCACCCCAGGGATGATATGCAATCGCTGTCGTATAGTCTCCTGCATCATTATAGATCTTCCGGTTTCTGGGTCCTCCGCTTACAATAATTTCTTCATATCCATGCTCATCAGTTAAAAGCTCAGGTCCAATGTATCTGGGACCGACCGAACGTAAATCAATATCTAAAATATCCAGCACTGCATCTCTGGTATTCACTTTGAAATATTCCTTCATCCGGTCCCATACTATATCCTCCGCAATGAAATCACAGGGCACGCGGTCTGCCGGCTGATGCAGAATGATATTTTTCACCCGCTCATAGCTATTCATATTTATACCCAACGCATATTGCAGGCTTGCCTGCAATACTGCCACAATAAAACAGGTTGAAAGAATCACACCGTGGCATCCTTTCTATATCATAATTTTCTTTCAACCTTATACCCATCGCATATTGCAGGCTTGCCTGCAATACTGCCACAATAAAACAGGTTGAAAGAATCACACCATGGCATCCTTTCTATATTATAATTTTCTTTCAACCTTGATTCCTTCCTCTCCTGCTCCATGTCGTTTGAACAGTTCACACATATACTTTACACTTTCCTCTGGAAGACAGATGGATTCCGGCTGTGGATAAGTTTTTGCCATAAATCCACCTTTTTCGCTGCCCAGCAGATGGATTAATTTCTGCACACTCTCTTCGATTTGCTCCTTTGAACCATCTGGCAATATTGTCTGGATATCACATGGGCAGAAAAAGCAGATTCTTCCTCTGTATTTTTCACTCAAGTTTTCGATTCCCATATTGTCCTGCTGGTCTATTTGAACCACATCTACTCCGATTTCAATAAAATCTTCAATGAGATCCATAATATATCCACAGGAATGGATAAAGAAATGCATACCATACTGATGTAGCTTTTCTATAATCTTTTTATATGCCGGCTTAAAGATCTGCCTCCATAAAACCGGGCTGATGATCAGTCGATCCTGTACACCCAGATCCTCAATCGCAATCATTCCGTCCACACCGCGATCATGCATACAATCCACAACACGAAGGCAGCTTCCGGTCAGCTCTGCGATTAAGTATTCAATCTCATCCGGGCTGTCTATAAACTCATACATCAGATTTTCAAATCCAACCAGATCCAGCATTTGCAGAAACAGAAAATGTGGAAACATACCCAGAATATATTTTTCTTCATTCTGGTTTACAGCCTTCTCAAGCTCCGCGTACCGTTCTTCTTTTGTAAAATCGGGAATCTGATATTCGTATACCTTTGAGATGTCCGATAATGGAAAATCAACCGCTTCTCCCAACTCTGTATGTATCGTCTCGTACACTATACCCCATTCCGTTTCCCAGCTTTTTCTCCCTGAGGCAGATTCAGCAGCATGTTGATATTGATTAACAAATACCCATTCAAAGTCATCACCGTACTTTTCCGGTATTGCTGGGGTCCGGTTAGAATCAAAATTATAAGGAATTCGATCGGGACATGAAAATTCTATTGCTTTTATCACTCTCTCCTTTGAAGTCATGATGTCACCTCTTTGTTTTTTATGAATAATGCCCACCAAAGAGATGGGCATTATTATGATAACTTCATATCCTTTTTATTTCGCTGCTTTCCATGCATCAATCTGTGTCTGCATTTCATCAATAATTTTCTGGGATCCTGCTTTTTCTAACTTGTCCAGGAATTCAGGCATCTTTTCCTCCGGATCAACTGCACCGGTATCCAGCATCAGCAGATACTCCGTAACAATTGCACTGGTGCTTGCAATTTCTGTCTGAACCTTTTCCGGATCAAATACAAATCCTAATGCTTCAGATGGAATTGCTGCTTCATTCAATGCTTTCGTTTCTTCCCAGACGCCATCTTCCTGACCTTCTCTAAGATATCCGTTAAACTGATTTCCAAAGGTCCAGTCTACGTTAGGATTATAGCCTGAATTTTCGATTGGCTTTACATGTCCATCTTCTGTTTTTGTATAATGTGTTCCCTCAATACCAAAGCAGAGTAAGTTATAGAGAACCGGATCTGTATTTACTAATTCCAGTAATTTAACCGCTTCTACCGGGTGCTTGGATGTTCTGCTCACAGCGATCATAGTTGCATTAATGCCGCTGGTCTTTAAAATGGAATCCGATATACGGAATTGTTCCACGTCCTTATTACCAAAATCTGCTTTTTGTACAGGCGTTTCTCCGGGCTTAAGGGTTCCAGCCATAATAGCTGCATACTTACCTGCTTTTTGTTCTGCTTTATAATCGGTAATCGTAGCTGCATCCGGTCTGAAATATCCTTTCTGATTCCATTCTCTCATCAATTTGAAATGTTCCATAACCTCCGGCAGCGCAAACTGATTCACCACTTTTAATTCTTTGTCATCATATTTAACTGCTCCCGGAACATTCATGCCGGATAACTCGTCAAGTCCTAATGCTGCCGCTGTGAACCCATATATACTTTGTTTTGAATTAATCATCGGGAATACATCCGGATTATCCTTTTTAATGCTTTCAAAAATAGGATCCAAATCTTTCAGTGATTTTACGCTGCTGATATCAACGCCGCTTTTATCCACATAATCCTTTACGATGTAACCGCCATTAGTCATTGCCCAGATCTGGTAATTGGGAATTGCATACAATTTCCCGCCAACCGTTGCCGCAGCAAATCCTGACTCCGGCATAATTTCTTTTAATTTTGGTGCTTCTTTCTCTACGATTTCACCGATATCTAAAAATGCATTTTTATTTACATTATTATAGAAGTTATTGCACCAGTTTGATGTAAAGCAAAGATCAAATTCTTCCTGGGATGAGATCACCATCTGCATTTTCTGATCAAAGCTTCCGAAATCTGTGGATATAAATTTAACCTGTACATTTAATTTATCCTTTAAATATTCATTAACCGCATTCTGGACAGATTCCTGATCTGCCTGAATCTCCGACATAGGGGCATACCATTTTATCTCTGCCACATCTCCTGACGCCGACTGGGATTCTTCGCCGTCAGCCGCTGCTGATTCTTCACCTGCTTTTGTCTCTCCTGTCTCCGCTTTCGTTTCTGTCCCTGCCTTCGTCTCCTCATTTGACGTATTTGCAGAACATCCTGCCAACGCCGTAACACTCATTGCCGCCGCCAATAAAAGTGCCATTGCTCTTCTTCTTTTCATTTCTAAATCCTCCTTATTTTGCTTTCTATATTGTATATCATTATACAATCATCCCTTGACCGCACCAACTGTTAATCCTTTTACAAAATGTTTTTGGAAAAAAGGAAATACAAATAACATGGGCGCTACTGCTAAAACGCATAATGCCATTCTGGCTGTCTCATTTGGTAACTTAGATACGTCAATTCCAAGATTTCCTGCCTGCAGGGAGGATGCCAGGAATTGTATATTATTCATGATTCTATATAAGTAATACTGCAGCGGAATCAGCTTCTGATTATCTATGTATAACATTGCAAGCCACCAATCATTCCAGTACATAAAAGCTCCAAATAAACCAACGGTTGCCAGTGCCGGTTTTGATATGGGCATAATGATTTTAAAGAAAATGCCAACCTCACTGGAACCATCCAATTTTGCTGCTTCAATCAGAGACACCGGTGTGTCATTTAAGAATCCCCTCATCAGCATCACATGCCATGGAACAATAATATAGGGCAGTATTAAGGCGAATATCGTATCTTTCAGATGGTAATACCGGGTAATCGTAATATATGCCGGAACCATACCCGCATTAAACAGCAATGTGAATACTACCAGAAAGGAAATAATCTTAGATCCCGAAAAATCCCTTCTTGACATTACATAACCTAACATTGCGGTAAAAAGCAAACTTGTTCCCCCTCCTGCTATCGTAACCAGAATCGAAATTCCATATGAATTTAAAATCTGTCCGGGGCTTTTCAGAACAAACTCATAAGCATCCAGCGACCAGTCGCTGGGAATAAGCGAATATCCGTGCTGTGCCAATGATGCCTCACTTGTAAATGACGCCGACACAATATACAATATCGGAACAACACAGCAGATAGAAAGTATACTGAAAATAATTATGCTGACCACGTCTGAAGCCGAATACTTCTTTCTTTTTTCTGTAACCATAGTAACCTCCCCTTAGAATATTCCATAATCTTTATCAAATCGTTTTACGGTATAATTGCTGATCAATACCAGAATAAATCCTACCAATGATTGATATAAGCCCACGGCTGATGCCATTCCAATATCACCGCTGACCCGCAGCGCCCTGTATACATAAGTATCTATTACATCTGCCACCGGATATAATGCACCGGAATCCTTTGTTAAGAAATAGAACATTCCAAAATCTGAATAGAATATCTTACCAATTTGCAATAAGGTAATCATTACAATCGTGGGTGCAATAAATGGAATCGTAATTCTGAGCGTTCGCTGTATCCGGTTGGCACCATCTATAGAAGCTGCTTCTAAATAAGAAATATCGATACTCATCAGTGCCGTGTAAAACATCAGAGTCATATATCCCACATTTTTCCAGAAATAAGCAATTAATAAGATTGCCGGCCAATATTTTGGTTCAAAGTAAAAGCTTGGTGAAACCCCTCCGGCATCCTTGATCATATTCGGCACAACACCCAGCTGCGGGCTAATCAAAGCGTATAGAATATATCCTCCTACTACCCACGATATAAAGTAAGGAACAAACATCGCTGTCTGAAACACCTTTACCTGCCTTTTCGACCGTTCAAACATCAGTACCGCCAAGAGAACAGATAGGAAAATGGTAACACTGATAAATAGAAGATTCAGGCAAATGGTATTTCTGGTTATCCGAAATGCATCCTGTGATTGAAAGAAGAATTCGAAATTTTTCAATCCTACCCAGTCACTCCCCAGTATCCCTTTTGCATAGTCCATCTTTTTAAATGGAATAATTAAACCAAATAGGGGCACATAATTAAATGCTATTAAAAAAGCTAACCCCGGAACTGCCAGGATAAAAAGTTTCCAATTAAACTTTTTTACTTTCTTCATTTTTAAACCACCCATTGTGTACCGCAGACCCGCCTGCAATACAGCCACAAATAAACAAGCTGAAAGAATCGTCGCGTGGCTTCCTTTCTTATTTAATTTTCTCTCAGCCATGAAAGTGTTATTCTTTTACACGAACCCTCACTTTCACACTTAATAATTCCCTCCTCATTTTAATTTTTGTTTTGCTTTTGCTCTACTGGGATTATCTTATCTTCTTTCCCTTTATATTGCTACTGTACATATCAGATTTTACTGTACAAGGCTATGTACAAATCGGAATTTCCTGTACAAAAGAGAAAAAAACAGGATAACCGGGCTTAAAAAGTCCTGTTATCCTGCCTTTCATGTCATTCCTTTGCTATTTTTTCCATCTTACACTGGATCGCATATTCTCTTGGTGTACAGCCATAATATTTTTTAAACATACGGTAAAAGTAACTTTCATTTTCCATCCCGACTTTGTTTGCAATTGAGGTGATTGTCTGATTGGAGTCCGCCATCATTTCCGCCGCTTTAACCATTCTGGCGCTTAACATATATTCTCCAACAGACATCCCGGTATGCTTTTTAAAAACAGATGCCAGGTATTTCGATGAAATTCCAAGCTCATCCGCAATCATATTCAGGCAAAAACTGCTGTCCATATAGTTTCTGTTCATATACTCAGTCACAGTCTTCACCAGATTTACTTCTTTAGTATCTGCCTCTTTTTTCTGAGATGAAAAGGCTTCTTCAAACCGCTTCCGTATCAGATCCATAATATCATCCAGATATTCCATATTGGTTACACTTTTAAATAAGAATCTGAAATCAAATGTTTCCACATCGACAGCACATGTTCTCATATGATCCATCTGATATTTTAAAGCCGTCAAAAAGTCCAGTAATACAATTACCATATTATCATAATTTAACTTTTGAATCTCATGGCTTAGCTGCAAAATAACGCTTTCCCTTACCTGTGCGTCACCTGCCTTTGCCGCCATTTCAGATGCCAGCTCTTTTGGATCGAAAAGCTCTGCATTCTGAATGTTCGGGGTGCATTCCTTCCAGTCTATGATCACTGCTCTTCCTAAGGCAAACCGGTAATCCATGGCCTGTTCTGCCTGCCGGTACATAGCCGATATCTTATATTTATCTGAATCTGCCTCGCTAAAAGCCAATGAAAATGTGATATTAAAATATTCTTTCACATATTTTTGGCATTCGAGAACAGACTCCTTTAAATCTCCGGCATAAATACGACCTGCATCCCTTCCTCCAAGAAGTACGACAAAAGAATTTTCCTCAACGCGTGCCACTTCACATTCTACCTTCGTTTTCAGTAATTCTAACAGAATATTCTGTACTCCAAAAACCAATAATTGCTTTTCTTTGACTGTATTATGTTCCAAAATATACTTTTCATCATCAAGCCGAATTACCAGCACACAAAAACGCATACCAGCTTCAAAAATCCAATGACCTGCAAACTTCTTCCGCAATTTATCAATATGCTGTTCCTGACTGCTTAGAAGAAGATTTTCAAGGTAATATTGAGCCACAATATCCTGGTTTGCCAGGGTTTGATTTTCAATGCTCACATATTTCTCACTGATTTTTACATAAGCATTTTTTAGATAATCAAATTCATTCTCTTTCACCGCTTCTTTGGTATCTGGCGGAAGTAAACTGGATACATCTTTTACTAAATTATTTATGGGCCTGTAAATTCTTTTCGCCAGAATCCACAATAACATCATGGAGAAACCAAATAACACCAAGGTACATAGAATAAAATTTCTTCTTAATTGATTCAGCGCATGAAATACCTGATCATATTCCTGTATGGAAAGTATATGATTATTATAGGAACCTATATTTACGTAAGATATCAGATATTTAGATTCCTTTATTTTTGCCGTATAAAAACCTAAACCATCCTCATTTTGTTCTTTTAATTGATTTTCCTTTGCAAGAAATTCCCGGATAATCGCCTGATATTCCTCATTATTTTCAATTTTCACATTGTTATTGCATATATTTCCCTCTCCGTCAATCAGTAAAAATTCACTGCTGCCGCCGCTGGGCTTATTCATTGTAACCAAATTGTCCAGAATCCAGTTCGTTCTTTGATTCACTGCCAGAAAACTTTGCGGCTGTGAATCACTGCCCTCAAAATCATAGATAAAATAAGTAAAAACATAGATGTAAGTATCCGGATCATCGGGGGATCGCTGTACCTTTCTCAAATAGGGCTGCATCCTGGTAAGCGGCTTATTCTTTTCCATAAACTCAATAAGCTGCCTGTCTTTAAAATCGCCGGAAGCTTCCACAGATACCATACTGTCACTGTTTTGATTATATATGTAGATGGAATGTAAGGACGGATTCGCACTAAGCACATTTTTTTTCAGCCCGTCTAGTGTAGAGTAGATCTGATACCCTTCTATATCTTCATTATATAAAAGAGAGGTAACGGATGACTGATGGTAAATGGACTGCATCACACTCCCGACAGTATCTCTGTTATAATCAAAGTTAAAACGCATCTGCTGAAGTAGTTTTCTATTTGTGTTATTCGTCGTCTCAAGATAAGTTTTTTCAGCCAGATGATATACGGCATAGGAAAACGGGATACTAATCAGGGTAAAAAAGATAAACATAGAAACTACAATCTGGTTTAAATAATTTTTGGATTTGTATTTTTTTAACAACGGTTTTCACCCTCCTTTCCCTGTCTATTGGATATATTATCATAAAGCTTTGAATATTACCATAAATTTTTATCTGTTTTCACCTATTTATCGAACAAACGGCAATGAGGATCAGAATCCTCACTGCCGTCAATCTTTATTATGCCATATCATCCCGAAGAGCATCAATGATATTTTCTTTTCTGATTTTACTCACAGCGTACAGCATTGTAATAAATATTACAAAGAACACCCCAAGCATACTAATCACGATACTGGTCCACGGGAACTTAAAATCTATGGCTGCGCCGCCTGCCACCATTCCCTTATAGATCAGCCATGATAAAATTCCTGAAATGGGAAGACCGAACAGCAACGTCCTTCCCCCGTATAGAACACACTCAAAACGCATCATCTTATTGAAATCGCGGTCGGACATCCCTACCGAGCGGAGCATGGCAAGCTCACGCCTGCGCAGCTTGATATTGGTAGCGATAGTGTTGAATACATTTGCAACTGCAATCAGTGAAATCATCAGGATAAAAACAACCGTAAACAGATTAACAATGAATAAAATATTACGGTTTAACTCCATCATCGCATGAACATTGTATAAACTGTAGCTTGCGGTAATCCCCGATCCTTCAATCAAAGTCTGCATCCTGGCTGTTGACAGCGAGGGATTTTCTGACTGAAACGTAAATCCTTTGACCTTCACATCCACAGCGGTATCCGGGGGCGCAAGCTTCTCCTTTAGCGACCAGGGCGCCATGATCTGAAAGAAATATGGCTGCTGCCGGCTGGTTCCTGAATATGGGGGTGTATCCGGCGGTACCGTTTCCACACAGGTAATATTTATGTTTTGCCCCTGTTCCATGACAGGCTTGCCATTTTCCTGTGGTATAACAGTGACACTGGCCGAAGAACTCCTGAATACATCCCGAAGCTGGCTGACATCCTCCGCCTGACCGCTTTGATCCTCCATTTTGGCAACCGCTGTGAGCTTTGCATTTTCCCCGGTATATTCTTCAGCAGGCAGGCCCAGACCATTGATGATTTCGTAATAGGTGTTGTCATCCAGAAATTGAATCTCTATCGGTAATTTCACTGTTTCTTCCGGCAAAGTTTCTCCTGCAGCATTCAGGTAATCCTCCGACAGATCACTTGCCTGAACAGCGCAGGTATACTTCATAACAATCTGACTGGAGCTTTTGGTAACACCTTCTGTGGTCTTCAGTTTATCATAAAGTGCAGGCATTTCGCCTTCATCCATATCCTGTGTGCCAAAACCAATGTCATAGTCCGTAACTGCTTTTGCCTGCTCTGCTGCCTGATTCAAACCTGTTCGAAAGGCACTGGCTGAGACAAACAGCACAACACTTAAAGTAAGCGACAGAATAATGCTGCGGTAACGCCGCTTGTTCCTCTTAAAGTTTTTTAAAGCAAGCGTTTCTTCCAAACCATAAATACGCCGTATAATTTTCGATGTTTTTATGGCTTTTGCTTCAACCTTTATTTCATTGGTCTGGCGAATGCACTCCATCACAGGTATACCGGCTGCTTTCTTTGCCGGAATATATGCCGAAATCAAAATGGTGATCATACTGATCACGACTGCCGCCACAAGTGAAGGAGCAGACACCTTTAAAGTCAACGGCACATTGGCATACAGTACATTGGCGAAATTCTTTGCCACAAGAGCAAGTACGAGCCTGATGCTTGGGATACTAATCAATATGCCAATCGGAATACCGATTGCACCGATACAAAGTCCCTCCACCAATACAGAATTACGCAGCTGCTTTTCCGTGGCACCTACCGACATCAGAATGCCAAACTGATGCGTACGTTCGCCCAGGGAGATATGAAAAGAGTTATAAATCAGAAATACCGACCCCAGCATAATCAGCGCCACCAAAACTCCCCCTATAGAATAGAGAAGGGTATTGAATATTGTATCATCCGAAATTCCCATGAAGCGCAGCACATCATCGTTCAGGAGATAAGCAGGGTTTCCGGCAGCTTCTCCTGCATATGTGCGGACCATGGAGGGCTTTTTCAGTGTGACGAATACGCTCAGGCTCTTTGCAGCATCCATGGAACCGGCTGTTGTAATCATGGTATAGCCGGGCGCAGAGCGTTCCTCAAATGAGGGTCTTTGGCAAATGCCAACAACCGTGTAAGTTTTCTCTGTCAAGGGTGTCAGTGTCTCTTCTCCGGATTGATACACATTATGCTGGCTGAGTGTTTCTTCTCCAGCCTGACGGGTTCCAACTGCAAGGGTGAGGGTATCCCCAACCGCAATCTTTACACCGCCGTTTGATGAAATGTGCGCCGGAGCAACTATCTCATTGCTGTTTTCCGGCAATCTGCCTGATAGAAGTTCAAGGGGCAGAGTATCAAACGTTTCCTTATTAAACCCGGCGATGAATAAATATGGTTTGTCGGGATTTTGTCCTCCTTCTAGCTTTGCGTAGCCAACATTTTCAAAAGTTGCAGTATTGGAAACTCTGCTGTCTTTCGCCTGTTCCTGTGCAAAAGCAGAATCTTCATACGGAAACTCAACGTGCCAGCCGCCGTATTTCATGATGGCTCCATTTACCATATAGGTTTGCAGTGAAACAGCAAAGGCTGCGACTGCGGTAATCAGGGCAGCAGACAGGGCAACTCCGATGATTGTTACTAACGTTCTTGTCCGGTTCTTTATAAGCCCTTGCAGGGCAACTTTATGGAAAATGTTCATGACCACGCCACCTGCCTCTCGTCCCGCACCACTTTTCCGTCTGCAATGGTAATAATGCGGTCTGCCTGCAAAGCGATATTTTCATCATGAGTGACGATAATCAGTGTCTGATGGTATTTACGGTGACTTTCTTTCAGCAGATGGATGATTTCCTGTCCATTATGGCTGTCCAGGCTTCCGGTGGGTTCATCTGCAAGCATGACTGCCGGGGCATTCATTAAGGCGCGGCCGATGGCGACACGCTGTTGCTGACCGCCTGACAGCTGGTTTGGCAAATGTGTTTTTCGTTCCTGCAGTCCAAGAAGATCCAGCAGATCGTTCAGCCGTTCTCTATTGACCTTCCGTTTATCCATCAGGATTGGCAGTGTCATGTTTTCCACTACATTCAGAGTGGGAATGAGATTGTGGAACTGATAGATCAGTCCAACTTGCCGTCTGCGGAATATAGCAAGTTTTTCATTGCTTTGGCCGTATATATCCTGACCATCCAAATATACTTTTCCGCTTGAGGGCACATCAACACCGGCAATCGCGTGAAGCAAAGTGGATTTACCAGATCCTGAGGAACCTATGATTGCAGTAAAATCTCCTTTTCGAATGGAAAGCGAAACATGGTCAAGCGCAGTGACCTGGTTATCTTCCTTCCCGTAAACTTTACATAAATCTTCAACTTTCAAAAACTCCATTATGTGAGCCTCCTTTTCAAACATGTCTTGTGCTATACCCAAATAATAGAACTTTTCACTTACATTTTAGTGACTTTTTTGTGAGAGATCCGTCACTTTTTAATATGAATTTTGTCACTTTGAAAAGCGAATCGAAAAAACCGCACCACCCTGGGGGTGATTTTTAACAGTAATTCTCCCACCCTGCCGGGTTATAATCATTTTGCAAAGCGCCAGTCCAATCCCATATCCCGCGGCTCCCGTATTTTTTCCACGATAAAACCGGTCAAACAGATGGGGCAGATCTTCTTTTTCAAAACCCGCGCCACTGTCGTGAATCATAATCTTCGTATACAGCAGCGTGTCCTCGCAAACAATTTCAATCTTCCCGTTGTCGCCTGCGCTCTCCATACAGTTTTTCAGTATATTCCGGATTGCCTCGGATAGCCAGCCTGAATCGCCTGTAATCTCAATTCCTTTGGGTACGTCTATTTGTACCTGTACATTGTGCAGTTCCATTGAAATCAGAAACGGGTGAATTGCAGTGTTTATCAGACAGTTTAGATTTACCGGCTCCTTTTTTAAAACCACAATGCCAGCATCCAAACGGGACAATTTCAGCAAAGAAGTAATCAGCCAGTCCATCTGTATATACAGTTCCTCAGTTTCCCGAAGCAGGTCTTTCCTTTCTTTTTCTTCGGGGTTATTTTGCAGCAAAGTCAGAATTAGATTGGCAGAGGTAAGCGGAGTACGAAGCTGGTGTGCAATATCGGCAAGAGAATCTGCAAGATGATTTTTCTCTTTTTTCAATGCGACGTTTTGCTCTCGAATACGCAGCATCATCTTGGTAATCTCGCTTTGTAAAATAGAAAGTTCGCCCTCATCCAATTCGGTAATATACAGGTGGTCATCGTTATGCAGTACAAGATCAATTTGGCTGGCGAGCTGTGCCAGACTTTGGTAGCGGGCTTTGGTAAAAGCTAAAAATGCCGCTCCAGCGGCGGCGGCAAAGATAAGGGTCAGGATTCCAGCCGCCGGATGGATGACAAATCCCACCGCAGCAGCTACGGCGGTTATTGCGGCAAACAAGGCTGCAAACTGTTGAATCTCTCTATTCCGAAACATAGCTGCCTCCCAATCGATACCCTGTTCCATGAACAGTCAGAATGATTTTCGGATTAGCCGGATCATCCTCAATTTTCTCCCGCAGACGTTTGATGTAGACGGTCAAGGTATTGTTATTGACGAACTCCCCTGCCGCATCCCACAGTTCGTCCAACAGTCTGTTCCGGGTGATAATGCTTTTGGGGTTGTTAATAAATATCAACAGCAGGCGATATTCTAATGCCGACAGGAAAACTTCTTTGCCATCTTTTTTCACAACGCCATTGGCCGTATCGGCCTGGAGTCCGAATAATTCAAATGCAGATGGAGAACGTCCGTATTTTCGAAGAGCTGTTCCTATCCGCGCAATCAATTCCCGCGGGCGGAAAGGTTTCGTGACATAATCATCTGCCCCCATGTTCAGCCCTGTTACGACACTTGCTTCATCACCGGAAGCCGTCAGAAAGATCACGGGAATATCCTGCTTCTGCCTGATCTCTGTGCAGACGGTAAATCCATTCCCATCCGGCAGAGAGATATCCACCAGCGCCAAATCAAATTTATTTTCAGCCAGCATAGCAATGGCATCTTTCTGGGTGGGGGTATGGGTAACTATAAATCCTTCCGAACGAAGCAAACGCCCAAGGTTTTTTGCAATTTCCTTATCATCTTCTACTAAAAATATCTGTTTCATTTATATTCACCAACCTTTACTTTACTGGTTTTATTTCTTTTTGCTTTATTATATTTCTTTTTGCAGAAATATACAAGCCGGGGACTTTGAATTCTACATTGTGTAACATTCGCCCTATGATTGTTGCTTGTTAAACGCTGTATACGGGTGTTAACTTAAAATACTCGATAAATTTAAGTCTTATAAATGCATTTATTACCAAGTAATCAATATATCAAACCAGTTAGTCAATACTAATTGACTAACTAACTTGGAAGATATATTATATATTCATTAAATACTTGCGTATATTCTTAAAGATACTGGCAAATGTGTTCACTATTAGCAAAAATAATAATTAAGCCTAATGACATTTATTCTAAAAAATTATATACTATTAAATAATTAAATTTAAGTGAGGTGACATATATGGATTGCGATATACGGGAATGGAGAATTGAAGATAAATACAATTTGGCAGAAATATTGAATAATAAAAACATCTTGAACAATTTACGTGATGGACTACCATATCCTTATAAAGTCAAAGATGCTGAAGAATTTATCACATCAATGCTATCGGCAGACAAAACGAAAACCTTCCCTTTTGCTATCACTTTAAATGATATGGTTATTGGTAGCATCGGAGTATTCCGTTGTGACAATATTCACTTTCAGACTGCAGAAATGGGCTACTATATAGGCGAACAATATTGGGGAAAAGGTTTTGCAACAAATGCCATTAAGCAAATAAGTAAGTATATCTTTGACCATACTGATATTATAAGAATTTTTGCTGAACCATTTGCTTATAATACTGCTTCTTGTCACGTTCTCGAAAATGCAGGCTTTCAATTTGAAGGCACTTTACATAGCAATGCCGTCAAAAACGGAAAAGTGACAGATATGAAAATGTATGCTTTAATAAGGGATTACCCTTTTAATAATCTGGGGACTGATCTTTGCATGCAAGAAATTTAATCGGGATTTTATAAAAGAATGGAAAACATATTTTAGAAATAATCGAATTCTTTTCAATATAGCAATTTTTGTTTATTTCATTCTCAATATAGTCACATGTTTTATTAGAATGGCTCGGTTAGAAGTATAATTTCCTTCGAATTAATTATAATTTAAAATTTCTTTTAAATATTTTAGGAGAGCAGATTAATGTCTGCCCTCCTATTTTTTATAACTCATTTTCCGGATCTTTAAAGCTATTCTCATAAATATAAAAGAACTCTTGAATCTTTGTTAATTGTGGCTGAATCTCTTCATCCGCATCTTCATATATATAACCAGAATAAGTAGCATACCAATCCCAATAAAATATGGAAAGGTTTCTTCCCAGCTTACGTTCTTTTTTAATATACTTTATACCTTCCGGACAATCTTTTTTAAGCTGAGCCAACGCTTTAAATTTATCCTTAAAAACAGGATGATCTTCCGCATTTAATCCCATTTCATAAGCCTCATTATCGCCAAATAATTCTACCTGCTTATCCTTATCATATTCTTTTACAACTTTGCTCAATTCTGAGCCAAAAAGATGATGTTTGGAATACGAAGGAAAGCTTAGTGCAAAAATCACAAGAAAAAAAGCCAAAACAACACCGATAAAGCCAAATACTACTTTTTTTGATATTGGATTATTCATAAACTCACCATCCCCTTCATAACTTATTTTAGTATCTATCTGCCTAGAGCGTGTTTTAAAATTGCTTTCTGGCAGCTGTGCGTCACAGTTTGTGGGTGATTTGTCCCGGATGAAGGGCGCGTAGCGGGCTACGTAACCTGAATTCGGGGCAAATATGCCGCAAAGTGGGGCGTACAGATGGCAGGAATGAATTTTCAAACACGCTCTAACATCCCACGAAATTTATTATACCATGCATGGTGTCTAATGACATTAAGTTCAGAAATTGTTAATAATTTTTAATGAATGGTTTTGATTATTTATCTATAATAAGAAAACATATTTTATGTAAGATTTAAAAAACTAAGCGTAAATTTGCAGCCTTTACCCAACTCACTCTCAACCAGTATATCTCCTTCATGGGCATCCACAATGGATTTTGCAAGGGGGAGTCCAAGTCCGACTCCCTGCGAATCCTTTGAAAAACGGCTGCGGTAAAACCTTTTAAAGACATGATGAATATCATCGGAATGGATGCCGCTCCCGTTGTCTTCTATGATAATCTGTTTCACTGCCGGAAGCTGTTTCCAGCATATATGAATCTCATCTCCCGCTTTTGTATGATCCAGCGCATTTTTAACAATATTGCTCACTGCCTCCAAAATCCAGTCCTGGTCACACAGCAAGTTCTGGGATGTATCTCCTGACAGGGTCATCAGCTTTTCTTCCCTGATTGTGCGGGTTTCAAAACGCTGTTTTATTTCATTCATTAATTCGGATACATTTTCTATCTTTTTATTCATTATTACTGCACCAGCATCCAGTCTAGTAATTTTTAACAGATTTTGAATCAGCATCTCCATGCGGTCCAGCTCCCTTTGAGTCTTAACCATAAAGTTTTTGACCGTGCTGCTGTCCTCGGGATTATCCTGTATGATTTCGGTGTACATATTAAGCGCTGCTAGAGGCGTTTTCAGCTGATGTGAAATATCGGAAATGGTATCTTTTAAGAAATCTTTTGTGTTCTTCTGCCTGGCTGCCTGGGCTTCCAGCACGGTAGCCATTCGGTTAACTGTATGATATAATTTTGAAAAACTGCCTTCACTGTCATCTTCCAGTCTGGCTTCACTGTTGCCATCGATAAAAGAATTGATGGTCTTAATGGACTGCTCAACCTCCAGCAGTTGTTTGCGAAAATGAACATGCACAATTATCAGAATTGTGATCCCCGGCAGCAGCGTTAAAACTAAAATGATAAACCGGGTATACTGACCGGAAAACCAGCCGGCAGTGATTTGCCCCATTACAACAGCTGCAAATACAATGCCCGCTATTGCCGTAAGCATCTTATTCATTTCTTTCTGACGCAGTACAATCATGTCACTCACCTGACCTTCCACTGATATCCAACCCCCCGTACAGTCAAAATCTTCGCCGGGCGGTCAGGGTTTTCTTCTATTTTATTTCTCAGCCTTCGTACATAAACGGATAAGGTATTATCATCCACAAAGTTTCCTTTGTCATCCCAGAGCCTGTCCAGTATCATTTGCCGGGTAAGTACAATATTGGGATTCTGCATAAAAAGGCAAAGAAGCTTGTATTCATTTCCGATCAAATCCAGTGTTTCACCATCACAGATAACCTGGTTTTCCAGAAATTTAATGGTAATCCCATTGGATTTCAGCACCACCCCGCTATTTTGCCCGGACATCCCGGCACGCCTCATGAGGGCTTTTATTCTGGAAATTAACTCGTTCAGTTTAAAGGGTTTGGTAATGTAATCATCCCCGCCTATATCCAGCCCTTTCACAATGTTCACCTCTTCATCAGAAGCAGTGACAAAAATAACCGGAACTGCAGAACGCTCCCGCACATAGGTGCAGACTTCAAACCCTAAGCCGTCGGGGAGGGTCAGATCCAGCAGTATTAAATCATAAGATCCAGCTGCATACAGCGTTATTGCATCTCTGACCGTTCTGGCAACCGTTACAGAAAAGTGATGCTTCTCCAGCGAATAGACCAGTCCGTCCAGAAGACTTAAATCATCTTCCACAAGCAGTATGTTATATGTTTTCTCCATTTTTATACCCATGCATATTGCAGACTTGTCTGCAATACTGCCACAATAAAACAGGTTGAAAGAATCACACCGTGGCTTCCCTTCTATATCATAATTTTCTTTCAGCCTTATCTCTCCTGACTCCTGATTGTCCCAGAGCGTGTTTAAAATTGCTTATATCAATATATGCGAACCGGTAGGGATGCGCCAAATATGGAGGCGCAGCGGGTAAATTCCACGCAAACAGGGGCATGCAGATAATGGAAATGATTTTTCAAACAAATTCTGGTATCTGCAAAATATGATAACAGTATTCTAACATTATATATGCAGTCCCGGATAACATCAATGAGTTTTCCTCTGTCTGGTAAATATTTCTATTTAGAATTTTTTCTAAATAGAGTTGACTTTTCATTTCGTTTGTACTAGAATCTATTTAGAAATATTTCTAAATAGTCAGGAGGTGATCCATTGGGATTTGCAGAAACATTCAAAGCACTTTCTGATCCGGTCAGACGTGATATTCTCATTATGCTTAAGGAAGGGAAAATGTCTGCTGGAGAAATTGCTAAAAACTTTGAGATGACCGGTGCTACTGTTTCTTATCATTTGTCACAGTTAAAAAAGGCTGGACTAATATATGAAAGCAAGTATAAAAACTACATTTATTACGAGCTGAATGTATCCGTCTTTGAAGAATTAATGCTATGGATTTCACAATTCAATGGAGGTAATAAAAATGAATAAAAGAATAGAAAAAAAAGATACGATCATTATGTGGATAACATCCTTTATCTGTTTACTGCCGATTATTTTATCTGTTGTAATCTATCAGGATCTGCCGGTTCAAATTGCAGTCCACTGGAATAATACCGGAACTGCGGACGGATATCTGCCGAAGTCCATTGCCGCCATAGGGCTTCCAATATTATTTTTGGCAGTAAATCTATATTCCAAAATACGTTTATTTAGCGATCCCAAAAGAGCAGCACACTCCGAAGCGTTAAGATTATTAAGCATATGGCTGATCCCTTTGCTGTCCCTGATCATCGTACCGGTAACCCTATTTATCAGCATGGGAGTGAACATACCAATTGCCCTGATTTCATTGGTAACAGCCGGTGGACTTATGATTATCTGCGGTAACTATCTTCCAAAATGCAGACGCAATTATACGATAGGCCTGAAATTACCCTGGACACTGCACAGCGATGACAATTGGAATAAAACACACCGTTTGGCAGGCATCTTGTGGATATTCGGAGGCATCATTATCATTGTTTCCGCATTTTTACTTACGAATAATCTGGTTTATGGAGTACCTCTTACCATCACAGTGGTACTAATTCTTGCAATTGTACCCGTAATGTATTCTTTCTTTTTGTATAAGGGACAGGAAAAACAATAATTGCACCTTTATAAGACTGTAAAACAGGGTCATTTTTATTTTTCATGCCTCTGTTTTACAGTCCATATATTTTTGAAATCTCTCCACTTTCTTCTTGGACCATACTCCCTTCTTTTGCATCACTATTTTTACTGCTGCATGCTGCAAATGATGAAATATCCTTTTGTGCCAGCTCTGCCAGCCCATCCCGGAAATGACCAATCATTTTTTGTAAATCTGCCTCATCCCCTTCCGGCTCCATCCCCATCAGATATAGCAGCTCCCTGCCCGCCATCCATGCCTCTTTTTCACTAATCATCCCCCATAGAAGTTGGTCCAGCAGATGAGCGTAAAGGGAGGTATATGTAACCATTTTATCATCCCGGCATAATACATGCAGACGATGGGTATACTCAGCCCGGCTAAGTTTATCGGGGATATTCATTTTATCATAAATCGCCCATATCAGATCTTCCGTAATTCCAAACCGGTCCATGCGGCAAATGATATTGTGCTGAGATTCCTGGTTCATCCCGCTTTGTAAAAACAATGCTTCTCTTACCGCATCCATTACCACTTTTCCAATATACTCTCCCAGCTTGCAATGCTTACCGGCATTCGTCAGGTGGGTATCCGATTCTGCATTGCACACAATAATGCTTCCATCTGTACCTGAACCAGTGGCAATTCCCATAGAATATCGGCTGGGTGCCAGAAGTTCCTGCAAAACTGCTGTCTTAGCTTCCGTACAGGTAACCAGCGCCCTTGCAAGGGCATCCGGCGAAAGATCCGCATCAATAAACAAGATAATATTAATGGTACCGGGTTTTACTTCATAAGAGACACCGGACTTTTCATGCCATGTTGCCGGATCTCCCACCCTCCCTCCATTTACACGAATACCCGCTGTTACTAAAGCCGTAACCGTAAAATCTTGGAACGTCAATGATTTTATCGAAAGGTTCTCCATATATGCCGCCGTATTCAGTCCGGTAGCCCTTTTGGGATCAATTCCCAGATCTTCTTTTGCTATGATATGCATATGTTCTTCATAGGTAGCCGCCCGCAATGCAGATGCCATCCCGGCTCCCGGGTTCCCGTCATTGTTAAATACAGCAGTCAGGTCCGTGCGGTATCCGCCGTTATTTGGCCCGGTACTCAATACTTTGCGTTTTCCTTTAAAGCATATTACAACTGATTTTTTATAACGGTAAACATCATCTTGTGAGGAGAGCTTATAAATTTTCATTTCATACCCCATTTCCTTATACATGCAGCTGCTCGGGAACGTGTTTTAAAATTGCTTTCTGACAGCTGTTCATCACACTTTTTGGGGAATTTGTTCCGTTAGCTTCCCACAATGATTATCCCGTAATCAGCTAATGTTCCGGTACGCTGTCTATCTCCACATTTTATTAAGTGCGTCCTAAAAATATGATAAATTCTCATTGAATGTTTGCCTGATTCCCGGGCTGGCTGTACATTCCAGTGCAGATCATAGCCAGTGCCACAGCATCCACATAGCAAGGGTCACTGATCCACTGACTCCAGCCGCATACCAGCACTCCAAAATTTAAAGCATAGTTTCATCTTTCAATGCTTCCACTATATCCGCCCTGCAAATTTTCCTGCCAGAAATGTAATAAGCAAAACCTACTGTCACTATAATAAACAATGCCATTATGAAAAGGGGCTTAATCGGCATAATTTTCACAAAATCCCCATATTTTAAATATACAGAGAATACCACGAACATAATATTCAGGGGCAGACAGATTAAAATCGGTTTCATGCTGATAATCAGCGCTTCCATAAATAGAATCTTCTTAACCCCGCCCGGAGTAAGTCCAATCGATATGTACCGGGCAAATTCCCGTTTGCGTTGATAAATACTCCCAAGTGTATTAGCAAAAACATTGGCTATTCCAATAAAGGATAACATTCCGCACAAGATACCCATTATAATATTCATTCCTTTTCTGGACAACGTATTATACGCTTCTTCTGATTTACGGTTTTCCAGAGTGTAGTTACAACCACTTTTATCCAGAACTTCCGTGAGCTTTACTGCCACTTGTCCTATTTCCTTATCTGAATCAGTCAGTATTCGAACGTACCGCTCATTTCCCACAATGCGATCTGGAAATCTCTGCTCGAAACTAGCTGACATAATCTGCAGCAGCGAAAAATAATTATATTCTTCCCGAAGATTTGGTGTCTGATCTGTATAAGCACCTATTTTTACGGGTATCGGTTTCTTTTCCTTTTTTGATTCCTTCATTCCTTCTTTCTTCGGCTCCAGTTCCAGAATCTGCCCCTCCCCTTCTTTTATGAAAGGAAGAAACTCTCTATTTCGGAAATCACTGTGAATGTTATCCCAGATTCTGTTTACAGTAACCACGCTGCTTCCTATAGACAGCATATCCTCTATCCCAATCTCTTTGCAGTAAGCCTGGAAACTTTTATCATCCAGTATTACAATGGGAACAGGTACCCGGTATTTTTCTCCCTCTTTCAGAATACCCACATCACCAAGGCTGTCTATGCTCCCCAGGTCTTTCAGTTCCTCAGACAGCATGTTTTCATCTATCCATGTATAGGTTTCTGCCTTTTGGTAAGCTGTACAATCAGAGACTCCCGGTATATTACGGAACTCATTTAACAGTCGATTCTCCTGTTCTTCTGTTCCATTTATCGTAACCACAAAATCCCAGGCGTCTTTATACCTTTCAAAGTAGGTCTGCTGGGTGCTCATATCGGACAGGGTCATAAAGTTTAAGAAAAAGCTGAACATCAGGATGGACAGTGTAAGTGAAATACTGGCCGTGCGAAAGGCTTTCCTTCTTGTATACAGTGATTTTCTGGCAAGCTCTCCTTCTATCCCAAATATGGCAGAAAGCAGACGGTATTTTTTAACGTTCTTAACCGGCGGTTCAGCCCCTCCGCTAATAGCGTCCAAAGGCATTACTTTACTTAATTTTCTGGCAGCTCTTGCAGATGCCGCATAAACAGTCAGCACGCAAACTGCAGAGGCAACAAGAAATACCAGTGGGTGATAGCAAAACCGCGCATCTGCTCTATTATCAATGTCTCCGATCACATTGGCAAACTTCAGGAAGAGAATATCAATCCCAATTCCAAAAACCATCCCTGCCAGGATTGGCAGCAGACTTAATGCAAAAGATTCCTGCATCAACGCTGCACGTATCTGTTTTGGTGTCGCACCGACACTTTGCAGGATACCGAGCTGATGCAGTCTGGACTTCATGGTAATTCCAAATGCATTATAGATAATCATAGCCAGAGAAAAACAGGTAACTATCATAACAAATATATAAAAAGTCATGAGCAGCGGAGGATTTTTCTTTTCCTCCGGAGAATAAATATAATACTGGGAGAGTAGCATATTGTGGTATTGTAATTCTGCATCCCCCTGTATATCTATCCCTGCCAGCTTTATAATCTCCGGTAATTCCTTATAAATACTTCTGGGATTTTTTAAATAAATTTCAATACTGGTTTCCCCATTTGTATCCTGGCTGAGCATTACTTTCTCAACTTTGGGACTGTTTTCTATTGCCTTTATTTCTTCCATTGTGGCATTTCCAACGATCTTTCCATGCCATGCCCCATCCTTAGCCACAATGCGGTCTATGTTATCTGTCCACATATTATAAAAAATTGCACTGATTGCAGATATAAATACGGAGGATATCAGGACCGCCACTATAATTGAAATACTTGCAGCTCTATTATTTTTAATATAACTCTTTGAGTACACTTTCCACATTTCATCTTCCCCCCGATTTATCGCAAGCTTTCCACTGGTTCATCTGACAGGATTCTCCCATCTCCGATTGTTATGATCCGATCTGTCTCCAGCGCTACTTTCTGATCATGAGTAATAATCAGTATTGTCTGTTCATAATTACGGTTGGAAAATTTTAATAAGTCCATAATTTCATTAGAATTTTTTTGGTCCAGATTACCGGTGGGCTCATCTGCCAGCAGAATAGCCGGACGGTATAGTAAAGATCGGGCAATTGCTACTCTCTGCTGCTGGCCGCCGGATAACTGGCTTGGCAAAAATTTCTTTTTATCTGCAAGCCCTAATGCATTCACAATTTCATAAAAATACTCCATATCCGGTTTTTTCTTGTCTAATAGTAACGGAAGCATGATATTCTTTTCCACCGTCAGAGTAGGTATCAGATTATAAAACTGGTAAATTAGCCCTACCCGCCTCCGTCTCAGGATTGCTGCATTAACCGCATCGAGAGCAGTTATATCAACACCCTCTATATGAATCTTTCCTTTCGTAGGACGGTCAACCGCACCAATCAGATGCAGCAATGTGGATTTGCCGGATCCGGATGATCCGATCACTGCTACAAATTCCCCTTTTTCTACGGTTAGGTCTACATTTTTAAGAGCTGTTACCTGGTTACTGTCTGAACCATAAATTTTAGTCAGACCAACACATTTCACTATGTCCATTTATCAAACCTCCTGTTTCTATACGTACTTCAAGTGGCCTATTCGCCTATTCATTTATGACTTTGTCTGTCTTTACCTTACCATCACAGATTTCAATTAAATGGCCTGCCTGCAAAGCGATGCTTTCATCATGTGTAATAACAATCAGCGTTTGTTTATAATACTTATTTGAATATTTCAGCAGTTCCACTATTTCCTGTCTGGTTACGCTGTCCAGATTACCAGTTGGTTCATCTGCCAGAAGAAATGCCGGCGCATGGATCAGGGCGCGTCCAATAGCAACTTTCTGCTGCTGGCCGCCGGACAATTGCCGGGGCAATTGTTTTACTGCCTTACTCAGATCCAGAATATCTAAAAGCCTGGATAAATGTTCCTGATTAACCTTGCGTCCATCCAGTTTTAGAGGAAGTGTGATGTTATCTTCCACATTAAGGGTAGGAATCAGATTGTAAAACTGATAGACCAGACCAATCTGGCGGCGCCTGTAGATTGCCATTTCGTCAATTGTTTTTTGCAGAATATTTCTTCCATCCACAGAAATACTGCCTGAGGATGGAGTATCCACACCTCCAAGCAGATGAAGCAGTGTAGATTTTCCGGAACCAGACGGTCCGGTTATAACAACAAACTCTCCCTTCTCTATCGAAAAAGAAACATCCTGTAAAGCATGAACCTGATTACTTCCACTTCCATATTTCTTATTTAAATTTTCCACCCTTAAAATTTCCATGCTGCACCTCTCCCTGAAATTATTATAGCAAAATAAAGTGACTCTGCCGTGACTCTAAAATTACAATATTGTCATTAACAACTGAAGTTTATTATACAATGCCTCTGTTTTGAAAGCAAAAAAAGAAGGCCTTACACAGCCCCCTTATAAAAGCAAATCTGAAATTCTGCACCGCTATTTATTCCATTTTGAACTTTCACTGTACCATTCTGCCGGCTAATAATCATTTGAGACAACGCCAGTCCGATTCCAAAACTCCCTTGGCCGGATCCTTTTCCTTTATAGAACCTTTCAAAAATATGCGGAAGATCCTCAGGCGCAATCCCCTCACCGTTGTCTGAAATTACTATTTTAGTGTATACAGGGTTTTCCTCTGCTGTTATACATAGACTTCCGCCTGCCGGAGTATGTTCCATACAGTTTTTTATGATATTACCAATCGCTTCCACACTCCATAAAACATCCCCTCTGAAGCTGATCTCATCTCCGACTTCCATAAGGAACCTCTGTTCCTTTAACTCCAGGGGAATTTCCAGTGGTTCCATTGCTTTTTTCACCAGTGTGCTCACAGGAACAGATTCGAAATGGAATTTCACCGTACCGGATTCCAGCTGTGAAATCTTCAGCAGAGAGGCGATCAGCCAATCTACACGGGATAACAGGCTGTTCACTTCCTGTACTTTTCTTACCCGTTCTTCTTCAGAAATTTGTTCCCGCTGCAGCCGCTGCGTAATCATACGTATGGACGTAAGAGGAGTCCGAATCTGATGCGAGATATCTGCAATCGAATTGCTAAGATAGACTTTGTCTCTTTGCAGCATTTCTGCCTGTTCCCTTAATCTGACAGTCATCTTATAGATCTCACAGCTTAAAATCGCCAGCTCCCCTTCCTGATCCTGCATAAAATCCATGCTATAATCACCATGCAGTATCTGATCCAGCCCCTCATTCATGACAGATATTTTTTTATAACGCCTGCGGGTAAATAAATAATAGATCACACCCCCAATGACGCAGATCATCCCTACATAAATACCGCTAGGTACTGATATCCAAACACCGCCGAAAACAGCCAGAACTGAGAAAGCGGCATAAAGTATACATTGTCTTTTTACTTCTGAGTTTCTTAGTAAATTCATATCGACACTCCTTATTGCCTTTGGCTGATTTGCAGTCTCTCTTAATCTCCTATTTTATAGCCTTGTCCCCGGATCGTCCTGATGATCACAGGATTCGCAGGATCATCCTCCACCTTTTCCCTGAGCCGTTTAATATAGACCGTAAGCGTATTGTCATTCACAAAATCCCCGGCAATGTCCCAGATTTCTTCCAGCAGGCGGTTTCTGGACAGCACCTCTCCCTGATGATTCAAAAATACCAATAAAAGCCTGTACTCTAAAGAAGAGAGGTTGATTTCCCTCCCATCTTTAGAAACATATGCTTTTACCGTATCTACGTATAAATTGGAAATCCGAAATACAGACTGCGATTTTCCGCACCGCCGCAATACATTTTTAACCCTTGATATTAATTCCAACGGCCGGAATGGTTTTGCAATATAATCGTCTGCACCCTGGTCAAATCCTGTGACTACACTTGCTTCATCTCCCAATGCTGTAAGCATGATAACCGGCAGCTCCCACTCCTGTTTAATATACCTGCAGATAGAATAACCACTTCCATCCGGCAGCATTAAATCTAATAATACCAGGTCAAACTGCTCCTGCTCCAGTATTTCCATTGCCTCACTTCTGGTCCTGCCGGATACAGCCGCAAAACCTTCCTCCTTTAACAACTCTGTTAGGTTTTTTATAATATCCTCATTATCTTCTATAAGTAATATCCTGATCATGTATACCTCATTTCCATAGAACAGCTGCCATAAACTACTACTGATCTGCAGCCCGATCTTAACTTTATGAACTACCGATATTATTTCAGTATATTTCATTCTCAAGATAATTGCTATATGAAAATTCATTCTTTCTGCAAAAAATCTGCCAGCCCATCTTTTTCCGGCACATCACGGCTGCCCCTGTATCAGCGTTTTAGGCAAGCAGATCTTTTACCGTTTTTTTACCATAGACTTTTCTCCAATCATTTGCAAATCCCTCCACCGCTGCAGAAACACATGCATTTTTGCAAAACTCTTCCAGAATAGGATACGGTAATGTGACTGCCCTTGCTCCAGCCAGAAAAGTATCGATTACCTGTCTTGTATTGCGATAGCTTGCTCCAAGGACTTTACTGCTTATATGATTCATTTCAAACAGCTGAGTAATCTCCCGAACAGTTTTTGCAGGGTCCATATTACTGTTATACATTTTATTATAATATACTGCTATGTAATCTGCACCTGCCAAACCGTCTATATATGCCTGTTCTGGTGAATATACTACCGTAGCTGTAACATGAATATCCTTTTCCTTCAGCTCTTTCATTGCTCTGTAGCCTTCAAAATTTGATGGTATTTTTACAAAGATATCTCTATCCACTTTCTCCACTAGAGCAAGTCCATCTGCAACCATTTCCTGCCAGGATGTTCCCGCCACCTGAACATGAAGCTGCTTATTTCCAATAATATTCTTAATATCATAAAGCCTTTGGAGAAAATCAGTGTTTTCTCTTGCTATAATGGTTGGATTTGTAGTGACCCCGGATATGCGAAACCATTCATTTGCCAATTTAATCTGATCCAGATTTGCCGTATCTAAAATTAACTGCATGCTTACCTCCACTTATTCTCACGAATTACGTGATATTTTATGATGTTAAACGTGTTCTGAAAATTAATTCTACAATTTCTTAAAGTCCCAAAAATATTTAACGTTTCTTTGTTTTTGTATCAATTAATACAGCTACCACGATAATTCCGCCTTTTATAACCTGCTGCCAATAAGAGTTAATGTCGATCAGCGTCATCCCGTTACTTAGTACACTCAGCAGTAAAACACCCACAATTGTTCCGAATAACTTGCCTTTTCCGCCTGACATACTGGTACCGCCTACAACCGCAGCAGTAATACAATCCATTTCAAAACTCTGCCCGGCGGAAGGCTGGCCTGAACCAAGTCTGGCTGAAACTATAAGACCTGCAACCGCTGTCAGTACGCCCATAATCAGGTATACAATAATTTTAACTTTATCTACATTCAGCCCTGACCACTTACTGGCCTCTGCATTGCCACCCACTGCATAGACATATCGCCCAAAACGTAACTTATTCATGATAAATGAACCGGCTATCACGCAGACTGCCATAATTATTACCGGAATCGGTAAAAACCCCACATATCCCGTACCAATATTTAGGTACCTGTCATCTGTAATTGAAATAGGATCACCGCCCGTTACAATATACGCCATTCCTCTTAAGATCGTCATACTTGCCAAAGTTGCTATGAACCCCGGCAGATCTCCTTTTGCCGTAAGAAATCCATTAAATAATCCAACGGCAACTCCCATGAATATCGCTGCTAAAACAGCGAGAATTACAGAATTGGTCATTTTAAATGTCCAGGTTGCAACCAAACCGCTTACTGCAACAAGAGAACCGGCAGACAAATCAATCTCCCCAACGATAATAACCATCGTCATACCAATAGATGCTATTGCTGTATAAGATGCCTGGCGGATTACATTAATGATATTGTTAAATGTCAGAAATGTGGGTGTTAACACCGTCCATAACAGACAGATAAATATAAGGATGAAAACGAGCACCAGTTGTCTCATTGTATCAAAACTCAATTTTTTCTTGTTTGCAGTAGTCATAATCCCTTTCCTCCTCCGATAGCTGCGCTCATAAGTGCCTCCTGTGTAACTTCCTGGGAATTCATTTCCCCTGTTTTACTTCCCTCATGCATAACTACCACACGGTCACTTATTTTCATGATTTCAGCCATCTCAGACGAAATCATAATAATGCTCATTCCCTGTTCGGTGAGCCTGCGCATAAGGTTATAGATCTCTGTCTTTGCACCGATATCAATTCCTCTGGTAGGTTCATCCATAATCAGTACGTCCGGTGCCATGGAAAGCCACTTCGCAATTACCACTTTCTGTTGATTTCCTCCGCTCAATTCTTTCACTGCCTGGTTCTCATTGGCAAGAGCTATTGCCAGGTCTTTAATATATGTCCCCGTGATATCCTGCAATTCTTCTTTTCTTAGAATCTCATGCTTAAACTGAGCCAGTTTCGACAGCAGCATATTATCTTTTATACTCATTCCAAGCACCAGCCCCAAATCCTTTCTGTCCTCCGGAACAAGCCCGATTCCGGCATTAATTGCATCTCTTGGGCATCCAATACTTACTTTTTTCCCTTTTATATAAATTTCACCGTCTGCAATGGAGTCAATTCCGAATATGATCCTGGAAAGCTCTGTTCTGCCCGCTCCCACAAGTCCAAAGAATCCAAGAATTTCTTTCTTATAAAGTTTAAAATTAACAGGGATGGAGCCAGGATATATTTTTACATTTCTGACTTCCAGCACAACGTTATTCTCATCCACCGTCACATTCCCTTTTGGAATCTTTTCTTCCAGCTCCCGTCCGATCATCATTTTAATGATTGCCTTTTCATCAAAATCATCCCGTTCTACCGTGCTGATATAAGCCCCGTCACGAAAAACTGTAATTCTGTCTGCCAGATCAAAAACTTCTTCCATACGGTGTGAAATGTAGACGATACTGATTCCCCGAGACTTCAGTTCCCGTATAATCTCGAATAGAATGTGTGATTCATTATCGGTCAGACTGGCTGTGGGCTCATCTAAAATGATTACCTTTGCATGGAAAGATAAGCATTTTGCAATTTCAATTAACTGTTTATGTCCGCAGCTCAGAGAACTGATCGTTGTCTTTGTATCCAGCTTTAAATTGACTTTTCCCAATTCCATTGCCGCATCCGCATACATGGCAGCTTTATCGATACAGTGCTTTTTGTCTAAATGCTCTCTACCCAGGAATATATTTTCTGCTATATTCATATTTTCCAGAAGATTAAATTCCTGAAACACCATACTGATCCCTAACTGCTGTGCCTGCAAAGGCGTCTTGATGTCTATCTCTTCCAATTGTCCTGCAGCATTGGCGATCATAGTCTTCCCTTCTGTCTTTGTATATACTCCGGTAAGAATCTTCATCAGGGTTGACTTTCCTGCCCCGTTTTCCCCCATCAGAGCATGTACTTCGCCTTCTCTGAGATCCAGCTGTACATTATTAAGTGCCTTGATACCTGCAAATGATTTTGTTATATTTTCCATCTTTACTATTGTTTTTCCCACAGCTTCACCTCATAATTTTTGCGATTATTTTAGATACTGAGCTTCTCTGTCTATGTATTCCTGGATATTGTCTTTTGTCATGTATTCACATTCCAGTTTAATTTCTTTATCTACTGTTTCGCCGTTGATCCACTTTACTGCATTTTTTACGGATTCATATCCCATCTGATATGGATCCTGGGCAACGCCAATCGCCAGCGTTTCGTCTTTGATTCCATTCATAACATCTTCCGTAGCATCAACTCCGGTAAGGATAATATCCTTTAATCCGGAAGCCTTAACAGCGCTTGCTATTCCCAATGCGGAGTTCTCATTTATTCCCGGAAATGCCTGTATATCGGGATGTGCCTGGAGAATAGTTTCTGCTGATTCCAAAGATTTTGTTCGCTCAATGGCACCGTTCTGGGTTGCTACCATCTCAATCTGGGTTTTTGCCTTAATATAGTCGGTAAATCCTTTTTCACGGTCTTTTAATGAAGAAACAGAAGGGTCAACTAACAATGCAATTTTTCCCTTACCACCCAGTTGTTCATCTATATACTGAGCCAGCATTTCACCGATTTTCACATTATCAGAAGCAATAAAGGAAGTTGCTTCCGCCCCGTCTACTGTGATGTCCATCGTAAATATGCCTATGTTTTTATCCAGTGCAGCCTGACAAGCTGGTGCCACTGCTGCAGAATCATATGGGTTTAATAAAATTGCTTTTACACCGCTTTGTACCAGGTTTTCTATCTGTGTTGTCTGTTTTTCTACACTGCTGTCTGCTGACTGTACAACTAGTTCCACACCCAATTCTTTTGCCGCATCTTCCGCACCTTTTTGCATTGCCTTAAAAAATGGATGTACGTTCTGCCCAAATGAAATACCAAGTGCAATATCTGATTTTGCCTTGGACTCAGATTCCTTCACTTCCGTGACTCCTGCGGCAGAGGAAGAAGCGGTACCCGCATCATTTGATCCACAGCCTGCGAAACTAACTGCCAATGCAGCACAGCATAAAACTGATAATATTTTCTTCTTCATATGAATCCTCCTTATATATAATCAGGCTGCCTGCCCGATTTTTTACCTTATTTTATTTTTGCCGTATAATGATGCTTGAATTAATACTATACCTATATTATAATGAAGATGTTTTTATGTTTATGTGAAGCCCTTCCTGGGATTGATCCCAAATGAAATCCCGGGAAGAGCTAAGCCCAGCAATCTTTTATTCATGGTATTATCTATCGTTTTACTATCACTTTATTATAGATTTATCTCACAAACTCTGCTCCGCCTTTAATATTTCTTGGAGCCAAGGCGATCTTACCAAGAATTGCATATTGTGATGCATGTCCTGCTGCCGGAATATTTCCAGGTACACAATGAATCGTGGAATATGCGATTGTTGCAAATTTTACTGCTTCTTTGTATTCCGGAGGAATTCCAATCTCTGCAGAAGTAGTCAATCTGATATTTTGAGGAATTCTTGCCTGAATTTCTTTCATAATCGCCGGATTCCTCACACCTCCGCCGCTTGCATAAAGAGTATTTGTCTTTGCAACAATATCAGCCGGAATGTTATCCGTCATTGATTTTGCTACCGCCGCACCGGTAAAGGCACATGCAGTTGCAATAATATCTTCTTTGGGCAGATATTTGAACTTTTCTATAACACTATCTATGTACTCAGCACTATAGTCCGCAATCCATCCGGATCTTGGTACCGGCCTGTCAAAAAACGGATGCTTCATAAAATGATCCAGTAAATCTGCATTGACATTCCCACGCTCCGCAATCATACCATCTTTATCATATTCCAGGCCAAAAAGCTTTTTGCACATATAATTAGAAATTACATTCCCCGGACCTGTATCAAATCCAAACATTTGGCGTCTGTCCTTACTTGCCAGATGAAGATTTGCAATACCTCCGATATTTAATGTCATGGAAGGATTTTCTTTTTTTCTAAACATAATAAAATCCAGATACGGCATAAGAGGTGCTGCACTGCCGCCCCAGGTATGATCTGCCGGACGAAAATGCGTAACGGTATCAATATCTGTAAGATTTGCAATCACGGAACTTTCACCCATCTGGAAGCCTGCAGGATATGCTTTCGACAGCCACCTGCCCGGCCAGTCTGCTTTCTGTTCTACCGTCATCTCAGCGATTGCTTTGTGATCCGGCTGTTCCTGGTAAATAGTCTGGGTATCCAGTCCAAGAACCTTGATATCTCTGGAGTTAATATTATTTTCTTTCATAAATTGAACCGCTTTTTCTGCAAAGACTGCGCCGCAGATATAATTTAATCGGTTCAGTCCCACCATATCCACTTTGTTTTCAAAGGAAGCTGTAACGATTTCCTTAACCTCTTCGGGCCAGTCGTATGAGCCTCCCGCAATAAATCTCGGTGCCTTTGGAAACCCATCTGCATCCATTTCAGTTTCAGCCAGAACAACGTCAATACCATCAAATGATGAACCACTGTTCATTCCCATAATTAAATCCATTTGTTTACCTCCATTTTTGTTTTATTTATAGTAACCTTACCGGTTTGCTATCGTTTTTTACAGGACCTTCGGATATTCAAATGTCCTTTTAATACAATCTTCATTCCATCTTCTTCTCTTTCGGGATGTTCCACCTGAGTAAATACTCTCTCAGCCGCAATTCTTCCCATCTTCTCAACCTGCTGTTCAACTGTAGTAATATCCATCAGCTGTATCATATCTTCTTCATCCCATGTAATAATGGACCTTTCACTCAGCCAGTTTTCAGAACGAAGTTTCAGTTCCCTGAATATAGCAGTTGTCAGTGATCCGTTTAAAATAAGAATGGCTGTAATATCTTCGTTTTTATTCAGATACTCATCAATTTCTTTCTCTACAGCTTCTTCCTCCCAGTCGAAGGTTTCTATGTACCTTTCATCTAAATCAATTCCTTTATCCCGAAAGGCTTTGCGGTAGCCTTCCACACGATCCCTGACAGTAGTGATCATGGGACGCCCTGCCCCAAAGACACCAATCTTACGATGACCCAAATCCAATAAGTAGGATGTAGCCTCACAAGCCACATCTTTGTTTGCAGTTTCAATCAAATCACGGTTTAAGCCTTCGATTTTCCGGTCAACACAAACAACCGGAATCGGACCATTATACAAAACCCGCTTGTCTTTGGGAATTGCCTTAATATTGTCAAATATGGATGCCAGAATAATGCCGTCTACCTGCTTTGTACGAAGCATTTCCATGTGCTGTAATTCTAATTCCGGTTTCTCATGGGTATTGCAGATCAATGTATTGTAACCATTTTTTCTTGCTACCCGTTCTATGGAATATACCATTTCTCCAAAAAAACTATTTTTAATACTTCCGATTACAATGCCGATAGTCTTCATACTCCGGCCTCTCATACCCTGCGCAATGGCATTAGGCGAATAATTTAATTCCCTGACTGCATTCATTACTTTATCTCTGGTCTTCTCTGAAACAGATCCATAATTGCCGATTACTCTGCCCACAGTTGCAACCGATACACCGGCTAATATCGCCACATCTTTGATTGTCTTTTCCTTATTTTCTCCATTATCCCCCATATGTCCAACCTCACTAATGAATTTTTTTGAGAACGTTCTCTTTAATTACATTATACATCTATTTTCTAATATGTCAATTATATAAATTATTTTCACCAATTATAACAGATTTATGCTTTATATTTTATGCATAATGTATAATAGGTATTTTTCATATTTAACTATTTATGTTATAAAATGTTAACGTTCTCCTTTTTATACACCATCAGTATCATCTTTTATGACAATAAAAAAGCGGTCACAATTCCGATTTCTCGAAACTGCATCGCTTTTTGTTACTGCTATTCAATACACACTTTATTTCTTTGCAGCATACCGTTACCTGATTTCTTGAGGGTATACTATTATCTGATTTCGTCACATCATTTCATTACTACATTCCGTAACTGTATTTCACTCATACATTTCTGGTTATCCGCACTTTACGTATTTTTCCTTTAATTGGTTTTTCCTGTAATGCTTCCAGAACGGCTTTACCTTTTCCATTTAAGATTTCTACATATGTTAAGCTGTCCCTTACATCAATAATTCCTATATCCTCTGCCGTCATTCCCTGAATATTGCAGACTGCTCCCACGACATCCACTGCACGCATTTTAGACTTCTTCCCGCCGCCTACCGATAATCTCGTTATAGATTTATTTAGAGCTGCACCTTTTTTTGGTTTCAGTACCGCCTTTTTCTTTAGATATGCCCAGAATCTTTTCTCATCCTCTGAATTGATTTCCGGCAGCTCTTCTATAGGCAATCTGTCACCGGTATATGCCTCCACCATTTGTTTCATTTTCTGATCAGATTCACTGACCAGACTAATAGCAGTTCCTTCTTTTCCGTTTCTTCCGGTTCTTCCCACCCGATGTACGTAAGTCTCCCTTCCCGTTGGAAAATCATAGTTGATCACATGGGTAATGTTCTCAAAATCAACTCCTCTTGCCGCTACATCAGTAGCAATCAGATAATGAAAACGCCCTTCCCGAAATCCATCGATCATCCTGAGCCTTTCTCTCTGTTCCAGTTCCCCATGAATCATACCACATGGTATCCTATCCCTTCCAAGCTTATGGCAGAGTACATTTACCATCTCCCGGGTTCCACAGAAAATCATGCAGTCCACGGGGTTTTCCTTAATCAGTATCCGAAGCAGTGCCTGGTATTTTTCTTCCTGATCCACTTCATATACGGTCTGCCGGATGCCTGCAACGGTTTCCGTTTCTGATTCCAGTATTATGGATACCGCTTCATTCATATATCCTTCAATTAGCTGCTTTACACCTTCATCTAAAGTTGCTGAAAACAGAAGAATCTGTCTGTCTCCCGGAAGCAGTGAGATAATTTCCTTTACCTCCTCCAAAAATCCCATATCCAACATGAGATCCGCCTCATCAATAACCAGATATTTAATCTGATTCAGCTTTAATGTTTCTCTGCGAACGTGATCCATAACGCGCCCGGGTGTTCCCGCTACAATGTGAGATTTCTGTTTTAAAGTCTGTATCTGTTTGTCAATGGGAAATCCTCCAAAGACTGCCGGAACCTTCAGACGTTTTTTCCTGCCGATATGAAAGATCTCCATCCCCACCTGCACCGCCAGTTCCCTGGTTGGTTCCAAGACTAAAGCCTGGGGTGAATTTTCCTCCCAGATTACTTTCTCACATAAGGGTATTGCAAATGCTGCCGTTTTCCCGGTTCCTGTCTGTGATTTCGCTACAATATCTCTTCCCCTCAAAGCTGTAGGAATGACTTCTTTTTGTATTTCCGTTGGTTTCAGGTAGCCTAGTCCTGTCAAAGCCTCCAGGATTTCTCCGGATAAATTATATTCTTTAAATAGATTGTTTTCTGTTTTCATAGTTTGGATTTATTCCTATTCTTTCTGTTATCTGTTTTCTGTTTTTATTGTAACATCTTTTACATGAAAAATATATGCAAAACGTTTAATTTGTCACTGCCAGATCAGCAATCCCTCTACGTTATTCTTGACACCCCCAAATACCAATGATATACTTGCCCTAAAAAGAATCAGGGGGGCGGATGACTTATGCTTAATCCTATCGTTATTACTGCATAGCAAAGGCTGATGCAGTGTAGAAAATTACATAAAGTATTATTTAATAGCCTTTGCTATTCCTATTTCATTATTAAATAAATTAGGAGTGCATAATGAGCTATATAAAAGCTACACATATTTTACCACCGGAATTAGTGGAACAAATCCAGGAATATATAGACGGTGAATATATTTATATTCCAAGAATGTCAGGCAATAAAAAAGCCTGGGGTGAAAGAACATATATCCGGGAAGAATTGGAATCAAGAAACCGGCAAATTTATCAGGATTTTCTATCCGGAATTAATAAAGATGATCTGGCGAAGAAATATTTTCTTTCATTGAAAAGTATCCAGAGAATCATCCGGCAGTGCCTGAAAAATGATTCACAAAATAACTGATAGCAGTTCGTAACATGGCGATGGGATATTTTACCCATCGCCATCATATTTGTTTAGCTCAACCTGTCTGCACAGATTATATAATGCAGATATACTCCGCACACCGATTAGCCGATATAAGCCCTATCTTGTCCCAATATCTTATTGTAGTCGGGGTTATCCCCGTAGCCTTACTTATATCATCAATGGAAAACATCCGTGATGCATCATCATTCTTTTTCTGTAAAAATCTCTGTTTAATCTGGGTACAGATGACATTATCCTTTTGAAGCACTGTCAACGCCTTATTTATGAGTCACTGCCCGCTTAGTATCCGATGGGAGCCAGTCGAATACTAAGCGGGCAGTGAGCTGCGAAATGCATCAGGATTTCGGAGCGAATGCCCGCGTGCCGCCAAAAAGTGCTCCGGGAAGGTTAGAAAATACCAGTTCTGCGGTAAGCCTTCCAAACCAATGTCCTGGTCCGCCCCCTTCTCTTTCCGTACACTACCTACATCTACAAAGCGTCATTCCTCAGCTAAACCCAAATACAAGATGAAATTGTTAGCTGTAGTACCAGGTTCTAACACAAATATAAGGTTTGCTCCATAAATCAAGTACTTTCCGCCATAAATCTTCCTTTATTGCTTTCATGTTGTATAATATAGGTATGAAGATTGAACTGACAGGAGGAATTTATGCAAAGTATTAAAATAGAAAACGCGAATGAAGGTAATTTAAAAAATGTTTCCTTAGAAATACCCAAGAACCAGCTTGTGGTATTTACAGGAGTTTCCGGTTCCGGGAAATCAACAATACTCATTGATGTTCTTTTTAATGAATGTCAGAGGCAATACCTGGAGGCTATGTCTCTTCAAGGTATTCATAAACCTAAGGTGGACCGCATACGGGGAGTTTCTCCCGCCATTGTAATTTCCCAGACAGACGCTAACAAAAATCCCCGTTCAACAGTAGGAACCATTTCCGATATTTACACCGACCTGCGAATGGTATATGAAAAACTTGGGGGCAGGGCCTGTCCCTATTGCGGGAAAATAATTAAGGCATCCGACTGCAAAGAAGAAACCGAAAAAGCAGGGAATGATTTTTTTGTTTATATGTATTGCTGCGAATGCGGCAAACGCATGGATAAGATTACCCGCACGAATTTTTCTTTCAATACCAAAGAGGGAGCCTGTCCCACTTGTGAAGGTCTGGGAAAAATCCATACGATACTAAAAGAACAGGCAGTGAATGAAGAACTGTCCCTGGAAGAAGGCGCGGTAAATTACTGGGAGAAAAAATACGGGGAATATCAGACCGCTGTATTATACGCTGCATTTAAACATTACGGCATCCCAGTTCCTGTAAACACCCCTGTACAGCATTTTAGTGAGCTGCAAAAATCTATTTTGTATGATGGCATTGAAAGCGAAAGAATGAAAAGTACTTTTCCTAATCTGGCTCCTCCTAAAACTGTGGCACTGGGTAAATTTGAAGGTGTCTTGCCTATATTATGGCGCAGGTTTACCGAAAAAAACGGAGATATGAAACAGTTTACTCCATATTTTGAGACCATAGAATGCCCCGACTGCAAAGGCGAGCGGCTCGCTGAATCAGGCAGAACCGTTACCGTAAACGGTACACGCCTGCCACAGCTTTCAAACTTTTCTTTAGAGGAACTGAATCAATGGATTCTGGAACTTAGTGCCTCACTTACAAAACAGCATGAAAATTACGTTAAAGCGTATCTTCTGGATATCCGGACTAAGCTTAACCGATTTATCAACGTGGGACTTGGCTATCTCTCTCTTGACCGCCAGACCGTGACTCTGTCAGGGGGCGAATTACAGAGGTTGAGGCTAGCGGCAATTCTGGATTCGGATTTGTCAGGTGTGATCTATATTTTAGATGAGCCAACGGTAGGTCTGCACCCAAAAGATACCGCAGGACTGATAAAAATACTTAAAAAATTACGTGATCTGGACAATACTGTACTTGTAATTGAGCATGATGTGGATACCATGGCAAGTGCAGATTATATCGTAGATATTGGTCCCGGCTCCGGAAAATATGGCGGTAAGGTTATAGCCGCCGGATCATTTGACAAAATAAAAAGCCGGGAAACTTCACTAACCGGCAGTTATCTGCAAAATCCACCGCCTGGTAAAACAACTTTTAGAAAAGCTGACAGAGATATCGTCCATATCGGAAATGCGGATAAATTTAATTTAAAAAAGATCAATGTAGATATTCCAGCGGGATGCCTGACTGCTATAACAGGTCCTTCCGGTTCCGGAAAATCAACTTTAATATTTGAAGTGCTTGCCAAAGGGAATCATCATGGACAGAACAATTATGTTTCTGGACTTGAACAATTTGATAAACTGGTTGAAATTGACCAGACGGCAGTCACAAAGATGAAGCGTTCCAACGTTGCAACATATTCCGAGGTTTATTCCGAAATCAGAACTGTATTTTCCAAGACTGATACAGCAAAAAAAGCAGGATTTACCGCAAAGCATTTCTCTTTCAACACACCTGGCGGCAGATGTGAGAATTGCCAGGGACTGGGATATGTAGACAGCAACATGCTGTTTTTTTCCAATGTTGAAGTTGTCTGCCCTGTCTGCAATGGAAATCAGTTCCATTATGATGTGCTGCAAGTAAAGTATGAAGGACTTTCCATTAAAGATGTACTGAATCTCTCTGTGGAAGAAGCCTCCCATTTCTTTGCAGGGCATCCCAAAATCAGAAAGATCCTGAGTCTTCTTATGGATGTGGGACTTGGATATCTGGAACTTGGACAAACTCTGACCACCTTATCCGGCGGGGAAGGACAACGTCTTAAGCTTGCGAAAGAACTGATCGGAAGCAGCTCTGGAAAGCGGAATCTTTATTTGCTGGATGAACCTACAACCGGTTTGCATCCTAAAGATGTGGAACATTTTCTTGTTCTTCTGAATCGTATGGTGGATGCCGGGAATACTGTGGTAGTCATTGAACATAATACTCAGATTATCAGAAACAGCGATTGGGTCATAGACCTAGGACCGGAGGGCGGTATAAAGGGCGGCCAGATTATCTTTGCGGGAACACCAATAGAAATGAAGGAGACAAGCAATAGTGTAACGGCAAAATATTTGTAATATAGCCCTGCATAGATCTCAGGAGTGCATTTACGGGATCTGTGCAGAGCTTTAGAGCGAACAATTTCTTGAATTTGGGTTTTGCTGATTAAGGGACGCTTTGCGGCATATTTCCCCCGAATTCAGGTTACGTAGCCCGCTACGCGCCCTTCATCCGGGACAAATCTCCCACAAACTGTGACGCACAGCTGCCAGAAAGCAATTTCAAAACACGCTCTAGGGTTATATTTTTTCCTCAAGATATTCCTCAAATGTGAGATCATGCTTTTTGATATAAGCCGCTGCTTCTTTTCCTACATAACGATAATGCCAGGATTCATAATCGATCCCGGTAATATCTGTTTTTCCTTTCGGGTATCGAAGAATAAAGCCGTATTGATCACAATTCTCCTGAAGCCATTGTGTTTCAGGCGTATTCTCCTGGCTGTCGTCCAACAGCTGGTTGCTAAGTGCCACGATATCCACCGCCAAACCTGTTTCATGCTCGCTGTAACCTGCCGGCATTACGGTTCTGGTAGCCTGCTCATAGGCTTCCTCATCAGGCATACCTTTATCCGTCAGCTTTCTTATATCTGCATCCAGGATTTCCTGTTGGCGCTCAGAACTGCGGTAGGCAGAAGCAATGCAGAACCTGAGCCCTTCTTTCGTACCATCAGCCAGCATGTCCTGCAGATCCTGAATTATCATTTCCGCTACAACTTTATCACTGTTTTCCAATGTCTTCATCTTGACATTGTAGTCCTCGCTCAAAGGATGTTCTTTGTTTACCAGAACGAGGAGATCTGACTGTTCACGGTTTATCTGATCTGCTTTCTTTTTATCCTGTTTCTGGCTTTCAGCTGACAAATTGTCCTGCTTCTTATTTTGCTTTGTGACATTCTGTTTTTCTTGTTTATCTGCTGTCTGTTCCTGACTCTCCTGCAACTGAGTCTCCTGTAACTGACTCAACTGTAACTGACTCAACTGTAACTGACTCAATTGCAGCTGACTCAATTGCAGCTGACTCTCCTTCAGCTGATCTGTCATTCTTGAGCCAGACGTACTCACCCCTGACTTCTTTACACTTACAGATGTCAGAATCTGAGCCGTATCTTTTTCCGGAATGCGGTCGATTTTTTTACAGCCGCCAACTCCGGTCATAACAGCCAGGGACAGGACAGATACCCCTAATATTTTTTTTATCTTCCGTTTTCCCGGTAAATGGTTGAACGGCTTGTTCTTTTGTTCTCTCATAATAAATCTTATCTCCTGTCAGTTCTAACAGGCTTTTATGCCTCTTAGAAGATACCTCTATTCGTAGCTGCACAATTCAATCAGGTTACCATCGGGATCTCTGAGATAAAGTGATTTCATTTCTCCTAAAACACCATGGCGCAACACTATTCCTAACTCAATATCCAGCCCCTGCTCCAGCAGCCTATCCTTGCACACCTCAATTGGATCACACAGTTCAAAACATAAATCCGCACTTCCGGTTGCCACATTCTGCGCCTTGGGTTCCAATTCAAACCCTTTCCTATGTACATTGATCTTAAAATCGCCGGAAAATAGTTCCCAGCGTCCATTTGCTTCCCGGCAGTCAAATCCAAGTGCCCTGTAAAATGCAGTACAGGCATTAGTATCTGCGGTAGTAATAACGATATGGTCAATTTTTTTTATCATATTTATACCATTGCATATTGCAGGCCTGCCTGCAATACTGCCACAATAAAACAAGTTGAAAGCATCACACCGTGGCATCCTTTCTATTTCATATTTTTCTTTCAACCTTTATCTCCTGTTGTTCTGAATGTAAAAATTATCACATCCAAATTCATTGTACCAATACTACAAGTGATTTCATGTATTTTGCTTCCAATATTATTAATACTTCTATTTCATATAATACAGATAGATAGCTCCAGGTTTTACGGATTACATTTTTGCTTATTAATAGTATACCGCATTTATTTTTATCAAACAACAAGAAAATAAAATCAGTACCCCCGTACTCCCAATATATGCAAAAATCTTATCTCTTCGTAGATATAACTATCCAAGGGTCTTAAGTATGCATCAAATGTGTGTGCAGCCACATAAATATTCTGATCTGTTACTTTTACAATTACAGGGCTGTGGTAAAAGAACCCGCCGGAAGTTCCCAGCTGCAAGATATCTCCGGGTACTGCATCCTCTGCCTTAACCTCCGCTGCATACGGTCCTACCCCTTTATTCTTGGTAAGGAAATTATACAGGTATTGCACCCCTGTCCAGGAAGCAGTACGGTTAGTGCTGCTGTAATAATACCATCCATAAACTTTTGTTGGATTCATAACCTGGCTTCCTGCATAGATACATTGGGACGCAAAGTTTGTACAATCACCACCCAGATTCTCGAAATCAAGGTATGCCGGGTTTCGCCCAAATGCCCATTTTTTTGCATAATCTAATACTTTATTTCTTTGATATTCCAACTGTCTCATCTTTGACTCCATTTATATCGCAAGCAGACTTGCCATATCGGCCGGCTTTTTTATATTTTATGCCCGCTGCTTTAAATGGTGACTTCGATTTATATATGACCATTTATTTGACTTGGCGGCGGGCTTTTTTCATGTTGAACGGTCCTTGGTTTGGCAGGCCGTAAAAATCCGTATCAAAAAGCACATGCTTTCTGATACGGACTTTACTATTTACACTGGAATTTAGATTTGATAACCCTTAGCACCAGATAGTTTTCCATAAACTTTCTGATTATTAACTAATCGGTAGCTTCTTACTTTGAAATAATATTTTTTATTCTTTTTCAGCCCTTTCTTCGTATAAGAAACAGTCTTTCCTTTTGAAATGGTTTTAATTTTCTTATATCCACTTCCTTTTTTATTGGACATCCATACTTCATAGCCGCTTACCTTGCTCTGTTTTTTCCATGTAATGGTTACTTTTAATGATTTACCTGTCAATTTTGTAATTACAGCTGTATTTGGCTTAGTTGCTGTCTTCAGAACTGCTCCGTTCGCATATACTTTTTTACCGGCTATCATTTTATATGCCTGTACTTTGAATTTATAAATGTATCCCGGAGATAATTTTGAACCGGTTTTACCTTTCAGGCGGCTTACTTTATAAGTGTTTTTGGTTCCTTTTACGTCAGCTATTGATACATATTTTTTCTTGCTGCTGTCATAGCGCAGGATAGCATAACCGTCTGCTTTCGATGATTTGTTCCACTTCAATTCGATACTGTTTGTCGTGCGGGTCTTTACTTTCAGAGACGTTACCTTTGCAGGTTTCACAGTAACGGTACACTGTGCCGATTGACTGCTTCCGTCCTGTGCCGTTACTTTTATCACAGCTTTTCCTGCTGATTTCGCAGTTACTTTTCCTGTGTTTCCATCTACTGCTGCAATGGCGGAATCACTGGAAGTATAAGCAACCTTTTTGTTTGACGCATTATCCGGATAGATAGCTGTGGACAGCTGAACTGTTTTCCCGATATCCAGCGTTTTCGCACTGAAATTTAAGGTGACTTTACTTACTGCAACTGCTTTTTCATTTACGTTTACGGAAAAAGATGCTGTCATTCCCTGGAAAGACACGGTGACTGCCTGGGTTCCTGCCTTCGTTTTATCGTATCCGCTTACGGTATAACCCGTAATCTTACTGGTTGTGCCATCTGCATAGGAAGCACTCACCTCAAGCCCGGTTAAATCCAGATCTTCTCCTGCTGTATAAGTGGATTTTACCGGATTTTTAGTAATGGTAAGCGCCTTTATTTCTTTCTGGGTAAATCCAATGGTAACGGGGCCTTCCAATCCGGTGTCTACCAGCGTGTCGTAATGCCGGTTATATTTCCTTGGTGTCACAGTAATCTGAATATCATTTTTACCTGTCTTTAATAAATTAGAGATATCCAGCGTATATGGAGTATAAAGCACATTTCCGGCTTCTTTGCCATTGACTGTTACTTTTGCCGCAGTATATACATTTCCAAGATCCAGTACTGCTTTCTGTCCATTTAGATCACCATTTAATGTATAAGTTGCCTGATATACACCGTCAGCGGAAACTTTCTGCAGTTCACCGCCCTGAAATTCCTGGTCGTTCCATTTTCCAAGAACCTCTCCAGTATAAGTCACCGTTCTGGTATTTCCACTATCCCCACCAATATTATCAGCTGTTACCGTAAGTTTTTCTACGGAAACTTCCTCTGTTTTATCCGCTGGGGCAACATCTAAGGTGTCCGGAGCTCCTTTGCTGATAACAGTTTCTTCAAATCCTGCGCCTGCCGGTTCACACAGCAGTGCAATTGCCATACTTCTTGTAGATGACAGCGTATCGGTGCCTGCTTTCATCGTCATTGTTATGGTGTGATCCCCATTAGCCCGGGCTTCATATATTTTTCCATTATTCAGATCCATCCAGTAATAATTCTGATAATCGCCATTGATCTGAAGAGTAACTTCATTCTGGCTTTCAGCAATATTTCTGATATATACCAGTTCTCCGCCATCTTCTAAGGTACGTCTGTTGAATCTGAGGCTGGTATTCTCAGCATAGGATACCTTAGGAGCGGATACATTTGCAAGAACAGATGCCAGTTCCTCCACAGAATTTGCCAGAACACCCGTCTGGTTCTCCAGCAAGGCTGCCGCGGCATCCGCTACCTTCTGGTCCTCTGTCTCATAATTGCCATCAGCATATCCCGGCTGCGCATTTGGAAGAGTTCCATAGAAAATAATATTTGCTCCCGCTTCTGCCATCTGTGCCAGTTTCATCATGGTATCAACAGGCAGTTTCGATGTCTCCACTATGATTGCATCGTAAGTCATGTTGCCGCCATTTACCTGAATCTTTCCATCTGAATACTGTGTATCTGCTGTAACGATGCTGTCATCATTAATAGCATCCCAGGTATATCCGTTGTAGTTCATTGCCTTTACCGCATCCGTCTCTGATAAACTGCCGTTAAATGGCATATACAGGGCGACGTCTTTGCTGGCTTTTCCCTGCTGCATCAGATAATTGGCACGGGATGCATAAGCATTCATCTCGGTAAAATAAGGTGACAGAGTATTACTCTGGGTAACGTTGATTCCGGTAGTCGGCATTGGTGACCACCCCTCTTCTCCGTACTGTTCAGAGCCGGCACCATAGCGGTAATTAAAACCATGATAGAAAAAGTTATTCACGCCGCTGGTTGCCATGATGTCGTATCCTGCTTTTACCTGTTCCAGGGTATTCTTAAATGGTGTGCATCCAAGTGTATACTGCTCACAGGTAACCAGATTTCTGCCGTACAGATGTGCACCGGAGGCTACTCTGATCAGAGAGAATTCATTTGCCTGCTCTGCTTCCGGTATATCCACATATTTAGCAGCACCTATGGTGTCAATTGGCGGATTGTATGCTTCCTGACGGTATAATAGCCCATAGCTGTTTGCGGAAGATTCAAAAGCGGCAAGGCCTTCCTGGAATTTTTGATTTACCAGTGTATTATAGTCATATGTAATCCTGCTTTTTACATTAGCATCCAGGGAATACGTTAAAAAGCTGTCTTTTGTCCCAAGACCCATATAAAATGGAGCCGCACTGTACTGTTTATACACCGTTGGCAGATACTTTGTAAAATCGTAACCCAGACCATTTGCTATGCTGTCTTTTGCAAGCGCATACAGATCTTTCGTATAATACATATCAGAATAAAATTCGTAGCTGTCATTGAATACGGCTCTGATATTCTGATGGCCCTGAAGGATCTGATTTAAATTTGCTTCCCCCAGCCAATCATTGATATAGTCCGTAACTTTAGCGCTGTCCATATGGTCAACCACAAACCAGTCATTAGCACAGTCGATGGCCTTTCCGCCGGACGGAAGGTAATACAGCGCAATCACTTCATAATCTTTTTCCTTATCTATTTTGTCCAGAATATCCTGGCTGAGTACCACTTGTCCGTCCTGAATCATTTCATCCCGGGCATCTATAAAGTAGCTGTTGTCCATATTCAGTTCCAGCTGATTACTATAGGTTTTGGTAATAATATCCCCATTCGCATCTTTGGTTTGGAATTCATTATAGGCAGGTGTGGGACCCATAAAGGAAGATCCGGGAACAAACTCCATACCCTGATTTCCGGTCAGTTCACCAATCAGCACACCCTGAAGTTCTACCATACTTTCATCCAAAGTTCCCTTTGGATTATTCTCAGTATAGAACAGACTTTGTTCCAACTCCGGCAGGGTAATTGCTTCTGCGGCTTTATTTTCCGATAGTGTTTCTTCTCCCGCAAGACTATTTCCGCTGATTGTAACCCTTCCAAGCGCCATGTTCCCCATAGAATCTGCAAGTGTTACATTCTGGCTATTGGCATTCCATCCGGAACCCATATTAAGATCAACCACTATACCTATTTCTTCTGCCATTGTTATTGCCTTGTCAAGCAATTCGTAAAACTCAGGTGTATAGATGGACTTTATCCGGTCCTCATCACCGTTTACTGCTTCGATTTTGCCAAAGGGATTGATTTCAACATAACCGAATCCATTTGCAGCCAGATAGTCTATCTCTGTCTGGAGCTCCGTTTCATCCACGGCACCTCCCGGCCACCACCAGCGGACTCCCGGTCTGTAATCCATTCCCGGCTGCATAAATTCCTCACTGCTGATTGCACTTGCAGCAGCAGCCTGAACATTTAGTACTTCTACTCCCGGTACCGACCACAATCCTGCGGTCATGGATACCGCCAGTAAAGCGGCTATTACTTTTTTTCTTTTTCTCATCTTAGGCCCTCCTGATTCTTCTTTTGTTTCCCCATTTTAACACTTTCCATTTTTCTTTTATTGTATATATCTCTCTTAATCGTTGTATTTTTATGACTTTTTGCTCTTTACTCTTCCATATTCCATAAATTTGTTGTACAATAATACTCATATAAGGAAAATATGATCTTAAAAGTTTATGATGAATCGTCATTTCAACCAAAAAGAAAGGTTTCGTCGTAAATATTATGGAAAATCCTGTTTTAGACATCATGCAAGCTATTGAAGTGAAATTAATGGAATTTAACCCATTGGAAATTGTGTGCCGGGATATGTACCGGATGGAACACGGGTTAGATCATTGCTCTCCATCGGAGCAAAGACGCCGCGCGGAAAAATATCGTGAGTTTTTCTCTGCTGCTTCCAGACCGGCTGATGAAATATCCCATGTACTAACGGAGGACATGTTTCATATGGAATCCAATATTGTGGTAATAAAGCACTGCCGGTTCCTTCCCCCCCGTCCTCACATCCATTCCTTCTTTGAATTATTTTATATTGCCAGGGGAGAATGTATCCACACCTGCCGCTCACATGATTACCATTTAAAGAAAGGAGATTTTTGTTTTTGGGAATTTAATTCACCTCACGAGATACGTTCCTACTCTGATGATTTTATCGGAATCAATATTTTGATCCGACAGAATTCATTTGACTCTATTTTTTTTGAACTGTTATCGGAACAGAGTATTTTATCTAATTATTTTAAGAGTATTCTGTATGGAAATACCGATCATCCGATGATTATTTTCAGAACCGGTGAGAATATTATGATCCGGTATTATATGTATCTGATCTACGATGAGTTCCTTGAGAAGAAACAGTACCATCAGAATATGATCAGCAATTATCTGAATACCGTTTTAATTAATCTTCTCCGGCATCATATCTCTGATGTTATTACTTCACAGAAACCATCCTGTGACCAGCGGCTGCTGGGCATTCTGGAATACATACAGAAGAATTATAATACGGTTACTTTTTCTGATGTATGCCGGCATTTTAATTATTCTTCTTCTTATCTGAGCCGTTTAATCAAAAAATCATTTGGGCTGTCATTCTCTCAGATCATTCAGCATAAGCGTATGGAGAAAGCGCGCTGGCTCTTAAAAGAAACGGATATGACAGTCTCTGAAATAGCTGCGGAAATTAACTGCTCTGATGCCAGCCATTTTTGCCGCATCTTCGCAAGAGAATATCATATGCCGCCTGTGAAATTCAGGGAAATGCAGTCTGAACCGCTGCCGTAATCCAATCACGGGATATAGGAAAGGTTCTTGCTCTGAAAATATAATATGGGGAAAACAAAAGGGGCTGTCCTGAAAACGTAACTCCTGACAGTTCCATAACAAACATTACAATAAAGCCTACCGATTCTGGTGGGCTTTATTGTAATGTTTGTTATGGAACTGTCAGGAGTTACGTTTTCAGGACAGCCCCTTATAAAAAATCAGAAATTAAACATTTATCTTTACACCCCCCTTTTTCTTGACATGGGAGCATCCTGTATATCTTCTACGTTTTCTGGTTGATATAGTAATAGATTCCATGGGCACATTATTTATTACACTATCATCTCTTTTTAAAGTGCTGCCTTTATCAGGTCAGCCTTATCTACCATTTCCCAAGGGAATAATATATCTTCACGTCCAAAATGACCATAAGCTGCTGTAGCTTTATAGAACGGCTGGCGTAAATTCAACATATCAATAATTCCTGCCGGTCTAAGGTCAAAATTATTTCTAATTACATCAACAAGTTCTTCTTCCGAAACCCTTCCTGTCCCAAAAGAATCCACCCGAATTGATATTGGATTCGCAACACCTATTGCATAAGCCAACTGTATTTCACATTTATCTGCTGCACCAGATGCAACAATATTTTTTGCAATATATCTCGCTGCATACGCAGCAGACCTATCTACTTTCGTACAATCTTTTCCCGAAAAAGCTCCGCCACCATGTCTTGCATATCCACCATATGTATCAACAATTATTTTGCGACCTGTCAAGCCACTATCTCCATGTGGGCCACCAATAACAAATCGTCCAGTGGGATTAACAAGAATCTTTGTTTTCTCATCTAGCATTTCTCTAAACTCACTTATAACATACTTTTTTAGATCACTGCTCAACTGGCTCTGTGTAATTTCCGGACTATGTTGCGTGGAAATTACAATTGTATCAACTCTTTTTGCAAATCCAGCAGAATCATACTCCATAGTAACCTGGGTTTTTCCATCCGGTCTAAGATATGATAATGTGCCATCTTTTCTAACCTGCGATAATTTATATGCCAGTTTATGCGCTAGTGCTATAGGATATGGCATATATCCCTTAGTTTCATTTGTAGCATAGCCAAACATCATCCCTTGGTCACCAGCACCTAACGACTCGATCAGTTGCTTGTTTGATTCTTCTTTTTCTTCTAACGACAAATCTACTCCCAATGCTATATCCTTAGATTGTTCATCAATAGAAGTAATTATCCCACAAGTTTCTGCATCAAATCCAAACTTTCCTCTGGTATATCCAATTTCTTTTACTGTATTTCGCACTATTTTTTGAATGTCTATATCCGCATTGGTAGTGATTTCACCCATAACTAAAATCAACCCAGTAGTTATACTTGTCTCACATGCGACACGACTTAAAGGATCCTGTCGTATATGCTCATCTAAAATTGCATCCGATATTTGATCGCATATCTTATCAGGATGTCCTTCCGTAACTGATTCCGATGTAAATAACTTTTTATCCATATTTCTTCCTCCTAGTATATTGTGGTAGTGTCAAATATGACACTCCTTTATCTAATAAAAACCTTATATATTTAAAAGGTTTCATTATTTTTTTTAGGTAACGCGCACATATGTTTCCTGAACTAAAAAGTTTATGTATTTTGAAAGTAATAAAAATATATTTAGTGGTATTGTAGTAACAACCAAAACAGGAATTCCAGTTAAAATAGTCATGGTACGCAACCGCAACAAAAAAAGCGAATGTCTGTATCTGATCAACACCAACTGTAGCTTTAGCGAAACAGAATTCGTGTGTATTCATAGAAATCGCTGGTCAATTTGCGTAAAAGCAATGTAGCCGATTGGATCAATTCTCAAGTCACATTTATGCGGGCTTTATTGGGATATATCTGGGAGTGAGAAAGTTGAGTAATTAATAATTTTATTTACTATCTTTATTGATGAATTATTTATATCTGTATTCATAGTATTTATTAAAATATCTGGATTTAAAGGCTCTTCATAATCATCTGATATTCCAGTAAATTTATTTATTCGGCCTTCAGTGGCTTTCTTGTAAAGTCCCTTCGGATCTCTGGCAATACAAGTTTCTATGTCAGCCTTTATGTAAATTTCTAAAAAGCTATCCTTTCCAATTCTTTCTCTTGCAAATTCTCTCATTTTTTGAAAGGGAGATATTAACGAAACGAGAGTAATTACACCAGCATCCTTAAATAAAAAAGCTGTTTCTACAACTCTTCGAATATTTTCATTTCTATCGCGCTCAGAAAAACTTAGATCTGAACATAAATTCTGTCTGATATTATCCCCATCCAATCTATATGACAGTCGTCCAAGCAAGTTCAACTGTTTTTCAACTTCAATAGCTATAGTTGATTTACCAGCTCCTGAAATACCTGTAAACCAAACTACTAAACCCTTTTGATGTAAAAGTTTACATCTCTCCTCATAGCTAACCTTTCCCTGACTCCACGTTAAATTATTATTAATCATAACTATTTCCTTTACATCCCCATCTATATTGTACTCTTGACTCTATCTTTCCAAAAATAAGACTATCTATAGTTATTCCAATCGCAATTATTATTAGCATGATAGCAATTACTTGACTCATATCAAATACTTCTCTACCCATCATAAGAAGTTGTCCTAAACCGATAGATGCAGATAACATTTCACCTGCCATTAATGCTCTCCAGGCAAAAGACCAGCCTTGTTTCATACCTGAAATTATATTTGGAAATGCAGCCGGTAAAATTATACTTTTATATAAGGTAAAGTCTCTTGCACCCATAGTCCTTGCAACCTTGACATATATAGGATTAATATTTTTAATTCCTGATATCACTGCTATTGCAATCGAAAAAGTAGAGCCTATAATTACTACGAAGATAATGGCGCTTTCATTCAGACCATACCAAAGTATTGCAAAAGGAATCCAGCATACATTAGGTAGCGTTTGTAAACCTAATAATAATGGACCTAAATTATTCTCAAGGTATTTGAGCCTTACAACAATCAATCCTAATATTAACCCAATAACTAATGATATAAAATATCCAATCAAAACCCTTCTTAGGCTAATAAGTATGGCAATACCAAGTGTATTATTATCATTAAATAATCTTATTATTGTCAAAAACACACTGCTAGGAGACGAAAAAGTATATGACTTCCATAGGTGAAGATATTCAACACCTATTCTATACATTACTTCCCAAAACACCACTAATACAAGGTAAAATAAAAACTTTTTTATTGTCTTTCTTATTAGATAGCTCTTCTTCGTTACCATTATAATTCCCTCTTTATTGCATTAATAATTTCTGATTGCCTTGAATCGATAATTCTTGGTCTTTCCATCTTTATATAAAATTCTTTTTTTATACCAGACGGTATCGGACTCATAACAATTATTCTATCCGCCAGCAGAACAGCCTCTTCTATACTGTGCGTAATAAAAACAATAGTCTTTTTTGTATCATTCCATATTTTTAATAATTCATAATGCAATATATCTCTTGTCTGAATATCAAGTGCTGCAAAAGGCTCGTCCATTAACAGTATTTCAGATTCTAAAGATAATGCCCGTGCTAATGCAACTCTTTGCTTCATACCACCAGACAACTGATGGATATAATAATTTTGAAATTCAATTAGATGTACCATCTCCAAATAGTAAATAGCTTTTTTTCTTCGCTCCGATTTAGGTATACCTACAAATTTCATCCCAAGTTCTATATTATCAATTACCTTTAGCCAGGGAAAAAGTGCAGTATCTTGAAAAATAACCGCACGATCTGGACCTGGATAATTTATTTCTTTTAAATTACATTCAACTTTACCTTTTGTCACCTTGTCTAACCCTGCAATTATATTTACTAAAGTTGATTTTCCACATCCGGATAGGCCAACTACGCAAATAAATTCCCCAGATCTTACTTCTAGGTTAATATCACGAAGAACTTCAATAACTCCGCTTTCACTTTTATAAGTTTTATTAACGTTTTTAAGTGATAAATTCAATTAGAACACCTCGCATTTAAGAAGAACCACTACTTTATCTCACTCTGACCACTTTGTTTTAGGACATCATTTAAAATATTAGTATTCAAAAGCATTTCAATATCGGGTTCTTTTTCGATAAAGCCCACTTCTTTTGCTATTTTAATAAAATCAGAAATAGATACCTTTTCAGGATCATTTGTAATAACAAGCCGCTCAAATGAAACATCAAGTATATCATCCGGTATAGAATTATTTGTCAGTTTTTTGATTTGATCATTCAAAATCTTTTTTACTGTATCATTATTCTCATTTATGTATTCAGTTAATTGCACATGAGTTTCGATAAACATTTTTACAAGATCTGGGTGCTTCTCGATAAATTCTGTCCGCGCTATAACAAGGGCAGATGAATATCTACCCTTGTTATATACTTTATCATAATCAAGTATAACATTTGCATCTATCTCATTAATCAACCTGCTTCCCCAAGGTTCTGGAACCAAAGCTGCATCAATGTCTCCCTTATCAAGTAACATCTTAATATCGGGATTTTCTACCTGAATTATTTGTACACTTCCACCCTTTGTCGTATCTTTTAATCCATTTTCATTTAATATATGTCTCAAAACTAAATCTTGGGTATTGCCGAACTGAGGTGAAGCAATCTTTTTTCCATCCAATTCCTTAATATCTTTTATATGTAAGTCTTTCCTCGACACTAGTATTGCGCCAGCATCAGTTGCACCAGCTATAATCTGAAACTCTCCGCCAGATTTAACATACCCATTGATAGCAGGTATAGGGCCAATATACCCTATATCCACTTCCCCCGCAAATAAAGCTTCCATCTCCGCCGGACCAGCATTAAATGTCTTCCATTCAATTTGAATTTTTTCCCCAAATGCATCTTGAAATTGTCCTTCAGCCATCCCAACTAAAGCTTGGGAATGGGTTAAATTTGGAAAGCAGGCAATCCTTACTTTTAATTGTCTATCGTCAGAATTAGAACAACTTTCAAGGGTAAAGCCAAATACTATGAATAATATGAGAATTAAAATCCTTTTCTTCTCAAACAAATACATACCACCTAATCCTTCCCGTTATCACTACTAATGACACTGCTCTTAATAAGATAATCTTCAATTATATTAAGAGCATATTCACCTTCGCAATCTTCACTAATCTGCAAATCATATTCTATATCTGTAGTAATATTATTACCAATCCACAAAACTTTGATTTTCTTTGGATCTACAATTGTTTTTATTTCTTTCAAATCATCATTTGACATTTCGACTACAGTTACAATCAAAATATTTCCAGCATCTAACATTATATTGCTGATTTCTGCCAACCTTCTAAGATGTTCTTCCTTGTAATATATGCTAAGTAAATAAACTATTCTTCCTTGATTGAATAATTTTTTCTCCAAAATACTTGAAATATACTTTTTACCTCCATTACTCAAACCTGTAATCATAATAAGCGTGGGGTTTTGTTGATATTTTAACGCTCTTTCTGCTTCGCTTATTGCACTGTTCTCCCACTTATTATTCCCAGTAATAGTCTTCTCACTAATCCAATTCTGTTTATCTTCTGATATTCCATAGATTGTCCCGCCACCTGAAATTTCATAATGATCAATAATTACGAATCTGCTCAAATAAAAATTATAAGATAACAAGTCAAATGCGATGGGTTTTTCAAGTTCTAACAAACATTCTGCAACATCATTTGTTCCAATAAAATCTGAATTGCTACTTTGAAGTGTCGAAGCATCCAGAATGCTAATGATTTTTACAATCCTTATCCTTACCTTAGATGTTCCAAGTTTTAATATATATGTTTTACCCATTACCATAGCTAATTTACTTAACCAGAATAACTTAACTTTAATGAGAGTTGCTATCTGTGGCTTAAGCTGATCAGATACCGTAGCAATTTCACCTCGTTTAACATAAATTTGTTCGGTCAGTGTAAATCCTGTTGAGTATCCCGCACATACACTAATTTTTGTATCTTCATTAAAAGCTTCAATAGACTTGATTCTACCCTTCTTACCAGAAGGGAAAAATACTACTTCATCACCAACATTAAGCGTCCCGGTTTCAACTGTTCCGCCAATAATTCTTCTAGTATCACCACCTGCTGTAAATTTATATACACCTTGTACAGGCATCCTAAAAGGTTTATTCGCAGGCAGCTTTTCTACTTGAAATTTCTCAAGGACTTCAAGCACCGTGTCCCCTTCATACCATGTCATGTTTTTTGACTTTTGTACAATATTCTCGCCCTTATACCCACTTATTGGGATATACATAGAAGTTTCTAATCCAATCTTACTTAAAAAAACTTTGAAATTTTCAGTTATTTCATTAAATATCTGTTCACTATAACCAATTAAATCCATCTTATTAACTAATATACATAATTGTTTAATGCCAAGCATACTTAAGAGATATCCATGCCTTTTTGAGTTTTCCTGGATGCCTTCATAGGCATCGATCACCAATAACGCTGCTTCAGCTCTCGCTGCTCCTGTAACCATGTTTTTTAGAAATTCAATATGTCCTGGAGCGTCTATAATAATATAATTTCTTTTTTTGTTCTAAAAAAACACCTCGCCGAATCAATAGTGATACCCTGCTCCTGCTCATCTTTAAGAGCGTCAAGTAAAAAGGCATATTCAAAAGGCTTTGAATTCCTTTTACATTTCTCGCGAATTTGCTCTAGTTTACCTATTGGCAACGAATTTGTATCGGTTAGCAATCTACCAATAACAGTACTTTTGCCATGATCAACATGACCAACAACCACAATATTCATATCTTCAGTATATATTTGTTCTATGTCCATTTTCAGTCACCTGACCCCCTATACTAAAGTTCCTTAGTAAATCTCACATATATCCTAGTCTTCTTAGAGTCTCAAGCCCACCACCATCTTCCTTGTCCTGTTCTCTCCCTGAACGTTCCGCTATATTAGAAAATTTCCCGGTCTTTAATTCTTCAATTATTTCATCTAAATTTCTTGCATCGGAACTTACCGGAGAAGTACATGGATAACAGCCTAATGAACGATATCTCTTTTTTTCGCCTTGGTTAAAATACAGAGAAACTACTGGTATGTTTTCTTTTTTTATATATTCCCAAATATCTAATTCCGTCCAGTCAAGAAGCGGATGTATCCTAACATGTGTTCCTGGTTCAAAATCAGTTTTATACTGACTCCAAAATTCGGGAGGCTGACTTTCTATTTCCCAATCACTATTTTTGTCTCTCGGCGAAAAATATCTTTCTTTCGAACGGCTGCCTTCCTCATCTGACCTGACGCCAACGATAACTCCGGTATATGGATCAGTATTTTGATCTAATATGTATTTACCATCTTTATGATCCATCCTATATCTTGGCCACATTCCACTTAATGTGTTTACTAAGGCTTCTGTCTTTAAATTTTTGCAGCATTGTATACGTGTAACGCTTCCATCAGGATATGTGTTTTTTGCCGCAATAGCTTCTTTATTTTCTCCATAAATCATATCTAATTTCCATTCTTTGGCCAGATCATCTCTATACCTGATCATTTCTGGAATTTTATAATGTGTATCAATATGAACCAGGGGAAATGGAACATGTCCAAAAAAAGCTTTTCTTGATAGCCATAGAAGAACTGTGCTATCTTTCCCGATAGACCATAACATACAAAGATTTTTAAACTCACTATATGCTTCCCTTATAATATGAATACTTTTGCTTTCTAATTTATCTAAATGGTCCAAAAATATTACGCTCCAATCCATTTTATTATCGTCTATATAAAATGCCTGTCAAACAGCCAATGCCACCTCCCGCTTTCAAATATTCAGAAATATCACATTCAACCACTTCACAGCCGTTAGTTTGAAAGCACTCTTTTAATTTATGAGCTCCTGTGGGCATTAAAATCTTTTTATTTCCTAAATTTACAAAGTTCATACCACGGCTATTATTAATTTCTTCTTCGTTTGTTAATCTAACCACTTTATATCCATGATCCAATAATATATTTTCCAAATTTTCCGGTGCTTTATTATCATTTAAAACGATCACATCCTCAGTCAGAAAATTCATCACCCCCAGCAGATGCTGAACGCCTTTCTTTAGCTGGATCTTAATCGTTTTTACCCCAAGGTCTGACAAAAAATTTTCAATCTGTCTCCCTCCCTTATCATTGGTACGGAATCCCGTTCCTAAGATGACTGTCTCTGAATTCAACCACAATGCATCAGCACCTTCAAAAACACCATCACCTTTGATTGACATAACTATGGGTATACCAATTTCAGATAATGTCCGGGCAACAAGTCGCTCTTCTCCAGCTCTTTGCTGTGAAGCAGGCCTGCATAAAATAACACCCTCGGGCGTTGCCCAAAGCAGGTCACGTAAAAATAGTAGATTGGGATAAGGATTGTCTCTTTTACAAATCAGGGTATGAACCTTAACCTCATTGCTTTCATATACCTTCTTTAGCTGATAAGCTTGTTCTACCAGCCGCTCTCCATCCAACACTTCCAGCATTAAATTGGACGCGGGACAAATATTTAAATACGTATCTTTATGAGGTATGGTAAGTAATACTTCCTTTAAGGCGGCTGTTTCAGACACACTATATGTTGGATACCAGAATTTACCTTCCTGGATTTCTTCACTATTACTCTTCTGTCTATCTAACCAGCCTTTACCACCATGTGTTGAATGATAATTATCTGATTGAGAACTATGACCATTCTTGCTGATTCTTTTCATAACCCATCCTTATCGAAATGTCAGTAATATATTTCTCTTGAATAATCGGTCTTAACAATTCTATCCTGGCCTTCCATCTAAAATGCTGCGGCATTGTTGTCGCCATTACAAATGGTAAATTGAAATTAATCAATTTGATAAATAATGCAGGATCAATATTAAGCCAGTTGGCTAACTTAAAACAAATATTATTTCTATGATCAGATGGTTGTATTATCTTTTCAAAAGCTATCTGCAAATAATCCACTTGATTATGATCAAAATAATCAAGAATTGATTTGTGTGCTGAATACCATTGAAAACCACATACTTTTTCAAGTGGTTCATGAATATGATTTTCCCAACCATCCGGAAGGTCGAATTTCCACCAATACTCTCCGAAAACAGGAAATTTATCCGTATAACCGCTGATCGCCATTTTCTTATTTACTTTATGTGAAAAGAAACCATGATACTGCCACCCATCCATTAGACCATTTATTGAAGCCGCTGGATTTCTGGTTAAATAGATATACCTTATCTGCGCATTGATAAAAAGGTTCTTAAAGAAATCAAACCGATAAGCATTACTTGGAGTCTTAATTACAATAGGTTTGGTTTCCAAATCCTTGACTTGCGCATGTTTCCAAGGATAAATCAATATAAATGGCGGCTCTTCCAATAAATACTCAGCAGGCGGAGAATACTCTTTTTTTGCTTCTGGCCAATATTTTCCAATCAGATTTTTGTCTATATCATAGTAATAAGGATTTATCTTTTTATAAGTACTCTGGATTTTTTTCAGGAGAATTAGGTAAAACATCTGTAAATTGTAACTCAGGCTATTTGAAAAATCATATTGATCACAATAAGCTTCAAATGTCTTTCTTATCTCATCTTTAACTTTCTCAATATCAAAATCACAATCCGGCCACTGTATAATAAGCCGCCACATAATTGAAGAAACAAAATAACCGTAATCCTCGGCGCTTAACTTTAATTCCTGGAACCCCAGAATATTTCCCAGATCCCACCATAGATGATCTTGAAGAATATCCAGATTGCATTGCCAATTACCAAGCGTATGTTCCGCTGTCAATACATCAGAGTTTCTTTCCGTATCAGGATAAGATAAACCTGATAACTTCAAAAAGGGGGCTATTTCAGCTCTAAAGTGAAGAAATAGAGGTGACTGCCTTAATACTTCAGTAAAATAACTTGATCCCCCCCTGGAACTAGATTCGATAAATATTACATTTTTCACTTCCTTAAAAAAAGGAATACTATTCTTCTTGTAATCTAATTCAGATAACTTTGCTCTTATTTTAGATAATTGATTTTTACTCATCTTTAATTCCCTTTTTGTTAAAGTTATTCCTGATGAAACTCTTAAGTTTCAGCCATTTGACGATAAATCTTCTCTTAATAAACAGAATATAATTTTTATCTTTAAAAGAAGCAGCCAGTTCAATTTGAATCCGCTTTAATAAATCTGATATCTTGAAACCGAATACAGAAAATTTGGAGATTTTTGAAATACTATTAGTTGATAAGTATTTTTCATATCCAAATTCCGGTAACATTGAACCTGAAATATGTTCAATCAACTCAATCTCTTTCTTTGACAAAAAATCGGGAAATTTCATGTAATTATCTTTAATAATTGGCTTTGAAGTATTCTCCCAGGAGGCCGAAAGATTACTACCTTTTTGGGCTGTATTGGTTTTATAATAAGTTAGCATTTGCTCTTCAAAAGAAATTCCTAAAAAATCAGTAATTTTCTGGATAGTATCATGTGGCTTTGCGATTAAATCTTCATACTTTACCCTAAGTATTTGATCCTCAGGCAATTTCTTTTCGGCCGCCAAACCCAATTCTTGCTGCTCATTCCAAAGCTTTGAAACAAAATATGGATGATTTGGATTAAACACTGACTTCTTTGATGAAACAGCCACATCCCTGACATCTCTTATCAGCCAAAGAAATTTGGGCTCTTTTACATGCTTACAAATTTCATCAATGTACTCGATCATGAAAGTACTTTTGCAGCCCCATCTTTTTTTACCAGAATAGTTAAGGTATTCATCATATATAGTTTCATAAATACCATATAGGCTTCTGGATCTGGATTTTTCAGCTATAGAATCTGATTTAACCTTTATTTCCCAGGGATGAATATGATTATTTACTAATAAACATACATCTCTTGATAACTTTTTGAAAATTATTTCATTTAAATCGTGATAACTACCATATAATTTACCAAAATAATTAAAAATATGTGGTGGATGCGGAACACATATTTCTGAATGGGTATTAAGAATTAACCTCAATAAGTTAGATCCAGATCTTTCAGTTCCAATAATAAAAATAGGATTATCAATCATAACATTCCTCCAACTAGAATGGTTTTCTTACCGAGAATATCATCCATCTCCATAGATCCTGGATCTCTCCTGATGGTAATATCTTATAGGGATGATACTTCTTTATTTCTTTTGGTGCGTTTAAGAACAGTTCTTTAATTTCCTCTCTGTGGAGATAAGTAGTCTCATATGTATTAATCCAAACATCAATTGATTCCCAGAGATTATACTCTGTGGTTTTCATATCGACAAAACCAGCTGCTTTCAACATCGATTTAAAATCATTTTCTTGAAACATATTAAAAATCAGTGGTTGTTTCTTCTTAAATACCCTGTACATCCACGGACCATCTTCAGCAGAAAATGGAATTATCTGGCCAACAATAAACTGGCCACCGGGTTTTAACACGCGATAGATTTCTGAAACCGGCTTTTGCGGATTTTGCAATAAATGCAATACCTCACGCGTTACCACCAAATCATAACTCTGATCAGAGAATGGCATATTATATACCGTTCCCTGGTAAACTTCGTCCAATCTTTGCTTTGAAAGCTCAACCATCTCGGGCGTCAAATCCAAACCAGTGATACTTTTTACTTTTCCTTTAAAAGAAGCTCCAACGACACCACTGCCACAGCAGACATCTAGAACCTTTGCATCTCTCTCAACTTCAAGATGTTCGACATGCTTTTGCAAAAGTTCTTCGTTTGTCAGCCAGACCGCTGAATCATGCCAATTCTTTGATCTAATGCCAAATTGCTGCTGATATATCTCATCAGAAACTTCTGTGTTACTGTTCAATTGATAACGCGAATTTTCTGCCGCCCTTCTAGCCGCAATCCTTGCGTTCTTAGCACTCATCGCACGATTAATAATCTGCTTAGCCAACAATATATTATCACTAAACAGTGTCATCATATCCTTATAAATATGACTAATCAACGGCTCCTCAATTTCTTTATTGGTCAATTTTGTCTTTGTTTGACCTTCGAAGCGCGGATTAACCATTTTTAGTGATATAACCCCTATTACTCCTTCAAAAATATCGAAAGCAGATAATTTCTGTTCTACATTATCTAAGATTAATTTTTCTTTAATCCCATAATTATTCAAACAATCGATTAATGCTTTCTTCAATGCCAAAACATGTGTTCCACCATAAACTGTATTAATACCATTCACATAGCTCTTCATATTTTCAGAATACATTACTGTCCACTGCAACGCTGCTTCCATTTCCAGTTCATTTTTCTCATATTTAATATGAATAATTTCCGGGTGTACTTTCGCCACCGTTCCAGATAAATGGTTGACAAAACCGACTATGCCGGTATTGTAGCAGAAAACATCATTTTGATTTGTTCTTTCGTCGGTAATTCTGATTCTTATCCCCGAATAAATGAAAGCCAGCTCTTGGATCTTTTTCTTAAGAACTTCATAAGAAATATTTGCCGTTTTACTAAACACCTCTCCATCCGGAGAGAAGGAGATTTTAGTGCCTTGCTTATTTGTTGGTCCAAGCATTTTCAATTCATTGACTTTCTTTCCTCTTGAATATTCCTGAATGTAGTGTTTATTATCACGATAGACTTCAAGGACAAACTTCTGTGATAATGCATTTACACAAGAAACTCCAACCCCATGCAGGCCTGCCGACCGATAATAAGCTTTACCATCGAATTTTCCACCCGAGTGAAGTGTTGTCAGAATAACTTCACACGCCGGTAAGCCAATTGAGGGATAATGATCAACCGGTATGCCGCGTCCATTATCTTCTATTGAACACACACCATTCTTGTCAATAATAATATCGATCGTATTACAAAATCCGCCTATAGCTTCGTCAATAGAATTATCAATCACTTCATATACCAATTGATGCAAACCTTCACTCTCAATTGAGCCTATGTACATTGCAGGATTTTTTCTAATCGGTTCTAAACCAGATAATATATGAATACTGCTAGCATTGTATTCTTCGCTGCTATTCTTATTCAATAAATTATACATCCTTGTTCACCGTCTCCATTATTTTTTCTAATATTTTTTTGCTTTTCTCCAAATATGCTAACTTGAATTCAGCTAATGTTTCAAACCAACTTGCAACATCATGAAACCCTTCACTATGAGCAATATAGGCAAAACTCTGATACATATCATTTGCCTCTTTTTCAAGTGAAACCGATATGGCCTGGAAATTATTCTTCGTTTCACCTATCGGTATATCATTAAAAGGTTCGCTTACCGTCCGGATATAGTCCAGACTTCCATGTGAATTATTCACACCATACTCAGCCAAATTCTCAAGAAAATCAACCGCATGATCATGTCCTTCAATTTTAGCGATTATTGAGTAGAATAGATATGCGTGTGATTTACTGCTTTCATTTTCAAAAGCCTCCAATAAATTACGAAATGTTTGTGAGTTTTTCAATTCATTCATTGTTTATTTCTCCAACTCTATTTCTGAATTGTTTTCGATTTAAATATCTTTTTAGCACCAGAATCCATTAGTAAAGTGCCTTTTTCCACCATTTCCTTTTTCCCATATTTATCCAGCGTGTAATTTTCAGCTCCCGGTGCCAGAAATGGACCTGCCGAAGAAAATTCCTTCCGCCAATCTTGACCGGCATAGTCAATATTTTCTTTTGAACCATTATCCGGATTTGGATCATAATAATTAAAATACTCGGGAAAGTGTTTAAAATCCATGACCGGCCCAGGGCAATAAGAATCATAAACTCTCTTATATGTTTCTCTTAATTTTTTTTCATTCAATTGTGTAATATTTATAAATTCATCTTGATGAAGCGCTTGTTCTGTCGAAAGCCAGTGCAAATGGTCAACCTCACTCTTGAGCAAACCCTTCTTAAGATTTTCATTGTAATAGGGTGTTCCCGGTAATAGTGCTAAATATTTGACTCTAGTCACATTTCGGTACTTTTCCGCAAATTCAGCCATATGGTCAAGTGACTCTTCCGTCTCACCCGGCAGGCCGACAATGAGAAGGGCGCCAAACCTTATTCCTGATTCTTCGGTTAACTCCAATGCTTTTAACGTAATATTTTCCGAGTTACCTTTTCTACATAACTGAAGAGCTGATACATCCAGGGATTCAACACCATATAAGATAATATCGCATCCGCTTTCTTTCATCGCTTTCAATCTTTCTGCATCGACATCAGCACAACGAGTCAAACAAGCCCACCTGATATCATACTTTTTAATAATATTGCAGATCTCAATTGTCTGATCTTTTATTGCCGTAAATGTCAAGTCTGAAAACATAATAAATTCAATCTTATATTTTTCCTTTAGCCATTTCATATCTTCATCAAATTTTTCCAGGGACTTCGTCGCGACAATAGGTGTTGTCCGGTAACAGAAGGAACAATCCATCTTACACCCACGACTGTAGGAAGCGATTATCTGTGGCTGAAGACCCATTGTTGATTTATACTGCGGCCATAATTCAAGACGCATTCTTGGCAGGCAATCTAAGTTTAACATCTGACCACGAGGCTTGTTGGTTATCACTTGATTCTTACCATTTCTATACCATATTCCTTTGATATTACTCAGGCTATCCTTAATATTCAAATCATTTTTTGTAAGATAATCCATTAATTCAAGAAAGGTAAGCTCACCTTCAGAAATAACAGCTACATCTAATTTTGTATATTCAAAGAAAGTCTTTGTGGCCGATGTTACTAGAGACCCTCCACAGATGACCGGCATTGCAGGATTTGTTTCTTTAACTTTATTAATCAAGTCTTTCACGAACGGAAAATTATCCTCAAAAGTCGAAATGCCCAAAACATCTGTACCTTTCATAATCTCATCATGGCAAGTTTGCAGCGGATCTTTCTCATAACGAACATCTATGATTCTTACCGGGTAACCTGCATTAAACAAAACTGTACTAATATAGGTTAATCCTTCGTAAGGTGTTGTCAAAAAGAATTCCCAGCCTCTTGGCATCGTAAAAGGCGATGGACCAACGATCAAAGAAATTCTTGGCTTAGAGCTATCTGTCGGGCAAGGATTTTTATCCTGCTGAGACATTAATTGCATTAACTTCTTATCAACCTCATCACTGGCGACGTGATAGAGATCGTCTGATAAAGCATGTGTCTTTTCCATTTCATACCTCCTCGTATTGTTTTTTTGTTCCTCTTGTGATACCAAAAAGCATATCGTCAGTAATGTCATCCTTTAGAAATTTAACTTTATGAATATTCTTAAAGTTTTCACTGCCATTCTGATATGCTTCTTTTATTTGATTGATATTATGCTGACCAATAGCACCATGATAAATCCATTGATTGACTGATTCTTTTGAAATATAATCATAATTGACAACATCTTTAAAATTATACTTCTGCAAAACATCTGGAATCGTATTTGGCATAAAGAAATTCTTTCTTGCTGGATTTCTGAGCTTCTGAATATTAAAAGCTTCTTTTTTGTCTTCGTCAGAATATGCCACCAAATGACACAATACAGTTCTTCCTCCCGGCTTTAAAACGCGATATATTTCCGGGATAACTTTATCTAAATCCATAAACTGTAAGCCTTGCCGGCAAACAATGACGTCAAAAGTATTATCATAAAACGGCATCTCTTCTGCTGACGAAATCACTAATTCATTATAAAGAATCTTTCCTTTGTCAATCATTGGCTGGCTTATGTCAATCCCGATCAACTTATTAACTTTTCCGGAAAATACTTCTGCTATTTTTCCAGTTCCGGTAGCAACATCAAGAACCGCGGATTCCTTTGTTGGCTCAGCTAAATCAAACATCTTCTCAATCAACAATTTATCCTTAACCCAGTTTGAAGATGTATTATACTTTGCCGCTCTCTGATTAAAATGTAAACCAATATCCATATCATCTCCTCTTATCTTGTAAAATTTTCATCATCTTCTTTGTAGCGTCTTCTTCAATCTCTGAGTTTTCTACTATCTGGTCATATATTTTCTTTTTTAGCCGGTTGATTGCATCTTCTTGTTTTAGGTAGCCTAGCTTGGTAAGCTGCCCAAACACAAGGTTCCATTTGTCACTGAGCTGAACCATTACCTTAACCATTGGTTCTAATTCTTTGACGGAAAACTCTTTGATTATATATTCAAGAAACCATGAAAAGTTTAAACGGCTGAACGTTATATATTTCATTTTCTCTAAAATTTGATATGAGCCAGCACTATCTTGGATTTTCATTTCCTCAATAATATCATTTGATTGGAGTATTTCTTTTGCAAACTCCCGCATCATTTGGTAAGAACTTTTATTATACTTATTTTCATAGTTCCCACTTATTCCTTTTTTGAGAATATCTTCCCAAACTGAAGCAATATTAACCGTTGGTTCAACAAGTCTTATTGTATAGTGCCAGTTATAAGATTGTTCAACTTCATTGAAAGGTAACTTCTTAATTTCAACAGAGAAATACGGATCAATGACTAAAAAACTTTCACTTTCTTCATCCACGCCGACAATTAAGCAAAAATGCATTACTTTATGTTTTAGGTAATAATATGTCCAATGAGCATTGTACCCATCAAATGTTAAAACTATCGGATTGCCCAGTGCTAATTCTGAGTCGACGATACTTTTAAAATCCAGGAACTCCGGACGTTTGTCAATAATCACATCTAGCCCGTGATATTTTATTAACTCTTCTGGAAATAAATCTGAAGAAAAATCCCAACTCATTCTTTCATAGAAGGATTTTCCTTCTTCTTCATTGAATGGTTCAAATCCAAAAAATAAACATCCTGCAAAATTAAGTTGATAATCTCTTTTATAATAAATAGCTGCATTTATAATCGGTCCCATAAAACAATAGCCCGTTTTTGTTTCGACATTCTTAATATCAATATTAACCATCTAATCACTTCCTCCACTAATAAATACTAATTAATCATAATCTTTTTCAAGTTAATGATATGTTCTCTTATCCCTGGGAAACTATATAAAGGGCTGACACATAGTTCATCAAGAGATAAAACCCCTGCGAGGTATAGATTTAGTGTGTCCCATGGTGTATAGCATTTCCTGCACTCACGGATCTTGTTTCCCGAGTTTAACAATACTCTATAAATTTTATCATTTCCGATCTTTTTGACAGTTAAAAGCTTATCTTCACTTAGTAAACTGCCCAGGGACGTAAACCAGTAATTCGGGCAGGGCGTCACCGTACCGTCATCAAAGGTCCCTATCGTCATCCCGGGAATAAAACACGGCAAGTCCCTATGTCCATTTCTAAGGAAACGGAGGAGATAATCCAGATAGACCTTTGGAGCCATAATCTTCTCATAATGATCATAATTATCGATTAACTCTTCTATTCCCGATAATTGTTCCGGTATTGGATAGAACAAATCTCTATTTGCCCCTCTGACAGGGAATGGGAAAAGCATGACGTGGCTATGATCATATTTTAATAAATAATCTGCAAACTCATGAATCCTTGATGTGTTTTTATCGGTTAATACACAATTAATTTCCAGCGGGATTCCATGGTCGGCAATATTGTCAATACTGTGCAGGATTTTTTCTAGCGCACTGACTTTTCCAGTCCTATATACGTTTCCTTCAAGGGTATGGTGATCGATTGAAAGCTGTATGCATACATTTCCAATATTTTTGAGTTCCCGTAGTATTTTATCACTCAACAGTAAACCATTAGTCAGGATTTGAACTGCTTTATACTTGTTAGCTTGACACCTGATGTACTCTGTAATTTCATTTATCATGAACAGTTCACCACCACTCACTTTTAAAATGGCAACGTCAAAATTGTCGGTGATCATGTTTGAAACCCCGTCGATATTCTCTTTCAGCTGAATATCTTTTAAGTAATTCATGGCTTTATTCGAATTAGAAGTTTCACTTTTATGTTTTTCCTTTAATTGACTGGTACCGGTCAAACAATAAGCACAATTCATATTACAATTTTCTTCAGCAATCACAAAGTCATTCACTAAATACTTAGGAGTTGGTCTGTCATCCTCAAAACTATTGATGATTGCATCATCTAACTCACTCATCGTATTTACTAAATAATCCGGACATTCTATTTCAAGGATATCCTTATTACCTTCTCCCCAGGTAACTGCTATACTTTTTACCTCAGCCCTTTTAGCACTAAGGATATCGTTCTTCGCATCCCCTATCATCACTGCATTTTCAGGTATAGCTTCAATATTACTTAAGGCCAGAAGCAAACTATCCGGATAAGGTTTGGGGTTGATTACGTCATCAGAACATACAATAACATCAAATAGCTTAAGTAAATCCAGCTTGTCAAGAATTTCAACAGTTCGATCCCTTTCCTTGCCTGTACATATCGCTAAATTAAACCCTTGCCGCTTTAGTTTTACAATAAGCTCTTTGATACCCTTATATACTTTGATTAGTTCGATATTCTTACGGCTTATTTTTCGGTAAGGCTCAATCATATCCAGAGGTAAGGACATTTTCTGAAATATATTACTTATCGAATTCCCGCTATGACTTAAAAATTCTTCAAATGAAGGTTTGCTGTCATCTCCAACAATGATTCGATAACTTTCAAACAGTGCCTGCTTCTGCACCTCAGAAGAGTTTATTACGACTCCATCCAGATCGAAAATAACTACTTTATTCAATTTCTCTGACCTCCTTTTAGGATGTTTTATGGTTAAAAGTATAAATTCTTATGGGTTGATATTCTCTGAATTTTCTTAATTGCTTCAGCGATTTCTTCAATATCCAATTCATCTCCCAGCAAGGTATTATGCGGCAGCCAGATAACCTCTTCAGCGATTTTATCTGCATTCACATGTTGGTCAGATACTCCATCAGTGTGTGCACTGATATGATTTCTGAAGTTATTTTCTTTATAAAAGGCGGCATTGCTAATCACCGGATACGCAATAAAGGATGGAATCCCTTCGGCTATCAGGCAGTCTACAAACTCCTGCCTGCTTATCCCGTTAAAATACTCCGGGTTATAATAAAACATATACATGTAATGAGGATTCAGGTTTGCTTCTATATTCCTGGTCTGGGGAATAATCCCGGGAACATTGGCAAGCAGACGGTCAAGAGCCGCAGCATTTCTCTCCCTTCTGATATTAAAATCTTCCAGCCGCTCTAACTGTGCTATCAGTATAGCCCCTTGAACTTCATTCATTCTATAATTTGAGCCAAGTACAACATGTGCATATACCCTGTCCCCCTGTGGTCTTCCGACGCCATGGATGAGATAAGCCTGATCATACAGTTCTTTGCTGTTGGTTAAGATAGCCCCTCCTTCACCACAAGTGACCAGTTTACCATTCTGAAAACTAAATGTCGCAAAGTCACCAAAAGTACCAATCTTTCGACCTTTCCATTCGGCTCCATGGGCATGGGCTGCGTCTTCAATAACCCTTAAATTGTGCTTTTGTGCAATCCGGCAGATTGAATCCATATCACAGGAATGTCCGGCCATATGCACCGGAATAACCGCCTTTGTTCTTGGTGTTATTGCTTTCTCAAATGCTGCCGGGTCTAAACAAAATGTGCCGGGATCAACATCTGCCATTACCGGTGTGGCATTACAATAAATGACTGCCACAGCAGTTGAAATAAATGTAAATGCCGGGATGATGACTTCATCCCCGGCCCCGATTCCCAGCGCCGAAAGTGCCAGTTCGATAGCATGTGTACCGTTTGTTAACCCCAAACAGTACTTCGCATTATGCATTTGGGCAAATTTCTGTTCAAACTCCTCCACCCTGTTCCCATTCATTCTCCACCATTTTCTACTTCTTAGAACCTCTGTAACCAATTCATATTCCCTGTCATCAGAATATGGCCACCCCGGAAAAGGGTTAGTTTTTACTGGTTTACCCCCGTCTATTGCCAACTGTTCCATCGCTTAACCTCCAATTATTCATTATTTTTATTATCATTAATATAATTCACAATACCCCGTAGACTAAGTTCATAAGAAAAGCCCTTCATACCAGAAATAAACCCGATCGCTTTAGGTGAAAAAATGGATTCACTGTGCCATTTTTCCCGGGAAAATATATTGGACAAGTGCACCTCAATAAAAGGTATATCAATTGCTGTCAAAGCCTCCAAAATTGCATATCCGGATTTTGTATACGCTGCCGGATTAATCATAATCCCATCAAGCGTAAACCTATTTTCCTGAATAAAATCTACGATTTGTCCTTCGTGATTCGATTGGTATAACAAGATATCGACTAATAACTCATCGGCAAGACTTTTGATCTGTTTTTCAATATCTGGCAAAGTTTCTTTTCCATAAAACTGTTGTTCCCTGGTTCCTAAAAGATTAATATTTGGTCCATTTATCAGCGCTATTGCTATTCTTTTAGGGGCAATTTCATTCACATTCACTTTATCTATCCTCCCAGCGCTTCATATCATTATGATTATATCTTTGGTAAACAAGATTTAATGCCCCGATGACACCACTATCGTCACCTAAATCTGCTGCGTTTACCAAGACGTCTCTTTTAAACTGCTCCATATATAAGTCAAGCCCGCTCCGAATTGGCGACAGTAATATCTCACCGGCCCGGGCAACACCGCCACCGATAACAATCAGCGGTATATCCAGTAGCATAACTAAATTTGAAAGCATCCATGATAGATATTGGCCGGCATACTCAAAAATCTGAATTGCTACTTCATCACCATTTTGAGCTAATTCGGCCACTTTATTAAAATCTTTTATTTGATCCGTTTCAAACCCTAACGGACTTACCGAATTGATGTACTTTTTATATAATGCCGGACCGGATACTAAAGCTTGAAGACAACCAGTAGTTCCGCAAGTACAAAGTGGTCCATCCTCTACGACCCGGATATGTCCAATTTCACCAGCCACACCCCGTGAACCAAGATAAAGGTTGTCATTAAGGATCATTCCACATCCGATCCCTGTACCTATTGTAAGATAAGCAAAATCCGAAAATCCCCTTCCCGCCCCCAGAAGATGTTCCCCGAGTGCCGCTGAATTCGCATCATCCTCCATGATGACCGGAATTTGGAATCTTTCTTCAAGATAGCTTCTAAGTGGAAACGAATCCCATAACCGATTATTCGGCCACTTTGTTATCTGCCCGTTTTCTCTGTTAAAAAGAGCGGCCAAAGATATTCCAATTCCCCATAATTGATTCAGGTTTATTCCCCTCATCTCCAAAAAGTGAATTACCGGCAGATATATATTTTCTTCGATCTCGTCTATGGCAGAGTGCGCTCTCTTAAAGCTAAATCTGAATATGGTACCAATCTTCTCTCCCGTGTGCTTCATTAAGGCAATTCTTATATTCGTACCACCAATGTCCATTCCGATAAAATAATTATTCAGCATCATCACAACCTCGGTACATATTTTTCTAAACCAGGGGCCATCTTATCTTCGCTTTTATACAAGGCTTCGATTATATCTACATTTTTCAAGGCATCCCGCTCCGTTACCGCATGCTGCGCTTTCCCCCTTATCACATTTACAAAAAACCTTGCCATATCATAGAAAGCCAAACTCGTACTATTAATTTCACGGTTAACCGGTATCTCAAAATCCTCTGAATTTCTATCCCGTATTCTTAGGCTGTCCTTGTCCCAAAGCCGGTCATTGCTGAATCCAAACAGAGTTTTTAGCTTTATCTCTCCGTGTGTGCCGGTGATCGTAAAATATGTGCAGTCTGCTTTAACCGGCGCTGACCAACTCAACTCAAATTCTATTGACTTATCGGTCGACAGCTTAATGGTCCCTATGGCGGTATCTTCCACATCTATCGGCATTAGGTTTTTCGCCCCGGTGCTAAACCATTCTGCTCCAGCTTTCAATACTTTTTTACATTCAGTTCTGGTCGATAAAGATACCCCAGTTGGTGAAGCATTTCCAAAAAACATCGAACATATGTCAATCACGTGAGAACCTAAGTCAATCAGTACCCCACCCCCTGAATGCAGCTTGTTCGTAAACCATGTGCCGGGCCGTGGCATACCTGATTTTCTCAACCACCCAGCTTTTACGCTAATAATATCTCCTATTTCATTTTGCGATACCATCTCCCTCATTTTACCTATATCATACCTGAAACGGTTTACAAAGCCAGGTACATAAATTCCATGATTATTTTCTGCTGCCTTAACAACGCTTTGTATTTCCGCTGTAGTTATTGCTGCCGGTTTTTCACATAAAACATGGATTCCTCGCTCAAGTGCCCGGATCGAGTACTCCACATGGGTATCATTGGGCGTGGCAATTACTACTGCATCGATACCCGAATTCAAAAACTCATCATAATGATCATAAATACGACGAATATGGTATTTTGTGGATATGCTCTCGGCTTTGTATCCATCTAAATCAAAAAGTGAGCAGATCTTTACTCCTTCTAAACATCGAAACGCTGGAATATGTGCTTTTTCTGCAATCCAGCCACACCCTGCAATGCCTATCCTGACCGTTTGGTTGCTCATACGCTAAAGCTCTCCTTTAGTTAATCCGTGTCCCCTTGTAACGATATCGTATCTAAAACATACTTAAGCCACGCCGAAACATCCTCGCTTGTATAATTTACTTCAAGAGAATGACTGATATAATCATATTTTCCTTTTTCCATCAGCCCGCCTAACTCTCTAAAATTTTTCCCGTAGATAATAACTTCTAAAGGGTTCCTTTTTGAGCATTCTAAGTTTAACATTTGACATTAATGCATATATATCTAAAACCCTTTTTTCAAAATCTTGAAAACATTGTTCAGCGTGTTCCAGATCGTTATCCACATAGATGATCTTAAAATACTGTTTTGACTCATTAGCTAATTGTTTCCTCAACATTCGGATTTCTTCAAAATATGGTGCCGCTTCATCTGGAAAGAAGCGCTGCAGGCTTAAAACAAGGTACCATAGTAAGGTGATTTCATTTTCACCGATTACGCTCGGCGATTTTCTTAATCTACGGATAAGAAAATCATTGGTATCAGATGCAAACTCATCTATAAAATGATACTTACTTGGTTCAAGATAGTTTGATTTCAAAAGCTTATCCTTGTTTACCGTATCATATATTTGTGTACCCTTATAAACACTTAAGATAGTGGTGTAAAAAAATACCGATTCAATACTGTGTCTGCTTAAAAATTCATAGTTTTGTTTCAAAGTATCTCTTGTTGAGTATGGATTTAACATAATAAAACCCGGTGCAATATCAATACCATGGTTTCTGAATAAATCCACAGAACGGTTGTTATCTGCCAGCGTAGCTCTCTTGTTATATAATAATAAGTCTTGATCGTTTGCCGCCTCAATTCCCATGTTAATATTGTATATTCCAGCTTCCTTCATTAATTTTATAAGAGGTATATCACTTTCATCAAAAGTGTCCGCTCTTATAAAACACCAGAAGCTAAATTTAGTATCATAATCGATTAACATTTTACACAGTTCGGCAATTCTTTTTTTACCTAGGGTTCCCGGATCCTCCAAACTACCGTCCGAGAAGGAAAAACTTCTAATTCCATAGGTTTGGTATAAGGAAACGATTTCATGAAAAACATCTTTTACCTCTCTTCCCTGCCATACCTTTGATTTGTTTTCACGCGAGTAATTATTAAAGCTACAAAAAGTACAATCACCGCAACATCCTTTTGATGCGATGAGTCTGGCACTATGTAATCCGTTCTTGATGCTTAATTCCAAATTATCACGCGCAGGCAAGCAACCGTTAAACAAGTCGGTTACATAAGGCTTTTTCGTGTTCGGATCATCACCCCGTGCTATAATAGCATCATGCTTGATTTCTTTTTTTTCAGATAATGCCTGAACAGCTTCAAGTACTGGGATTTGGCCTTCTCCTAAGACAACAAAATCCATACTAGAACAATCATCTAATATATCAGAAGCGCACGCAGTAGCAAAATAACCTCCTGTGAAGATTTTGCACTTGGGATTATGCTTCTTAATCTCCTTTGCTAATTCGTAAATATACAATGCGTTTGTCTCATACATTGGGAATCCGTATACATCATCTTCTAAGGATATGCCCTTTACTGCATTTTTAATATCGATAAAAACACTGATACCATGCAGCGTAACATCGATTTGGTGCTTTCTTAGATAACTTGCAATTATGCCTATTCCCAAATGCTCAAAATCAACTTTCGTATGGCTGACATAAATTAAGGAAACTTTCATTTTCTTTTATCCTCCTATTCGCAAACATTTACAAATATTCATTGATAGACTACTTTTATCAAACATTCATACAGTTTGTATTTCTTAGAGTAATAGGTTGTGCTCTTCATTGGGGTCCTCCTCCAAATCAAAATACTCTATTTTATCGGAATCCAAATCTACAATAATTTTATAGCGGTTTTTGACAATAAATGATTTTTTACTATTTTCACGGAAATCAGCTTTTCCCATCTGCTTCATTTCCTCAGGGTAAAATGTTTCTGAATACCCTAATAAATTAGGCGATTGTCTACCGAAAGCGACATCTCTTAGTGATATCCCATCAAAATGGTGATCCCCCATATTAATATCCAGCAAGTCTACAATGGTTGGAGTAATATCTATGGTTCGTACCTGTGTATCAACCTGGTTATTCTTTGGTAAATCTTTGTCAATCACCAAAAAAACAACCTTCTGCGTTTGATTATACAGAAGCGTGCCATGTCCGAATTCATCCGGATGTTCGCTTTGCGGACCGGCTTTATCATTCGGATATAATCCCTCGAGATCTTCACCGTGATCTGAAAAACATACGATTGTAGTGTTGTCTAAAAGGTTTTTTGTATCGAGAAAACGCATAAAAGATTCTAAATAATGGAGCACATAGTTAACTTCTCTTTCATATATATTGTCGCCGCCATAGTCTTCTGGTGCCTCATAAGGCCAATGTGCATCAAAGAAGTGCAAAAACAGGAAAAACGGTGTATCCACCTGTGCATCATCCCAGTTCTCGATCCATTTCCTGGCGCTTTTTACTACATAAGGCGCTCTCTTGACCGCTGTTCCTCTTAATTTAACATCTACTGTCTGTAACGCATCCCTGCCATCAGATAGCAAAGGGATCTCATCATCAAAATAATCAAATCCCCGATTAAATCCGTACCATTTATTCATCCCCGGACATGATACAACCCCTCCGGTCCGATAATCATTAGCCTTAAGAATTTCAGCAATTGTGCTCACATCTAGGGTTATTTTCTCTTTAAACAAGTGCCGAATACCATGATGAAAAGGATATAACCCTGTCAAAATCGAAGCATGGCTTACAGGCGTTAAGGGCGAAGCGGAAACTGTATTTAAAAAAACAGTTCCTTTTTCCATAAGCCCTTTAAAAAACGGGGATTGGTTATTATACCCGACGTCAGCTCTAAGTGTATCTAAAGATACTAATAATAAATTCTTTTTCATACTTTTTACATCCATTTCTATCTTATTTTTTATCATTTCTATTTTTTTGAGTTCCAAGAAATTGACCCCTGGAGATATCTCCATTTATAAACTCACGGAATATCCGAATGTTATCATCTTTATATTTTGAATAGAAATATTCTGCCGTTTGAAAATGTTGTTCCTTGAAATCACTTCTATAATGGGTCATATGATATATTTTCGCTGTTTCCAAGTATACGAATTCCTTACCTTTCTGATACAAACGATACCCTAAATCAATATCCTCGCACCCCCATAGTCTTCCATAGTTAGGATCAAATCCTGATATTTCCTCCACCCATTGGCGGCATACCGAGGTATTTGAGCCAGTAAATCCGATCCATTTGAAATCTCCCCCAAAGCTTAGAATTTCCTTCGTCGTTTCTTCCATCATTGTGGTTTTGGATTGTGAAACAATTTTATCATGAAACCTAAACTCTATATCGTTTTCAGAAATACAATAGTCTTTCAATGGGTTCTTTTGTTTATTATTCAATTTCAAATCAGGCCAATAGATCCCTTTGGACGGGTCCATAAAGAACTTTAAGTATGGCAAATTTAAAATCTTCCCATGCACAATAGCTTTTTGCTGTTCTTGTTTATCAGCGTGTTCACTTAGCGTATTCCTTTCAAAAAGCACATCATCGTCCATGAAAAGAAGCAGGTCATACTTAGCAGCTTGAAAACCCCTATTCCGGGCCGCTGCTCTTCCAGAATTTTCAATATGTATTACTTTGAGGTCAAAATTGGGACAATAATTTTGCAAAAATTCTTTGGTGCCATCACTTGAACCATCATCAATGATAATTACTTCATAATCATTTATGGGATATGAAACTATTGATATTGATTTAAGACATAGCTTTAAGCGTTGCATTTTATTGTAGGTCGGCATAATTATACTAATTTTCATCCATGTACCTCCTACTCTTTTGTTTTTTTATCATTATTCCTTGTCTACCCAGTTGCTCTCAGCCAACAAACCATAAACCAACCTATCCGCCGCTGTAAAAAGAGTTTATAATTTGGATATAGTCTTGTGTGGAAAAGAGTTGAAATGCTTCTGTAAACTTTATATTACGTTTCATCGACAGTTTTGCTCTCAGACTGTTCAGCGTAACACTCTTATCCTTAATCTGGTAATAAGCTTCCTGTGATTGATAGCATTCGATGGCCGCCAGCTTTTTATCAAAGGTATCGGAAATATTTATATAACAATCGGGATACAATATCGGTGTCCAGATTTCATACATTGCAATATAGGTGTCATCATCGGCGATAGCATCTTTAATGATCAGGTTAGTGCTTATATGATCTTTGTTAAGATCTAGAAAATAAGGTGTAAAAATCAAATCAGGGCTTGTTTCATCGATGATTTTTTTCATTCTTACTTTTGCCAGGGAGCAATGTTCTAAAAGCTCACCGTCGGGGTAAGACAAGGTCAATATCTCATCAAATCCAATTATTTCTGTAGCCTTTGCGAACTCATTCGCTCGAATATGAGATGTTTCACGGCCTTTCCGGCCACTACTCCCATCCGTCATTAAGACCACCGTAGTTTTTGCCCCTTCCTGGTGTAACCGCGATATAGTTCCGCCGCATCCTAAAGTCTCATCATCCGGGTGAGGTGCTATAACTAAAACGCTTTTTATATTTTTAATCGGAAAAGTATACTTTACTTTGTACTTATTAAGAATGATATTCTTTAAATAATCATAATATTGTTCCATTGAAAGACCCACTTCATTTATTTTTTTAATACTAGTATTGTTGTCGGCATGTTTTTATACTTTACCTGTTTTAAAAGCTTTAACCCATATTGCTCAAACTTATCTCTCATATCCTCTGCGGTATAATTAAAACAGCATCCTGAAGTTAACCAATCCAGGTTATGGAGAAGTGTTTGTAACGGCGTTGTTCCACTTTCATCCAAAAAAGTGTCATGTAAGATTATGACCCCTCCACTTCTGATAGCCTGAGAGACTTTTGATATAATAAAATCAATTACCGAAATAGGAAAACAGTGTAATAGGTTCGATAAAATTATCGCATCATATGATTGGTCTATTTTGTCAAACAAGATATCTTTTTCAAAAAACTTTATTCTGTCTTTTAAATCATTTTTTGAAACATTTTCTTCAAAAGGTTCTTTCATAGACGCTATATCGTATACATCGACAGTTACAGATTTTAATATTTTACATATCCCAATAGCATAGGTACCCACGTTACCACCGATATCCAGTATCGTGTCGGGTTTATATCGGCTAAGCTCTCTTGCTATTAAAACAGATGCATATTGTCCGCTGTTATTTAAAACCTTATTAAAGTTTTTCACCGTTTCCAGTTGTAAAGACGAATCATACTGTTTGGAGCTTTTTCCAAACATTGAATCCATTAGCTCTTTCGTATAGTTTCTATTTTCCATTTCCGTGTCCGCTATTTTTATAAAATCCTGCATGACTAACTCATTGTCATGAAATAGCAGCGGTAAATAATCATTGTTTATTATGTAGTTTCCGTTACTTTCTTTAAGTATCCCCAATGCAACCAAAAAGTTGACAAGCAGCGCCAAGGGCTGTTCAAGTACATTCAGCTCTTTTGCAAGATTTCGTAAAGATATTTCCTTATATGTATTCTTAAAAAGATTTAGTCTTACTGCAACAAAAATTACACTGGAAATTTTATATGCGTTAGCAAAAATACTCAACTTCTCTCTGGAATCCACTTTCTCTCTCCTTTCTCTGATGTGGTAAGGAATCTTCAATAAGCTAAGAACATATCGGTTGAAATCCCATCAATATATCGATGTTCAATTTCTCCAAAACCAGCCTCTTTTAACAAAGCCAACAGCTCCTTCACCGTTAATGTATAAATCCCGCCGTGAGTAATCCAGTCTAAAATCCAGGAGGATTTAAAGGCATCATCTTTGTCATAGAACAAATCACATATACATAACCGGGCATCGCTTCTCATCGATTGTTTTAGTCGTCTTAGCAGTTTCAGGGCATGATCTTTTTGATAATAATGGATGGTGTTGATGATGCATATCAGATCATATTTCGTATCGTATACCGAATCATCCTTATTAAATGTCACTTTTGGCTTTTGTGTGAAACGTGGAATTACTGATTGATCCATAATGGATGAGAAACTCATATCGACGGACAGGGTGGCCGAAAACTTCGGAAAAATTCTTTGAAGCACGGTACTGAGCTCACCCATACTTCTGCCGTACTCCAGGCATTCTATTGCCTTTCTACCCGGAAGTGCTCTCCGGATATAAAACGCAATAAGGTTCAAATTGTCTCCATACATGGCGCGGCTATAGATTGTTTTGTCTTCTGAGCTAAACCCCTCTAAGTCAAAATCGCGATTGCCTATTCCGGTTCTCACCGAATTGGCGATTTTTTCAGGAGTGACCCATTGCTTGTATATGTTATTTTCATGTTTGATGATATGACGATATGATTCTAAATCTTTTATCTGACAGGAAAAATCCTTGGTTATGCGCCAAAATCCATTCTTCTCATCCATAATTCCTTCAACACGCATATATTCAAGAAAACATCCCACTACCTCTTTATCAACATGGCAATTTTCCGCCAATTCTATAGCATCGGCTGGGGTAGACAATAATCTTTCATAAATCCCTAAATCAAAAGCAGCCATAAGCGCACAAGCTTTCTTATAGCTGACAAGTACTTGTAGTAATTTATTATTTCCCATTTAGTCCACTTTCTTATTTAATAGGTCTCTTACTATTTTCCCGAGTTCATTTCTGGGTAGACTTTTCCAAAACTCGAATACTGATGGAATTTCGTATTTGTTCAGTAATGGTTTGCAATAAGTTCTTAAATCCCGTTCATTGAGTCCGTCACCAACCAGTATCGCCCTCACGCCTTCCTCTTGGTCGATCTTTTTATATGAGACCACGGCGCATTCCTTCACCCCAGCGTATTGCGACAGTACTGCTTCAACCTTAGCAGGGTTTACTTTTTTGCCGCCAATATTGATGATATTCTTCTTACGGCCTTTAATAAAAATATATCCCTCAGGGTCTTGCACCACAATATCCCCCGTCGCATAAAACCCATCCTCATCCAGTTCTGATTCAGCATCAAGATAACCCGAAAACATACCGTTTAAGCGGACCCATAATTCTCCTTCGTGATTAAAGCCACAGCTTTTCAAATGCTCGTCTTTGACTTTTAATTCCACCCCATACATTGGCCTTCCAATTGAATCTATTGGCTCAGGAGTAAGCCTGGAGATGACCCCTCCGGTTTCGGTACTACCATAATTACTTGATAAGTTGATCCCGAATTTATCGACGAACCTACTGTTGACGTCTTTGGCAATCGGTCCCGCACCAACCAGTGCAACCCGTAAAGACCTCGGCCTTGTCTGCTCCGTTAAATACATATTGGCTAAGGATCTCGCCATGATTGGAACTAATAACATTATCGTAATATCTTTTTCACAAGTAACCCGAAGAGCATTCCGGTATACAAACCTTCGGGGTAAATACAAGGAAGCACCTGAAACTAACGATGCCATGCACCCAGCGCCCAGAGAATAAGAGTGATAAACCGGTGGTAAACTCAATATTCTGTCTTCTGGGTTTATGTCAAACGTATTCCGATAACTTATCCCTTCGGATGTCAGATTATCTAATGATCTTCTGCAAATTTTGGGAATGTCTGTGGAACCGGAGGATAACTGAAAAATGCCCGACCCATTTCCGGAAGGCATTTCAACGTCATAAAGTTTTAGTTGGCTCTTTTTGATATTTGATAAACTGCAATTCGTTATTATATGCTTTGCACCGGTCAGCCTCATAATCTCTTGTAAGTATATTTGATCAATTTCGGGCGGAATCGTGATCACCCAGCACCCGATCGATAACATGCACAGAAAAGCTATCACCCATTCTACCGAGTTTTCCATTTGAATACATACACGCATGCCCGGTTTAAATCCCTGCTCTAAATAATATTTTTTCCCTTTAATTATTATTTCTCCTAATTCCCCATAGGTGATGTTAAAGACTTCATCCATCAATGCAATATGTTTAGGCGACTGGATTGTAAATTGTTTTATATAATCAAAAATTGTCATCATATATTATTACCATAATTTTGGGACTGCAATGTAAACATTTCTGCATATTTACCCCCCAGCTCCATAAGTTCTTCATGGTTACCAGCTTCAGTAATTGTGCCGTTTTCAATCATATATATCTTATCTGACATTTTTGTTGTCGATAATCGATGCGATATCATAATAACGGTCTTTCCTTTTAAAGCATTCAGTATTATGTTATGGAAATTATATTCCGAAGCAGGATCAAGTGCGCTGGAAGGTTCGTCAAGAATTACTACGGAGCTATCTCTATAAAGCGCCCTGCTTATCGCAACCTTTTGTGCTTCACCACCAGATAGTTCCACGCCTGCATTATCAAATTCCTTTGTAATTTGTGTATCCAGTCCATTTTTCTGCATATTGGGTTTATCAAAAAAACCACTTTGTGCAAGTGCACTGATTGCCTTTTCCTGATCCAGATTGTCATGTTCCATAGATACATTTTCACCCAGTGTTGCAGCAAAAAGTTGATAATCTTGAAATACTGTAGTAAAAGCATTCCGGTATGATTTAACATCATAATTCCTGATATCCTGACCGTCATACAGTATGCATCCATCCTGAGCATCGTAAAGGCGTAGCAGCAATTTGATAAGCGTGCTTTTACCGGCACCGTTATTGCCTACTATAGCAATTCTTTCACCGGGATTTATTGTCATGTTGATATCGTTTAATACCGGTTTGTTCGGGTTATAGGAAAAGTTTAAATTTTTAACCTCGATTGCACCGGGTTCTTTATTGTTAGGCATATCTGTCTGATTTTCAGGGCTTGTAATTTTAATATTGTAATCTAGAAATACTTTAATTTTATCAATATATAATGAATGTTCCTGAAACATAATAAGAAACTGGGAAAAGCTTAAAATATGATCTTTCATCCAACTTGCAGAGCGGTACAGTACAAAAATCGTACCAAATAGCAATGTGTTTTTTACAACCGCCAGATAAAAAAGGTAAACAAGATACAAGCCATCGAAAATAAAACTATTACAAAAATAATCCGATAGAATTGAGAAAACTGTAATTTTCTTGCTTTTATTGTCAACAATGCCCTGCATATCTTCGCTAATATCTCTGAAGTCCTTATACATCTTATCTTTTAAATTGCTAAAACGAAATTCCTTTGCATAATCTTTTAGATAAAATAGTCGGCTAATATAATCCCTTTTTCTTTCAAAGAATCTCAACTTTTCCTTCAGATCAAAGTTCAGTCTATTTATGACCAATCCGATTAAAACAGTAGCAATAAATGCTATTAGTACAAATAGAATTCCACTGGGATTTTGAATCAGAACGTAAATGCTCACAACAACTACTGCGGCAAAAGCACCTATAAATTCACTAACCGATTCCAGCACTTCAACATACCGTGAATCTGCTTCGCTTGTTGCCCAAACCAAATCGTTATAGAATTTCGGGTCATCGTAGCATTCGAGGTCAATATTACTAGCCTTTTCATATAATAACTTGTTCACATCTTTTGCTATCTTTTCCGATCCGATCGGCTTTAACCTTTCCTCCAGATAGATATTCCCAATACATTGTATAATGGAAGTAACCGCTACTAGCGCCACCGCAAAAATAACGTTCTTGAAAGGCTTTTGTAACTGAATATAGTTTAGTATAAGCCCAAGGAGCACCATACTTTCGATGAAGAACAATATTTGGGAAAAAACATTCCAAATGATACTGAATATGGAGAAAGCCGGTGTACTTTTGATACATCTCTTCAGAACCCAAAAAATGTTTTTTATGATATAACGATAATTAATTTTTTGCTTATCACTAGACATTAGTACATTACCTCTTCCATATAATTTTCGGCCTGTTTTAAAAATGTTTCAGCATATAGACCCTGTTTATCCATTAGCTGCGAATGGCCACCCTCTTCTAAAATAGACCCGTTCTCCAGATAATAGATATAGTCTGTCATAGTGGCCAAAGACAGCCTGTGAGAAATAATAAAAGCCATCTTTTTCTGTTTTTCATTCTCAGTATTATCGCATACTTGCAAAATGGTTTTGTACATCTGTGATTCTGCAATAGGATCAAGCGCACTTGAAGGCTCATCTAAAATCAGGATCGGAGCATTTTTAGCAAACACCCTGGAAATCGCAACTTTCTGGTATTCTCCAACGGAGAGCGCCGTACCATTTTCATCAAATTCTCTGGTAAGGATTGTATCTTCCTTATTTTCCAGGGTTGATACTTTTTCGTAAATATTGGCTTTATGTAATGCATTGACCGCTCTTTCCCGGTCTTCATTTCCCTCGATTGTCCCCATCAATACATTCTCAAGAACCGACACCGAGAACATCTGAAAGTCCTGAAACGCAGTACCGATAAGTTTTCTATACTCTTTTAGGTTGTATTCTTTAATATTAACGCCATTTAAGAGTATCTCTCCCTCTGTTGGATCATAGAGTCTCATGATCAGCTTGACAAGAGTCGACTTACCCGCACCATTATGACCAACAAGAGAAACCTTCATGCCGGTATGGATTCGCATACTAACATTTTTCAAGCAGAATTGTTCTTCACCGTCATACTTAAAGCTCACATTTTTTAATTCGATAGAATCAATCGGAGCTTCTAATGTGATTCCATCCTGGGCTTCAGGTATTTTTGCCTCAAAGTTCAAAAATTCCTTTATTTTATCAATATAGAGGGAGTTATTGTAAAACTGAACAAGCGATCCAGCAAAAAAACTCAACATAAAAGTAGACAGCGTGATCCCGGTACAGAGAATAATGAAGTCACCAACATTGATAGACTTGTCAACCATAACGAGATAGGCTGCATATAGCCACCCTCCATAAAACGTAATCGGATATAGGATAACTTCTTTTATAGTTCTTAACACAAGTATTTTTTTGATATATTTTTTTATAACCTTTATCATACCCTTGAAAGCATCATCATACATACTTGCAAGAACCGAGAAAATGTTTGATGTCCTGATTTCTTTCGCGTATTTTTGGAGGTATACAGCCCTTTTAGTATAGTCTTTTCGTCTTTTAAAATCCACTGATCTCATATCTTTTTCAAATACGTATTTATTCAAGATTGTATCCATTGGGAAAGAACAAAGAAACTGAAAAACTACAAAAAATACAATTCCCAGATTGACTGAAACCATATAACTAATAACAATAACCGAAGAAATCAGTGAAACGATACATTGACATGATTGATCGAGTACATCCTTTGATTTCTCGAACATTTGCGATGCTGCTTTTGTATAGCTGTTATAAAACTCCGCGTTTTCGTAACAACTAACATCTACGGAATTTGCCTTATCAAAAAGCTTTTTATTAATCGAATAATACAATTTTATATCATTTACACTTAAGTATCTGTTTTTATACCAGGACTGAAAAGCAGTCATAGGCAAAGCAAGCGCAACTACGATCACTATAAAAAGCAGCGTTTGGGGATACGTCCTGTCCGTGGATATATTGAATAAAAACCGAAAAAATACCAACGGATAGAATAATCCAAAGAAGCAATATTCAATTATTTTACTTATAAGTGCAAAAAAAACTCTCGGCTTGGAAAAGTTCCAGATCAAGCCCAATATGTAGAAATTATTCTCTTTAATGTTCATTTTTTCTCTCATTATTCTTTCTTATAGCTTCTCGGGCTTTATAAATTATTCCGTAAATAATAACTTCTAAAGGGCTCCCTTTTGAGCATTCTTATTTTAACATTTGATATTTTCGTATATATTTCTAAAATTCTGTTTTCAAAATCTAGAAAACATTCTTCCGCGTATTTCAGATCGTTATCGACATAGATTATCTTAAAATATTGTTTTGATTCAGTAGCTATTTGCTCTCTCAATATTTTTATTTCTTCAAAGTATGGTGACGCTTCTTCTGGAAAATAGCGCAGCAGACTTGATACAAAATACCATAGTGAGGTGAATTCATATTCCCTGAGTGCACACGGAGATTTTCGAAATGTACGCATAAAAAAATCATTTGCTTCAGCTGCAAACTTATCTACGAAATCATAAACACTTGGTTCCAGATAGGTTGATTTCAGAAGATTATCGCTATTTACTTTATCATATATTTGTGTACCCATATAAGCACTTAAGATAGTCGTATACAAAAATACCGTCTCAATCTTTTGTCCACTTAAGAATTCATAGTTTTGTCTTAAAGTGTCCCTTGTAGAATATGGATTAAACATAATTAAACCTATCGTAACATCCAGGTCATTTTTTCTGAATATTTCCACGGCACGATTGTTTTCAGCCAAAGTAGCTCTTTTTTTGTATAATGCTAAGTCTTTATCGTTTGCAGCATCAACCCCTATGTTAACATTATATATTCCGGCTTCCTTCATTAATTTCATAAGAGGTATATCACTTTCATCAAACGTTTCCGCTCTCAAGAAACACCAGAAATGGAATTTAACATCATAATCAATTAACAATTTACACAATTCAGTAAGTCTTTCTTTGCCTAGAGTGCCTGGGTCCTCTAAACTCCCATCTGAGAATGCAAAACTCCTGATTCCAAAGGTCTCGTATAAGGAGACTATTTCATCAAAGACATCTTTCATCTCTCTTCCTAGCCATACCTTTGATTTATTGATCTTCGTGTAATTATTAAAACTACAAAAAGTACAATCACCGCAACACCCTTTTCCCGCAATGATTCTGGCACTATATAGTCCATTCTTGATACTTAAATTCAAATTATCCCGTGCCGGCAAACAGGCGTAAAATGAGTTAGATACAAACGGCAATTTCTCGCTCAGTTTATCACCTCTCATAAAAATAGCTTCATGCTTTATTTCTTTTTTCTCAGACAATGCCCGAACAGCTTCAAGTACCGGGGTCTCGCCTTCTCCCAAGACAACAAAATCCATACTAGGACAATCATCTAATACATGTGGTGCGCATGCAGTGGCGAAAAAACCGCCTGAGAATATCTTGGAATTAGGGTTATGCTTCTTAATTTCCTCTGCGATTTCGTAAATATACAATGCGTTTGTCTCATACATTGGAAAACCGTACAAATCATCATCTAAGGATATATTCTTTAATGCCTTTTTAACATCGGTAAAGACACTAATACCATGCAGCGTAACATTTATTTGGTACTTTCTTAGATAACTTGCGATCATAGCTATTCCTAAATGCTCAAAATCAGTTTTCATATTACTGACATAAATTAAAGTAACATTCATTTTATATTCCTTTCCAAATACATTTACTATTATTTGCTTTATCTCTTTATTTGAACATTAGTTTCTCAACTTCAGCAGGGCTGATATTTTGTCCCATCGAAACGGCTGTTTCAATAATAAATTTCCGCGCCTCTTCTTTTGATATCTCAGCATCCTCCAGCCAGCCTTGGGGAACCCAACTCGTAACTTTTTCATAAACATTTTGCGGTGAACCATACGACTTACCATTTTTATCAGTCCTTTGTTCCGTTCTGGAAATTGTAATATAGAAACAATGCTGTAAGTCAGTCAAACTTTTATCCAACCTACTACCACCCTTTTTCGGTGTAACCCCAAGTATTTTCCTTAACTCAGTAGTGCTGTATATCGAGTTCTCTTCAAACATATTCCATAGCTTCCATGTCATCTCGCTCACTTGGCCGCTTTCCCATCTCTCTTTCATAGATGTTTCTATGTGATAAGCGGCGTAAAAATTTGCATACATTCTCTCTGAAACAAAGCCTTTATTTCCTCCGATGATTGATCCATATGCAAGCTTTTTCTCTCCCGAAACGCAGTCCTTCCAGTAAGATGGGTCCGTATCGGGATCTCTGGTATACCAAATGCTTTTAGGAGTTTCACCATGCAATGATGGCAGTCCGGGATAAATATTGCTAAAAGGCAGAAACCCCAATTCATTCACTCTTTCAATAAAATCCTGATAATGCTTTAGTAATGCCAATTCCACACTTCCTCTCTCGATATTAATATGTTCAGCACGTAATCACTAACCAAAGTATAAAAATGCTTTACATATAATTGATATGTATTGTCGCCAAAAGGTTGTCTATCAAACCCTCTATATTTGGAGTTCTATAATTTATTTTTTCAATCAAGCTCCTTTTTGCAAAGTTGTATAGATAAATGCACTTGGGCGCAATAATAATGATATCCTCTCCATTTTCTGATACTTCAATAGCAGCAAAGAATCTGTCCTCCGCCCATGTATGGATATAAGCACCCTCTTCAAACTCATCTACAATATTGCCGTCAATGTCTTCATAATATAAAAGCTCCATTGTCGTTGCATCAGCAAATATGAGACGGTTCGGCCAGCCTACCGTGCAAATATAAGGCTTCCCATTATATTTAAAAACGCGGTGAGATGCATAACGAAATCCTTTTGAATACTGGAATGATCCGACAAAATTCAAATTCCCATCGATAATCTTGTATTTATCAATTACTGCCGGAGCAAACAAAGAAACGGTACTCAACGTACAGAAAAAATTGTGTGAGGAAGTATATACCGTATCTTCGTTTGTATCAATCTCAAAATGTGCCGGGCATCCTCCACTTGTAAAAAACTCTTTTTTTTCTTTTGTATTGACATCGTAGGTCATTATTCTTCCCGGTACACATTTAATTTCATACTTCTCCTTCATGAGCCGCATTAATTGCTTTCCTAACTCTTTTTCATCCACATTCAAACTATTATTAGCTTTTAAACGAGTGAGGATAGTCGTTAAAATCATACCAAATTCACGAGAATTTGCTACTTTTCCCTTTTTTACCATCTCATAATTCCCTGATAAAAATTCATTACTGATAAACAGCAGATTATTATACTTCCTGATAGTATGCGGAGGCTCCTCACTTTTACTAATGAAAGAATTAATTTTTTCAACTGAATTCAAAGAGATCGACACACGATAAATATGTACTGTATTGAACCGATCAATCGCAGACATATAAAAGTAGCTTTGATCATCCTCATCCTTATAAAACGTGGAGCTTATTTTATCGATATTATCATTTGGGAATAATTCATCAGCAAAATATACAGTGACTATATCTTTCTCGTAATTAACCTTTAAAAAAGATGCCTCTTCCTGAAAGAATACTAAAAACTCATCTTTTTCATTTGTTTTTACAACATTGTGCGGTGTTAGCAGAACTTTATATTTTTCGCTGTTTTCCTGTTCATTGACAATATTTATATTATGATCATTATATGTCAGGAGATAGGTCAGTTCCTTTCTTTGAAAATCCATAACAATAAATGTAATAAAAATATTTCTGTTATCATTTTTATGTTTCATAAAAAATACTAAAGGTTCTTTGAAATTCTTAATTTCTCTACTCTTAACCAAAAAAGGCTCCACTTTTTTATCAATTTTCAATACCAACATAGACAGCTCCCCCAACTAAATTTTTATTTATTGCTCACAAAAGCAGCATCAATCTCAAATAACAAATCATCTCTGCAAATATCGGCAATTATTGGAATGAGAGGTAACTGTGACAATCCTGTTTCATTAACGTATTTTTCATGTTGATGAATATAATCAGCCTTTTTTATGAATAAAGTTCCTTCACATAATTCATCAAAGGTTACATCTTCATTTTGGATTAAATCCCTGATTACTTTATAGGTCTCATCGATTTGTCCACATATATCGCCGATAAATACACTTTCACCTTTTTCGTTAATTGAGGCTGTACCTGATAAGTATACTGCCTTGCGCTTTTCATTTTCTACTACCATTGAGCGTGAGAAAGCTGAACCATACCGATAAGCAGATTTTTGTTTTTTCCCGGTCTCATTACGAATGATATAGTTCGAATCCGAACTTGGTTTTATTGCATAAACATCCATAACTCCGGATGCCAAAAATGGGTTGTTACAGCCGATACCGGTACTGGCAGGGAGATAAATCTGTTCAAGTATACCTGTTTCTATTTCACTTTGAATTAACCCAAACTCTTTAAATTTGTAATTTCTCACTCTGTTAAAGTCGTCGTATTGGGCCAATATATCTGCTAAATATATCCAGGTCCGAACAACATCTGTAAAACTAAACCCATTTTCCTCCAATACCCGTTTGGCTCGATCAAACATTAGCATCGTTTGGCTATAGCTATCCAAACGATTATCTTTAACATGAATACTATGTAACATTAAACTTTGGTAATCTTTATTTTTCAAAAAGATTCCACATACTTCTTCTTCATCACTCACGTATCTCATTTCATCTGTGTCATCAATCATAATTCCATGAATACTTATTCCGGCGATACCCTCGCCCCAGTATGGAGTTCCCTCGACATAAGTGAAAGGGCTATTGCTGCTCACCTGTAAATTCTCATATATATTTTTACGTATCTGCAAGACGACTTCATGAAGTGCAAGACTTCCAAATACTCGTTCATGAAAGATAAAAACCTTGTGTTCCTCAATAAAAAATGCTATTTCTGTATACATCTCTTTACAGATACTTTTATAATCACGCCTCTTGGTTTCAGCATTTACTCTCAATACAATATATACTTGTTTTTGATCAGCAGAAGTTATACTGATACTATAGTTAGGATACTCTTTGATTTCAGGTTTAATCATTTCGGCCCTCCCAAATTTTATTCTATTCTACTTAATCCAATCTCCATGCAAAGCTCTTCTATCAGATGTAAATAATCAGCATATATTGTTTGAATCCTGCACTTCCATTCTTCTAAAAGCGATGTACAGTCTTGGATAGTCATACTTTTATCTTTTATTTCCACACACAACATTTTTAAAAAATTAATATCCAGCCTCACAATCTCAGCCTTTAATTCTTTTAGTTCCGAATAAAACACTTCTTTTTGATAGACCTCCGCAATTTTAATGTAATAAAATTTTTCAGAGATGGGCTGCACAAATTCCCGCCAAATGTTTATGATCTTATAATATATAGATACATCCGAATCTTGAAATTCATATCTAAATTCATTATCAGCTAACAGCCCGCGGTCTTCTAAATAGGAGTATAATTTAGTTCCCGGGATAGCAATAACCGGACCATCGATTGATAGCAACTCCTGATTTTCATCCACATACTTATAACAACCTGTATCTAAAATCAGATTGATATTTTGCAGTAATTCATCAATCGTTGTAAAAGGATCCAGAAGCATTAGCCCTAATGATAACTTAACTTTCGATGCTATTGCAATTTCTATCGCATCAACGTTTTTTTTGACAGTAGTTTTCTTTTCATAGAAATCCAGCTGCCGCTGGACAAAGCTTTCAGCTCCGATAAACAGATTATCCAAACCAACACTTACGAGTTTTTCTATCATCTCCCGGTTAGAAATAATATCATTTGCCCTGCCCAACGCTTGAAACTTAATATTTAGATTTTTATTCTTTAATAATGTATAGAATTGATGAAGCCATTCCCTACGCGCTAAGGAACCACAAAAAAAAGTCTCATCAGAGAATAAGAACATTCCCGGATTATATTTTTTGACGAGTATCTCAATTTCTTCGATGACATTTTCAGGACTGCGGAACCTCATCTTTTTAATATTACATACTTCATAGAATTCTCTGACCCCACAAAAATTACACTTACCGTAACAGCCTCTAGAGGTTGCTAATGGAATGAACCTTTGGTTAATAATTACTCTTTTGGGGAAAGGCAAGTTATCCAGATCATGAATTTGAGGTCTCATCGGTGTCTGTACGATATTATCGTTTTCTTTATATGTAATCCCTAAAGTATCCTTCCAATCAAGGCCCTTGTCCAGATTTCCCACCAATTCAAGACATGTAAACTCTCCCTCTCCCATAACACAGCAATCAATTCCTTTAGCTTTCTTCAGAACAACCTCATGACATAGGGTAGGTAGATATCCCCCCAAAAAGATGAAACTTTTAGAGTTTTTCATCCGGAGTTTATTGGTAATTCTCAGCACATTAATAAAATTATAAAAATACGTCGTAATTCCGATAACATCATAATCCTCACTATTCAATATCTCTAACAATTCGTTTACATCAATATCTTTACCCGGACATTCGATAATATCAACCAGGTATCCGTTCGCTTCCAGCATACCTGCAATATATCCAAGTCCTAAGTGCTGGATAGTAAAAGAGTTTTTACTCCATTCGTAACCATTAAATTTCTTACTTATAAGGGGAGGATTAATTAAGCAAATTTTCATATTCCTCTAGGCTCCTTGAATTAAATCAGATTTCTTTTTAGTTACGATATAGTCTTCTAAATACAAATAATCAAAGTTCGTATTTAAAAAACACCTAATAGCATCTGCCGGTGTCTCTACGATTGGTTCACCTTTTACATTAAAGGAAGTATTCAATACGATAGGTACACCTGTTATCTTATGAAAATATTCAATCAATTGATAGAATTTCGGTGACAGATCTCTTAAAACTGTCTGTAATCTTCCTGTACCATCGACATGGGTAACGGATGGTATTACTGCTTGCTTTTCAGGTAATATATCTGCAACAATCAGCATGTATTGAGAGGGAATATCAAGATCAAAGTATTCCCTCTGATGTTCCCATAAAACAGCGGGTGCAAAAGGCCTGAACGATTCACGAAACTTTACTCTGTCATTCAAAATATCTTTCATTTCCTTTACCCGTGGGTCCGCTAATATACTCCTGTTTCCCAATGCCCTAGGCCCACATTCTGCCCGGTCCTGGAACCATCCGATTATTTTACCTGCTGCGATCGCATTTGCAGCATGCAGACATACATCATCTAACTTATCATAATTCAGATCGCCAGCAAATTCTCTTATACTGCACAGGATTTCTTCATGACTATATTTCCTGCCTAAATATGGATTGAACAAATAACCACGCCTCCTATCTATTGATGAGCTGTAATCCCTGTCTTTTCATTTTCAAGCCTAAAGCATATTGCTCTTTCTGTATTGTTCTCATATTTTCCAAAATAAACGAATCCAATCTTTCTTTTTCTTTATCTATATTCTTCAGGCTTTTGCTGCTATATAAATTCATCACAAACTCATAATTGAAAGCAGCTATTTGTTTCCGCTGACGGTCAACTAATTCTTGAAAGGATTCAATCTCCTCAAGAATCGGATGTTGATTATATTTCCGCCGATGCCTGGTGATAAAGGTATGTATAATAATGTCAAATATCTCAAAATCCCAAACAGATTTAACTGCCAGCATCTCTTTACCTATATCAGACAGCACTTCCAATTCAGGATTCGCAAAATTGTAGCGGTACATCCCATCCTCAAATCGATATTCTGTCTTTAACAGCTTATCATGAATAAGCCTGTTTTCCATTTTTGTTCCCGGGTATACTTCCAACTGCCAAAAATAATGCCTGATGACTTGACCGATTCCGGTATTATATAAAAATTTAGCATTATCAAAAATATCTTCCCATTCGGAATAAGGATGAAGCATAATAAATCCAAACGTAATGTAGATATCCTGATACTTTTTTAAGATATTCAGAGCCGCGAAATTGTCCTGCAAGGCTGCTCTTTTATTTAATATCTTTAACCCCCTGTCATTTCCCGACTCAAAACCAATATTAATTTTTTCTAATCCGGATTGAACAAGTAATTCAAGCGTTTCTTTATCATCCTCACACCAATTTTCGGCTCGAAAGCAGCAATTATAGTAAACATCAAGATTTCGGTTCAGTATTTCCTTCGCAATCTCGCGAATTCTTCGTTTGCCAATATCTCCGGGATCTTCAAAGGTTGAATCGATGAAGTCAAACGTATGAAAATTATATTTATTAACAATATATTCCAGCTCATCTACTACATTTTGCGGACTTCTTCCCCGCCAAACAGCGCCTTTTTGTTTTCTGCCGACAAAAGCACTGCAGAATCCGCAATTTCCCAAGCATCCTCTGCTGGTGGAAATTCTGATATACTGCATGCTTCCTCTATTTTGATCAAACTGATCTCTTGCCGGATAAGGCAGTACGTCCAAATCTTTTATGAGTTCTCTATCTTCGGTTGCTTTTACACGATGGTTGTCACGGTATATAATTCCTTTTACAACAGCCGGACTTTCGTTATGATCAATGCATCTTACTAATTCGGTAAACGTTATTTCCCCTTCGCCATTGATGATGTAATCTATCTGGCCATACTTTTCGAGGATTTCGCCCCCGCTGAATGTTGCCATATGCCCGCCGCATACCGTGATGATAGATTGGTCGTGTTCTTTGATGAAGCCGGCAGTATCCAAAATGAGTTTCATATTCACACATGTGGTAGTAAAACCAACCATGTCGAAATTCTGTTTTAATAGAACATCCCCGTTTTCATGAGCATCAGATCCGGTGAGTTCGATAATGCAAACCTCATGATCATATTCCCTCAAACATGCTGCAATATAGCCGAGTCCGACATGCTCTGCAGAACGTACGAGATCGCCCCCCAATACTGCCACCAGTGCTATTTTCATTGTTTTTAGCCCTCCTTTGATGGTAGTGATTATTCGCCTTTTATTTTCTGTAATTCGAACGGCATTACCGTTTTTCTTTTAGAAATATTTCTCAAATAAATCCTAATAGGTTCTTTCATAATAATCTCTAATTTGAAAGAATTTAAACGTAAGACAAATTGTTTCATATCATTCTCCAGCCTGGGTAATTCGTGCTCAGCAGCCGTCAGATCATAGTCAACATAAAGCATTTTAAAATATTCTGCAAGTCTGACTGCAACATCACCTAATAATTTCCTGTACTTTATGTCATGATGCTCCATATGTTCGGGGAACAGTCCTCGCAGGCTATCATAGAAATTATTAAAGTAAAAAAAGTTAAAATCATATTTCTTAAAAATAATTGAGGGGATCAATTTACTTTCTATAAATTCCCATAACTTCTCTGCGTCTTTATCGGCGAAGTGGTATCCGGAAGGGTTCAGGTATGAAAAATCATCTGAAAGAAGGTTCAGTTTCTTTATTTTCCTGTGCAAACCGGTATTATAATATATTAAGGCTTTGCCAATGAATGCATAAGGCCGCCAATTATCGATGTTGACCAGAAAATCGTAATTACTTCGCAGAGTCTCTCGTGTAGATAAGGGGTTAAACATAATATATCCAATCAGAACGTTGATTCCGCTCTCCTGAAAAAGTTTCATTGCTCTATAGTTGTCGTCAACTTTTGCAATTTTACTATAAAGTTTCAAATCATCATTATTTCCTGCTTCAATTCCCACAAAAGCCTGTGTAAATCCAGCTTTTCTCATTAATTTAATCAACGGCAAATCACTCTCGTGGAAAGTTTCCGCACGCAAAAAACACCAAAAATGAAATTGCACTGGATAAGCCAGCATTCGTACACAAAACTTTTTAACGCGTTCCTTCCCCTGCTCACCGGGGTCTTCAAAACTGCCATCGTTAAACACAAAGCTGGTTACCCCGTATGTTTCATAGATATGAAAGATTTCATCGCAAACATCATCAATCTCTCGGCACCGCCAACGTTTTCTATAACTGTTTTCAGAACAAAACGAACAACAGCCTAAGCACCCCCTGGAAGTTGTCATTCTCGCCGATCCGAAACCACTCTCAATCATCTGTTCCAAATATTGGCGCGATACCCAAGGCAATTCTTCTACTTGGGTAATATTCGGTGCTTTATTATCGTTATCCATCCCACCCTTTACCGCTATGGATGGGATATCATTTATGTCCTTCCCGTCCGTAATTGCCTGAACCGCGTTCAACACTGGTTCTTCACCATCACCTAAAACAACGAAGTCTATATAAGGGCAATCGTTAAGGATATGTTTATACGCTTGTGTTGGTAATTGTCCGCCAACAAAAATATAACTATCCGGCTTATCCTTCTTTATCATTTTACTTAGATCGTATATGACACTAGCTGTATTATTAAAAAGTGGAAAACCATATATATCTGCGTCCGGCAGATCATAGTAAATGTTTTCTATTTCAAAATCATTAGGATCAAAGTAAATTATCTTCATCTTCACTGCAATACCGTGCTTTTCCAGGTAAGCTGCAATACTGGCAGTACCAATATGTTCATCAAGCAGAGGATTTATTGTTAAATATACAAAAGATACACTTTTCATTTATTCCGCTCCCTTACATCTATAGTTGTTATGTTCACCTATATCGCCAGCTCTTTAAATTTTTCCATGATTTCTTTTATTTGGTTTAGCGACATCCCTTGATTTATCATCTGGAAAATTATGCTGTAATCCATACTCATAAATGTAGAGCTGTTCATATTTTTATTTATATCTTTACACAAACTTGTAGCTGTCGCTGAATCCATAGTTTGATGTGACCACTCGGTACTGGTGGAATGCTTAATATTGTATTTGTCCCTCTCATTCCAAATCGGCGTCTTGGTGTCTAAATACCACGGGTGAGCATGGAAAAACGTCGGTTTTATCAAGTTGATAAAACTAATTGTCTCATTTACTGACTCCATTGTTTCGCCTGGAAAGCCAATAATAAAGTTAGCCATCGTCAAAATATCATATTCTCTGAATAGTTCATGTCCTTTGATATAATCCTCTAGCTTTATCCCTTTATTCATATGATTCAACATATCCTGGCTACCCGATTCCAATCCCAGAACGGCTCCCTCACATCCACTCTCTTTCATAAGTTCCACCATCTCTCGATCAATGTTTTGACAGCGGATATTTGAGTGCCACTTAAAATGGTACCTTTTTCGAATCATCATTCTCATGATATTTTTGAATCTATCCTTGGGCATATTAAAGGAGTCATCAATAAAATTAACCATACTAACTGTTTCAATTTGGTCTATCGCATCCAGCTCTTTTTCGATAGATTGAACACTTAAATGATTGTACTTTCCTGCCTGAGTACGATATGAGCAGTACTTACATCCAAATAGGCAGGATACAGATGTTCTCACGGGAACAATTGTACTCAGTCTATCCTTGAACAGACTCCAATCAATATGATTATTTTCAATTTCATTCGTTTCGGGAACTTTTTGTACTACAGTGAATTTTTTGCCTTCCCGGTAAATAATATTGTTGATCTGTCTATAGTCCGTACCGTTTTTTATTGCTTCAATTACGCTGATCAGAGCCTCTACACCATGATAACTGTTTAAATAAAAATCTGCTTTCATTTTGTTTAGCAGCAGTTGTAATTGCAAATCATCAACCTGATTAATAATGTTTGCCTGATATGGTCCGCCAACAATGATCTTCACCGATGAATTTATCTTCTTAACAAACTTCACCAGTTCACTGATTGATCCAATACTTTTACAAAACGTGGTACTAATTGCTACAACTGCATAATCGTTCTTAGCCAGTTTCTTTTCCAGTAATTCCTTTTCGAGTTCATAGGACCCAATATAATCAAAAGTGATCCCTTTTTTATTAACATATGTGCCCAGGTACGCTATCGCACCATTAAATATAGTTTCTAATTTTAAGGGAATTTCTTTGTATTTATCGGATAAATACAAATCCGGATTTATACCTGTATAAGCTATAAATAAACAATCTGTTTTTTGTTTCATAAACACCTGTCCTTATTGAATAATCATAAGTAGCCTAACATTTTTAATGCTTTTTTTATGTCTTCCGTATCTTCATCTGATTCCGAATACTGACAGTCAGGCGCCTCCTGACTGTCCCTTTTACCCGTTTCCTCAGCCAAATCAAAATGACATAAAGGTTCTCCATCCATATATCCTGGTACTGCAATATTGAAATGGTTTAAAATTGTAGGAGTAACATCGGCAAGGGATGCCCTGTCCGTAAGAGGTTTTAGTGTAGCATTCTCCCGATTGATCAAATAAATCCCTTCTTCCCTGTGCAGTCCCTTTTCTTCAGGCGTACCATACAAGGTGCCGGGCACAATAGCGTGATGTGCCATAAAACCATAATTTTCGGGGATAAGAACTATATCAGGTGCGTTAAATACTCGATCGCCAAAATATATGTCCTCTCTTCTGTAAGCCTTAAACATCTTTTTATTACTCTTGGGGCATTCAACCTCTTCCAATAGAGCCATTAACTTATTTCGGTATTCTTCATAATCTTTTGAATCAACGATACCGAATTTTTGTCTTCCCTTGAGATTAATGTTAATACCATAAGATCCCGGTGCTGCCATGTATGCTGTACTTTTACCCCAATCTACAGTGTATTTCTCCTCATGATGCATACATTCATATATAGAACCTTTATTCATTTTATTAAAGATTTGAGTCGATTCACTCCACTGTTTTTCATCTTTATTGACTTTCAGCAGCTTAAGATACCCTTTTTCATATAAATACGATGGAACATAGAAATCCATTTTCCCAACCCCGGAACCGTGATCTGAAATAACCATCAGAGAAGTATCCGATGGTAGCGACTCGATGGTTTCTTTTAATGCCTGATCAATCATTATATATGTATCTTCCACTGCTGTTTTCATTTTATCATCAACATCTGCCCTGTATTCAGGGCTGCTTTCATCCATATATTGCCAGAACATATGGGATACTCTATCGACTTCAGTAAATACAACCCAGAAAAAATCACAGTCATTGTTCTTAATAAGGTATTGAATTGTTTTTACCTTCTTTGAAATGAACTTTCCAACTTTATCCAAATACTCGGATTTTCCATCACACATTGTTGTCAAATCATTGGCTACATGACCGCCATTCTTCGCAATTTCTATTAATAAGTCTTCCGGATAGGAATATTTCAGAGTATTTGAAAGAGGCCAGGATATCATGAACCCATCCACTTCTGTCGGTGGATGGGTCATTGGAATATTGATCATACCCGTCTTGAACCCATATCTATTCAGCAAACTCCAAACGGTGGGTACTGCCAGATCTTTACTTTCCATAAATTTTCCGGCATAATCGATTGCCTGAGTATCCCAGAATTGATAGATGCCATGTTTCCCAGGGTTTACCCCAGTGAATGCAGTTGGCCAGCCAAGCGCTGTATGGGGTGGGGTTGTTGCATTTAATATACCAAACAAACCTGATTCGGATAATCTTTTTATGGTGGGGAGTTTGTCCTCTTTAATAAGTTTATTGACTAGATCGTATGATGCTCCATCAATTCCGAATATAAGCATTTTCATTGATAAATTCCTCGATTTTTTCTAAAGTGTTATACATAAATGGTTAATTGTCAAATAATTCTTTTGTTATTCAATATGCCATAATAACCATATAGCGCGCTGCCAATTCCGGTACCGTTATCCCCTGCTGCGGGCTGGATAAATATGTTTTTGAAAGGCCCTTGCTTATATATTTTATAGTTTGCAACGCTATTGAGTCCGACCCCGCCAGTAATGCATAGGTTATCACATTTAGTTAGTTTATACAGGTGGCGTACCAGGTATAACATGGCTTCCTCAAGAATACACTGACAAGCATAAGCAAAATCAGCTCTGACACTGTTTTTTTTGTCTTCATCTAAGTGTGAATTGATAAAATCTCTATATCCCAGCAATTCATTAATATCATCCGACGTCATCTCGATCTTGCCATCTCCAATGAATCTAATATGTTTTTTTAACATTTGATAGTATGTATCTGTACCATAAGGAGCCAGTCCCATAGTTTTGCCTTCTTCATGCTCATTAAATCCAATAATTTGCGTAATAATAGAGTAAAAAATACCTAAAGAGTTTTCTACGTAATCAGTACCTGACAGATTATACCCATATTGCTTATCCAAAATTTCTATCTTATTTCCTTTGCCGTTTGCAAATGATATAGATTCATATTGATCACCTCTTTTGCCCTCTATCTTACTTCCGACAGAATCTACGACCAATATGGCTGCTTCTTGAAATTCGGAGGGATAAAAGGCACTGGCGATATGGGACAAATGATGATTAATTAAAACAACTTCTTTCTTCATCCTTGAATACATCAGCTTGGAAATTATGTCATTCGCAACGATTAAATCAACCTCTTCTAAGGTTACGTTAGCTTCATTCAAACAATACTTTCGGGAATATCCTTTTCCAAGTTCTATTCCCAATCCGATTCCATATTTATTCCTTGTAATCCGTTCATCTTCGATCATGCTCAAAATGATTCCGTCTTTGACAATACAAGAGGAAAAATCATGATTTGAGCCTCCTAATCCCAAAACAACAATCATTGTACACCTTCAATCCATCTCTCATTTTTTTCCTTTAACCAATCAAACAAATCAATTAACATACCATTTGAAATCTCATGTCCAACTCTGGGGTATTTTTTAAATCGAATATTATGTTGAGGCCCTAAGATATTTTTTAGCTTTTGATAACTTTGATATGCCGTTTCAACAGGCATCGCTGTGTCAAGCTGTCCATTTAAAAAAAACATGTTTTTATGAGAAAAATTTCCCGCACGGTAATGTTTTAACGGTTCATATTTCTGCATGTCAGATTTCATTCTCTCATAATCAATAATTTGTTTTGATTTGGCAAAAAACTTAAATGTCCGAAACGAATCTGCATTCATGGAATTTTCCCAATTGCATGGTATCGCTACCATAGAAACAATATTTTTTATATCATCTCTTAAATAACCGGTCACAGCTGCTATACTTCCCCCTATGGATGCGCCTACACAATTCATGTTATCGAAGTCTAGCTTACCGGCATAATTGGCTTTTAAAAACGCTATAACTGGATGTATGTCTTCCGCTGTCTTGTAAATATCCACAAACATATCATTAAACTCATACTTCATCATTTTATCAAAGCTTATTTCCCGCTCTCCGTGGCCATGCATATCCATTAGAACACAAAAAAAGCCTCTGCTTGCGAGGTTATATCCTAAAGGTAATTGATCTTCCTTACGCATAAGCAATTTATGAAAAATGAAAACTATTGGTTTTACTGCTGTAATTAAATTCTCAATTAATATAATAGGTATACCTTCGATATTTACTTTTGAAACGAGGCAGCCTGTTGCTGATGATTCATTCATATTTAACTCCTAATTTTTCTTACTTGAAATATACTCTGCCAAATATTCAATCGAGCCTAATAGATTTGCATTCAGCTCATCATCAGCAATCTGTATCTCAAATATGTTTTCAATCCAAACGAAAATTTCCAAGGCATCTACTGAATTGATTCCAAGTTCCTCAATCAAGTCCTCTCCCACAATTTGTGACGGTTGAATTTCTAAACCCATCGATTTAATAATGATATTTTTTATACTTTTAACGACATCTAGCTTATTTATTTTGAATCCCTCCTTTTAAGATAATTACTTATATACACCGGATGAATTTATATGGCTTATAAAGATAATCCCCCATCAATAACTAAAGCCTGACCTGTCAGAAAGTTTAATGCGGGCTGGCAAAAAAATGCTATCACATTGGCAACATCCTCCGGTTCGCCTACCCGCATTAACGGTGTCAGGTTTTTAAGTTCCTTTTCCTTTTCATCATTTAATGGAGACATATTGGTTCTAACCGGGCCAGGCGCAACAGCATTTACACGTATATTCAACCGGCCAACTTCTTTTGCCATTGTTTTTGTCATCGAAATCATTCCCGCTTTGGACACACTATAACCTACTTCACCGACTAATGCCTTCATGGCGGCAAAGGACGCTACATTGACGATACTGGCATTCTTTGATTTACATAACAATCCAATAGCATACTTAGAGCATAAATAAGAACTTTTGAGGTTAGTGTCAATCAACGCATCCCATAATTCTTCAGATAAAAACTTAATATAACTTGTTTTACTCATACCGGCATTATTCACTAAGATGTCAAGAGCACCCGTTTTTTCTCTGATAATCTTAAACATTCCTTTTATTTGTTGATGATTAGATAGATCAGCAGGTATTAAATAAGCTTTTTGTCCCAATGCTTCTATTTCCCGAACCGTTTTCAGTGCCTGGTCTTTATTTTTGTGATAATGCACATATATGTCTGCTCCCAAGGAAGCTAATAATTTTGCAGTTGTACTTCCTATTCCTCCTGAAGCACCCGTAACTAAAGCAATATGATTTTTCAGTGTTTGCATTCTGAACCCTCCATAGTGAAAATAAAGGCTGTGAGAAACTTACGTTAGTTCCTTATTGCCTTTTCTCTGGTAATAACATTCGGCCAAGTTTTTTAATGAAGTAACTGTTTCCTGGGTTAGATCCTCGTCTTCTAACTCAAATTCCATTTCATTTTCAAAGCATACAATAATCTGAATGGCCATAATTGAGTTCACTTCAAACAAGTCATCAATCCTATCATTTTCTCCAATGGAATCAAAATCACACTCTGTATAGTCATCACCAAATAGGGTTCTTAAAATGTTTCTGATAATAGAATATATTTCTTTTCTTTCATACATTCCTATTACTCCTTCCACTTATAAATTAATAGTTTGCAAATATTTAGTTAATGCTCTAATATCGAAGACCAAACCTGATCGGAATAGCCATAAGATATTATGATACCATACCTGCAATCTTCACCTTTGGAAATCTGCTCCTTCGATTGCAGTGTCCCCAAAATTGTCCCCAGAACTGAGTTAGCACCCAAAAAGTCTCCCCCAGCATTTGTTGTACAAATGACAGGAATAGATTTATTAAATATATCCCTACAGGCTTTTTCAAAACATTCGTCAACTTGTGGAGTACCTAATTTTGAAACAATTATATAATCTATATCGTCCGCTATAATTTCAGCATTTTCAATAGATTTATTTATACTCATCGTAATATTACTGAATAAATTATCAGAAGCCAAAGATAGCGGCCCGCTGCATCCACTCATTTGTTCAACCGATTTTATGTATGCGATTACATTTGATGTATCAATACTGCTAGCCTCTTGCAGTATGATGGAAAATGCCCCGCTTGCCAATCGATTACCGTTGTTTATTCTTAATGCTTCAGCAGAATTCATCAAATGCTGGTCAATATATTCTGCACCCACAATAACTGCTCCTTTTTGAAATCCACTTCTAATATCATCGAAAGCATTTAGTATGGCTAAACCCGAAGCTGTTCTATCTGATAATAATGTCAGACTCGATCCATTCAGGTTCAGTTCGATAGACACAATATCTGCAATAGTTTTATGACTTTTATTCATTACTGTGCGGGGTAACATCCATTCAGGGCCTTGCTCCATAAATGTACTGCATATATTTGTATGAAGTCCGGTACCTTCTCCAAAGGCAGTACCCACCATAACACCCCATTGTCCGTGTTTTATCGCATCAAAGGGTTGATTTGCGTCATTCCAGGCCAAGTGCGCTGCGCACACTCCCATTTGACCATATCTATTGATTCCCATATATCTGACTTTCATCTTTTTGAGTTGGTCTTCTATATCGGAAATGTTAATAAAATTCCCTTGCTTCTTTTTTATGAGAGAATGAAACAAATCACTTTCATTATTGCTCTCAACTACTATTCCGAAACCGGTTATTGCTACTCTTTCACTCATTTTGCATACTTCCCTAGTAAAATACTTGTATTAATTCCGCCGAAAGTTATAGAATTTGATATTGCAGCAAAACCATCAAATTTAGCCGGCTTTTGGCAAACAACCTGAACATCTGCAATATCATTGTTCTCCTCATAGTTAACTGTGGGAGGGATTTTCCTGTTTTTCAAAACTAAAATTGAAGTAATCGCATCAATTGCCCCTGATGCCCCTGAAGTATGTCCAATTGAACCTTTAGTAGAACTTACGTAAAGTGTAGATAATTCCTTAGAAAATGTGTTTCTGATTGATTTAATCTCTGACATATCGGTAGCCTTTGCTCCAACCCCATACGCATTTATATACCCAATGTCCTTCTTTTGAAGGCAAGATTCAGATATTGCTTCTTCCATCGCCTTACTCAATCCTTTGCCATTCTCATCCGGTAGGTTTAAATCACCCGCATCACAGGAACATCCATACCCTAATACCTCACAGTGTATTTTCACGCCCCGCTTCAAGGCATTTTCTTCAGACTCAAGTATAAGCATACCGGAACCTTCACCAAATAAAAATCCTTTTCTACACGCATCAAATGGCCGGGCTTTATCAGCGCTAATCAATCGCATCGAAGACATAATATGATGGCTTAAAATGCTAAAGGTATCTATACCTCCACATAATACAATTTCTGTCCTCCCACTTTTAATCCAACGATACGCCATGCCAATTGCTGCCGTACTTGATGCACAATCTATTGCAACTGTATTACGCAAACCGGTAATTCTGAATTCGTATGCCAGCGAGTCAGCAATTGAACTATATTCGAATTCTCTTATGTGATTGTCGTACAACTGCCGATAATCTCTAGTCCCACTTTTACACAATTCATTTTGAATGTCCGGTATTTGTCCGAACATAGTTCCCATGCTAACCGCCATTTCGTTTTTATTTGTATCTACTGGAATATGCGCATCCTGAAGAGCATTGTGGGCGGCTACCAGGCAAAACTGCATTGTTCGGTAATAATGTTTCCATTTATCCATTATCGGAATATCATCTTTTATCTGGACAGCAAATTTTTTTTTCAATCCATTGGTCTGGAAGGAAGTAATGGGTGAAGTGGCATCCACTCCGCTGCATAATTTATCGAAAAAAATATCGGTATCCGTGCCCAGACAGCTAACCATACCTAGTCCTGTAACTACTACTCTTCTACCTTTCTCACTCAATAATACCACCTCAGCTTTTACTTGCAGATCTATTGTATTCATTCAATTCCTCACAGAACTGGTCGAATTCTTGAAAATTCATTTGCTGCCTTGAATCTGATAACGCTTCTTCCGGATTCGGGTGCACTTCTACCATAATGCCATCTGAGCCACAGGCTAATGCTGCCTTTGCCATCTTAGCTGCAATATCTTTTCTGCCAAGAGAATGACTTAAATCTGCAATGATGGGAAGGTTTGTTTCCTTCTTAATGATCGCAACGCAGGACAGATCTAATGTATTCCGTACCGCTGTTTCAAACGTTCTAATTCCTCTTTCGCATAAAATAACATTCTTATTGCCACCGCAAAGAATATAGTCCGCAGCACTAATAAACTCGTTAACTGTTGAACACATGCCCCTTTTTAATAATACTGGTACAGACGTTTTGCCTATTTTCTTTAACAGCTCGAAATTCTGCATATTTCGTGAACCTATCTGAAAGATATCAACATATTCTTTCATCGTATCAATATGGCAAGTATCAACAATTTCAGAAACAATTTTTACATTGTACTTTTTCCGGATCCTATCCAGAATAGTGAGTCCTTCCATCCCCATTCCCTGAAAATCATGAGGTGACGTGCGAGGCTTAAATGATCCCGCCCGGATAAACTGTACTCCTCTTTCCACTAAAAACTTAACTGTTTCATCCAGCATTTCCTCGTTTTCTACAGCACATGGGCCAGCGACTAAAACCGGTCTTTTGTTCCAAAGCTTATTCATATTAATCTCCATTCCGCGCGCCTTCGGGCGCGGCACAAATAATAATGAAAGATTTGCAAAACCTCTACTCCATGAGATAATAGCTTCAAGAAGCTACACTACAAAGCACGGGAAGAGGAGTTGTAAATTTTTTTCGTTTTAGACAGCATATTAATCAGTGTAAGTTCTGCCTTTTCAAGCACAAATAAATAGTACTACGAGTCCGTACACTAAGAATTGTTTTAACGCCTTGGTTAAATTGTGTGGCAGTTCAGTCAATGGCTTCTTATCTTTTTTTTGAAAGGAGTCTCACTATGAAAGTTACTTACAAAACCTGTTGTGACGTCGATGTTCACAAATCTTTTCTCGTTGCCACGATCATCACTACTACTGGTGGTATCGAACCTTCTTATCAGAAAAAACGTTATTCCACCTTTAGCAATTCCATTCTTGAGTTCAAGCAATGGCTTCTTGACAATGACTGTCTTGACCTTTGCATGGAATCTACCGGGAAATATTGGATTCCCGTGTTTAATCTTTTAGAGAATGAAATCAATGTTACTATCGCAAACCCCAAATGGATAAAAGCTGTAAAAGGTAACAAGGAAGACAACAAAGATTCTAAATGGATTGGAGATTTGTTCCGTCTCGGACTCGTAAAAGACAGTTACATTCCTTGTAAAAAATCCGTATTTTACGCGGGTTCACAAGGTATCGCTATAAACTCGTTTCCTGCCGTTTCAGCGAAAAGAATTGATATCAGAATGCGCTTACTGTCTGTAATGTCGCACTAGATTCTGTTGTATCCGATATCTTTGGGAAGTCATCCACATCTATTATTGACTATCTGATTGAACAGTCTGGCAGTTCGATTAATCATGAAAAAATAGCATCCAAACTTCTTAGGTCTCTCAAATCTAAAAAAGATGTAATCCATTGAAGGATATCAGATGACTGATTCCCAAAAATATCTTATGCACCTCGTCCGTGCACATATGGATTATATCACAGCTGAAATTATGATATAGACCGTGAAATAGAAAGTTTGATTTCTTCTGATTCTGATTATGAAAATGCTATCCAGTTTTTTATGACTATTCCGGGTGTTAAACGTGATAGTGCAATCACTATCATATCCGAAATAGGTATTGATATGGCTCGCCGTGGCAAGAATAGAGCCATTGTTGCAATCGCCCGGATGATTCTGACTGCAATTTACCAGATGTTATCAACTGTAGAAGCATGGAACCCAAGCGATTTGTATAAAGTCGATATGCCTGAAGCTTTAATGGAAAAATAAAAGCAAAAGCTATCAAGCAAGCCATGAAACTATTGCAACGCGAGGGATTATATCCTCTACTAGAAGCAATAGCTTCTTAATTGTTTTCTTAAATAAACACCTTTAAAAAGTTGCCACTTACTGACAGCTTAGATAAGTGCGCCATTTTTAGGCTGTCCTCTACTTTCTTTCACACTACTCCTTTATGTATTTCCAACGCTCTTTAATTCTGTATCATTGAAATACCGTTAACAACAATTTCTTTACTTGCAAGGAAGACACAGCTCTGAATTATGATTAAAACTCCTTTCCCAATAAGCAGCTATTGAATGGAGACAGGATCTGAAAATAGGTAAACACCAACACATTCCCATCGACATTACTGAACTTGATATCATGTTAAGAACACCAAATACCCTGCCCCGAAAATCCTCCTTGACTTTTTCCTGAAGCATAACCGTTACCGGCGTATTATAAAGTGGTATCGCTATTCCAGTAATCGTCCATACGGCTATGAACAAGCAAAATATCGGCAGCATTGATGCTATAACACCAAGTAAAACGGCAGTGATACCAATCCCAAAACTTACCAGGGCAATGATATATACTCTGTTTTTACGGCAATCTTCAATCAAATCCCACTTATGTATAATCACAGCATCTTCTAATTTGAACTTTCTATGAATATAGTGCACAACTGAGATGTTTCCTTCCATTAAGACTGGGTTCTCACATATTAGGTAGCTAATCTCTAATGGTTTAATCCCAGTATTTTCAAATAACTTATCTATCATATTGGATATTTTCTTGCCAAATTATCCTTGGAACTAAATGCGGATACTATTTTTATTCGACTATGCTCCTTAAACTGCTGTACAAACTCAACATAGTCTCCCCCTATCATTACGGGACTGCCTCTACTTGAATAGAGTATTTCATCAACTTCAATAGTATTTGGTGGAATAAAGTAATCCATATACTTTATACTTGTTGTATTATCTTCCATTCTTTCTCTCCTCTACAATTATTCTTTTAGATTATTAATAAATCAGACCTCTTTGGATAATAAGATTCTATTGTCTCAAATGGAATACCAGTAACTTCAGCAGCGTGTTTAGTGTTACTTAATATTACCCAAACATCTCCTCGCGTCATCTCAAACTGCTCATCATCCGCGGTAAGACTCAATTCACCTTGCATTACTTAAATAGTCTGCTCATAGAATGCTAAGGTATTTCGAACTGTTTGTTTAACCTATATCTACACATTGTCATATGTATTCCATTCACTAATTCTACTTCAGCGTTTTCTCCTTATAATTGATTCTCTACTCCTATCCATTTTTTTATAGTTTTCTGCCCCAATATTCAAACTCCTATTCACAATATATATAGGTGTTTGCGAACATCATAATTCGCAACTATTTTTTCAGATTACCAAAGTATTTATGCATCAAACAAACTTCAATTTTTAAACTTTCTCCACTCTCACATTGACTTTGATAATATCATTCCCTTTTATGTGTCCTTATTATTCAAAGCATTTTTTCTATCCCTACGGGACCCTACCTCTTATTTTTCTTCGCTATTACAGACACCTCCGGGAACTATGTAGTTTTATTAAAGTTTCGAATACTTCTATAAACACCCGCTTTAAACAGGATTTCCGTCCTAATCTTAAAACGCTAAATTATCCCAGTTCATTATCTTTTGAAGGCTGACTTGACCATCTCTTTAATTCCGTTATACGGTATCGTGAGCTGTTTTCAGGTGATACATTCGACCCAGATATACATTTTCAAAAAGCTTATATCCTTTTCAATACGAGAACATTCCTCCTTATGATAATTGTCTAATCAATTCGAATGGCATCTCTGCTATTAAAACAATCCTACTTTTACAATGAATATATAAAGGAATTCGTACTTGTAAAAACGGACTTTTAATATCTTTGAATCTCACTCTGGTTTCCCTCGGAAATCTAATAATAAAGGTACAATAAGTTGGGATAACATACTTATGTAAGTATGATATCCCAACTTATTGTACCTCAATTTTTTATCAAGTAAACTGCTTCGTTCGTAAGCGTCAAATAAGATAGGGGATATGAAAACAGCTATTTTCCTGATATTATAAGAAAATAGCTATCGGCATATTTGTTGTATAAGTGGATCCCATAGCATGTAGTCTTCCAGAAACTCAGGATATTCCATGAATGTGATACCAGGGATGTCGCTTAAAATGAACTAGATATATTTATTCGGATTGATACCGTTTGCTTTGGCAGTTTCAATTAGGTTGTATATTCCAATACTTGCTGTAGCACCGGCAGGGCTGCCAGAGAATAACCAGTTTTTACTGCCACTATTTATTATTTGACGCTTACTTTCGTTCTCTATACATTTGTTTTATCTGATACTTTTCAACCACCTCCAGCGATACGCTAATTAACCTTTTTTCTCCCATAAATTCTATCTCAATCCATGCTTGCCTTTTATGTCTATTTATCTTTCTTACAACACTCTCGAAACCTTTTAGTGGACCATTAATTATGTGAATTTTATTTCCTACTTTGATACCAGATGAGCTTTCAATACAATGGGAGTTATTACATAGGCTCATTAGAATCTGTTTTTCTGATTCTCGCATTGCAAATTCTTCATCTGAATATCTCAATATTTTAATTATATCTTGTAAGTCATATATTATAGGTGTTATTGTAGTTAAAAATTCACAGCATAGCATCTCAGATTTAATAAATATGTAACCCGGAAATAAGGGCTTATATTCCTTTCTAACTACTCCCATTTTCTTAAAAGCCAATTCAATTAATGGTACAAACGATTCTATATCTAACCTTTTTTTTAAAAACTTTTCAACCTTACGTTCCCTACCTGTTTTAACATATAGTACGTACCAATACATTCTTGACACCTTACAGAAGTCATAGCTTCGCCCTTTCACTAATCTTAACAGACAAGCTACCTCGTTTTTTCTGTATGTTCCTTACTAAAAACTAACGTGTCCCTCCAGCGATTAGCATTCAATAAGTGCTTTATGTTTACAAAAATGTATAACCTAGTATTCATACAACATGACAAATATTATTAATAAATAGAATCTGTTGAAGAGAATCATTTCGTTTACTACCATAAAAAGCAATATTTCTATTATAATTTTACTATTTATTACCAATTTTTTTCATTATTCGTATTGTCAAATATCGACTTTGAGTATAAGGAGATTTCTACAAATGTTTCTTTCAAATCAGATGAAATCATTAA